>DATFDV010000117.1:0-7793 GCA_035251855.1 Burkholderiales bacterium | reverse complement strand
TGTACTTCCTGCACAACGAGGTCGACTCGATCGAGCGCATGCGCGAACGGCTGGAGAAGCTGCTGCCCGAAGGGCGCCTCGCGGTGGCCCACGGCCAGATGCGCGAGCGCGACCTCGAGCGCGTGATGCGCGACTTCACCGCGCAGCGCTTCAACGTGCTGCTGTGCTCGACGATCATCGAGACCGGCATCGACAACCCGCACGCCAACACCATCGTCATCAACCGCGCCGACAAGTTCGGCCTGGCGCAGCTCCACCAGCTGCGCGGCCGCGTCGGCCGCTCGCACCACCAGGCCTATGCCTACCTGCTGACCCCGCCCGAGGACGCGGTGAGCAAGAACGCGGTCAAGCGCCTGGAGGCCATCCAGCAGATGGAGGAGCTCGGCTCGGGCTTCTACCTGGCGATGCACGACCTCGAGATCCGCGGCGCCGGCGAGATCCTCGGCGAATCGCAGTCGGGCGAGATCCAGGAGATCGGCTTCTCGCTCTACGCGCGCATGCTCGATCGCGCGGTGCGCAAGCTGAAGGCGGGCAAGGCGCCGGAGATGGAGAGTGATTTTGAAGTGACTACGGAGGTCAACCTGCACGTCCCGGCGCTGCTGCCGGCGAGCTACTGCAGCGACGTGCACGAGCGCCTGTCGCTCTACAAGCGCCTGTCGGACGTCGAAGGCCGCGAGCAGCTAGACCAGCTGCGCGAGGAGCTGGTCGACCGCTTCGGCGAGCTGCCCGAGCCGGCGCGCGCGCTGCTCGAATCGCACCAGGTGCGCATCGCCGCCCGGCCGCTCGGCGTCTCGCGCGTCGACGCCACCCACGAAGCGGTGCAGCTGCAGTTCATCAAGGACCCGCCGCTCGACGGCGCCAAGGTAATCGAGTTCATCCGCCGCAAGGGGCGCGCCGCCCGCCTCGCCGGTCCGGAGAAGCTGCGCGTCGAGGTCAAGATGCCGGCGTGGCAGGAGCGCGCTCAAGCCGTGCAGGACATCCTGAAACAGCTCGCAACATGAGGTCGGCATGAACCTGGTGGTGCAGGGCCCGGCCCTGGCCGCCGGCGACCTCGACGCCCTCGCCCTGCTGGCAAAGCCGCAGGCGGTGCGCCAGATCGCGCCGCGCGCGTTTCGCCTGACCGGCGCGCTGAAGAATGAAGGCATCGCGCCGCTGTGCGAGGCGAGGCGCATCGACCACGCCTGGAGGGAGGAAGGCCGGCGCTTCGCCGAGCTGCGGCTGCTCGCCATGGACATGGACTCGACGCTGATCACCATGGAAACCATCGACGAGCTCGGCGACCTGGCGGGCAAAAAGGCCGAGATCGCGGCGATTACCGGGCAGGCGATGCGCGGCGAGATCGAATACCGCGAGAGCCTGCGGCGCCGCGTGAAGGCATTGGCGGGCCTGCCGGAGTCTTCGCTTCAGGAAATCTATGACGAGCGGCTGAAGCTCACACCCGGTGCCGAGGCGCTGATTTCCGCCTGCAAGCAGCACGGCGTACAGCTGCTTCTCGTGTCGGGCGGCTTCACCTTCTTCACCGAGCGCCTCAGGCAGCGCCTCGGCCTGCACCACACCACTTCCAACGTCCTCGAGGTGAAGGCCGGCAAGCTGACCGGCGCGCTGGTCGGCGAGATCGTCGACGCCGACGCCAAGGCGGCAAAGTTCCGCCAGGTTTGTAAGGATCTCAACGCTTCGCGAGAGCATACCGTGGCGATTGGCGACGGCGCGAACGATCTCAAGATGATGGCCGAGGCCGGACTTTCGGTGGCCTTCCGCGCCAAGCCGGTGGTGCGCGCCGAGGCGAGCTGCGCGCTCAACTGGAGCGGCCTCGACGGCGTCGTGAACCTCTTCGAGTAGCCTTACTGTCGGATGAAGCGGCTGGCGACCGACTCGATGAGCGCGGCATAAGGCCGCCAGCTGTCCGGCCGCTCGTGGATTTCGCTTACGCCGGCTGCGAAGGCGCGGCCCTTGTCCGCATCGGAGAGGCCAGCGGCAATGCCGATGACCGGAATGCCCTGCGCACCGAGCCGCTTGAACAGCGCGGCCGGCGGGGCGGCGAGCGCCGCGGCGCCGGCGAGCGCCAGAACCACCGGACAGCGCGGCGACTCGAGGCGCATGGCGGCTTCGCGCTCATCCGGCGCATCGAGCACCTGCACGCCCGGGCGCAGCGCAAGTGCGGCCGCCACCAGCGCCGCCTCGGCGGCGTTGTTCTCGATCACCAGTACGGTTACCTGCTCCACGCGACGACGATAGGCGAGGTCGCCGTTGCGCGCTGTCAGGATTTGAAAGGGCTAGCGCGGCCGCTCTTTCTTCAGCTGCTCGATGGCGCGGTTGGCGCGGCGCATCGCTTCCTCGCCGATCTGGTCAAGAAGCGTCAGGTACCGGCTGATGGTCCCGCAGGCCTTGCAGCGCAGCTCGCTCGGCAGCCGCAGCGGCCCGGCGGTGAGCGGCTCGAACTCCGTGCCGCCGCACCGAGGGCATACCGCCGTAATGTCGTGGATGTGGACGATCATGGGCCGCTTCCCCCCTGGGGGGGTCACCTAGCCCATGTTAGGCGCCTGCCTGTCCGGGCGAGCGGGCATTCTTCACGCTAGCGCGCGGCCGTCACCATGATTTCGACCAGCGCCCGGGGGTCGGCGAGCTTGGCCTCGATGCAGGCGCGCGCCGGCAGGTTCTTCGCGTCGACCCAGGCCGTCCATACTTCGTTCATCGGCGCGCGGTTGCGGATGTCGGTGACCCAGATCGTCGCCTGCAGCACCTTGGACTTGTTCGAGCCGCACTTCGCCAGCAGCCGGTCGATGTCGTCGAGGACCTGCTTGGTCTGACCCTTGACGTCCTGGTCGAGGTTCTTGGCGACCACCCCGGCGAGGTACACCGTCTCGCCGTGCTGCACCGCCTGGGAAAGGATGCTGGTCTGGTCGTGTCGCGTGATGCTCATGGTTTCTCTTCTCCTTTGGCTGATTTCTCGACCTTGTGGTCTTCGCGCTTGGCCGCCTGCATCGCCTCGGGCTCAAGCTCCTCGGCGCTTCGGTTCAGGCGGATGAACAGGCCCCACGCGACGAGCAGCAGCGCGGCGGCGACGCCCACGCTGGCGGCGTAAGGCAGCATCTCGGGCGCGTCCCGGCTGAGGCGGAAGACGAGCACCACGGTCTCGATCGACAGCGCCACCACCAGCACCACCATGAAGCGCGACAGGAAGCGCCGCACGCGTGTCGGCGCGCTCATCTGCGCCTGGCGATGCACCTCCTCCTCGAGGATCGTCTGGCCGAGCGCGAGCGCAGCAACCGCGACGGTGAGCACCGCGATGCTTTCCAGCACCGCGTTAAGGCGCGGCAGCAGCGGCGCGGGCTCGAAGAGCTGGATCCCCTGCCAGAGCTGCGCCACGGCAAGCGCGATCAGCGCGAAGCCGGCGATGAGGAACAGCACGCTGACGACGAAGTGCCCGGCGGGAAACAGTCGGTGCAGGAAGCTCATCGGCGCGGCGAGACCCGCAGGTCATCCTTATGGTAGCCGGCGACCAGCTTGTAGCGCTCGGACAATGCCGCCAGCTCCTGCGCGCTGATCACGTCGTCGATGCGCTCGAACGGCCGGTCGCCGGTGCGCTCGTAGACCTCGCGCAGGATGGCGTCGGGCGGATTGCTTCGGTTCTCCAGCACGATCCTGGCCGTGGGCGCCAGCCGTTGGTCCTCATAAGCCTTCAAGTCTTTGCCTTCCTGCAGGCACTCGGCGAGCGCTCGCGCATCGAGGATAGCCTGCCCGGCGCCGTTTGACCCGCGCGGCACCATCGGATGCGCCGCGTCGCCAAGCAGCGTAACGCGGCCGAAGCTCCATGCCGGCAGGGGGTCCTTGTCGACCATCGGGTACTCGAGCACCAGCTCGGCGGCGCGCATGAAAGCCGGCACGTCGAGCCAGTCGAAGCGCCAGCCCGCCAGAGCGTCGATGAAGTCCTCGACCTTCGCGGCGCGGTTCCAGTCCCAGCGCTTGTATTGCGGCGTCTCGATCTCCCACAGCCAGTTGACGAGCTGCCGGCCCTCGGTATCCACATTGTTGCGGATCGGGTAATGCACCAGCTTGCCGGTGGCGAGCCATCCGGCGCGCACCATGCTCGCGCCCGACAGGATCGGCTTCCAGCGCGTCACCCCGCGCCACATGTTGACGCCGGTGTAGTGCGGCTCGCCCTCGTCCGGATAGAGCTGCTTGCGGATCACCGAATGGATGCCATCGCAGCCGATGGCGAAGCGCCCGTCCACCGGCGGCCGATCCTTGAATTGCAGCTGGACGGAGCTGGCCTTGTCGACGAAGCCCGTGCAATGCCATCCAAGGTAAAGCCGGTCCTCCCCCAGCCGCGCCCTTACCGCCTCGAGCAGGATCGCCTGCAGATCGCCGCGATGAATCGAGAATTGCGCCGTGCGGTAGCCCGCCCGCTTGCCGAGCGGCTCCTTGTAGATGAGCTGCCCGAAGCGGTTGAAGAACGCCGCCTCCGCTGTTTCAACCGCGACCTTCGCAATCGCCGGCTCCAGCCCCAGCTCGCTCAGCACGCCCATCGCATGCGGCAGCAGGTTGATGCCAACCCCGACCGCCTTGATCTGCGGCGCCGATTCGTAGATCCGGCACGCAATCCCACGCGCGTGCAGCTCCAGCGCCAGCGTCAACCCGCCGATTCCCGCGCCGACGATTAGAACGTCATTCATGCTCTGGGCAGAATCAAAAGGAACACCACGGCGTCCAGCAAAATGCCAAGCAATATTGACAGCGCGAACGGCCCGACCAGCAAGGACGCCACGAACGATGCGCCAGCGATCAGCGCAAGCGCCCCGAGGACGGCCTTCGAACGAGAAGATAGCGCTCTACGCTCCAAAGGCAATAGAAGAACCGGAGAAAAAAATGCCAACGACAAGGCGAATGCGAGAAATGCAACAAGTCCCTGCCAGACTAACGCCATCGGCAGAGCGCCGAGTCCTGCCTTCGCGATTATCGCGGGCACCGTAGCGAGGATCAGCGCAGCGGGCGCGGCGCAGGACCCCCAGACCCAGGCGGTTACTCTGTGGTGCATCATCGAAATCGGGCTCTGACCCCGATTTAGCCGACCCAGCGGCGCGCGTTGTAGAAGAGCTGCATCCAGGGTGAATCTTCGGGCGAGCCGGGGGGCGCCCACGACATCTGCACGTTCCTGAATGCGCGTTCGGGATGGGGCATGACGATGGTGAAGCGGCCGTCGGGGGTGGTGAGGCCGGTGATGCCGCGGGCGGAGCCGCTCGGGTTGTACGGATAGAGGTCGGTGGGCTCGCCGCGGTTGTTGACGTAGCGCATGCACACGATCGAAGGGTTGGCGATGTTCGGCCGGCCCTCGCCGTGCGCGGTGACGATCGGGATGCGGCTGCCGGCCATGCCGGCGAAGAGGATCGAGGGGCTCTCCACGATCTCGACCATCACCAGGCGCGCCTCGAACTGCTCAGAGCGGTTCTTCACGAAGAGCGGCCAGCCCGACGCGCCGGGCACCAGCTCGCGCAATGCGCCCATCATCTGGCAGCCGTTGCAGGCGCCCAAGGCGAAGGTGTCCTTGCGGGCGAAGAAGCGCTCGAACTCGGCGCGCACCTTGGCGTTGAAGAGGATGGTCTTGGCCCATCCCTGCCCGCCGCCGAGCACGTCGCCGTAGGAGAAGCCGCCGCCCGCGACCACGCCCTTGAAGCCTTCGAGCGAATGACGCCCGGCGATGAGGTCGGTCATGTGCACGTCGACCGACTCGAAGCCCGCGCGGTCGAACGCCGCGGCCATCTCGACCTGTCCGTTCACCCCCTGCTCTCGCAGGATCGCGACACGGGGTTTAGCCCCCGTCGCAACAGAAACCGTCTTCACCTCATAGCTCAAATGCACCGACAAGCCTGGATCGTTCGGCTCGAGGATGCGGTCGAATTCCTCGCGCGCGCACGCCGGGTCGTCGCGCAGGCTTTGCATGCGAAAGCTGGTCTCGCTCCAGATGCGCTGGAGGTGGTCGCGCCTGGCGGTGAACACCGGGCGATTGTTGCGGGTGAAGCGGATTTCGTCGCGCGCGTTGAGCTGGCCGATGAGGTGCGAGTGCTCGCCGAGGCCGGCGGCGCGCAGGGCGGCCATCACGCGGCTGCGATCGGAGGCGCGGATCTGCAGCACTGCGCCCAGCTCCTCGGCGAACAACGCGTGCAAGGCAAGGTCCTTCAGGCGCCCGGCGAGCTGCTCGTCGGCGTCGCGCTTGAAGGCGTCGACTTCGTCCGCCGCGGCCTCGTAGGCGATCGCGTCCAGGCTGATGGTCACGCCGCAGTGGCCGGCGAAGGCCATCTCGCAGATGGTGGCGTACAGGCCGCCGTCCGAACGGTCGTGGTAGGCCAGCACGTATGGCCTCGCCTGTTCCATTCCGGAAAAAAATGCTTTCAACAACTGCGGCTGCTCGAGGTCCGGCGCTTCGCTGCCGAGCTGGCCGAACACCTGCGCGAGGATCGAGCCGCCGAGGCGGTTCCTGCCCTGCCCCAGGTCGACGAGCACCAGCTCGGTCTCGCCGGCGTCGGTGCGAAGCTGCGGCGTGAGCGCGGCGCGCACGTCGTCGATCGGCGCGAACGCCGAGATGATGAGCGACATCGGCGCGACCACTTCCTTGCCGTCCCAGGCGGTGCGCATCGACAGGGAATCCTTGCCGACCGGGATCGAGATCCCGAGCGCTGGACAAAGATCCAGCGCCACCGCCTTGACGGTGTCGAAAAGCGCCGCATCCTCGCCCGGGTAGCCGGCGGCCGCCATCCAGTTGGCGGATAGCTTGATGCGCGAGAGTGAAACCCCGGCTGAGGCGATGTTGGTCAAGGCTTCGCCGACCGCCATGCGACCGGATGCAGGGGCGCTGATCAGCGCGAGCGGCGTGCGCTCGCCGATGGCGAAGGCCTCTCCCGCGCTGCCCTCGAAATCGGCCAGCGTGACGGCGCAATCGGCCACCGGTACCTGCCAAGGCCCGACGAAGGGGTCGCGCGCGCACAGACCGCCGACGGTGCGGTCGCCGATCGAAACCAGGAACGTCTTGCTGGCCACCGCCGGGTGGCGCAGCACGCGGTCAGCCGCCGAGGCGAGGGCGATGTCCGCGAGCGAAACGCCCGCCGGCTGCGGCGCCAGCCGTTTGACGTCGCGCAGCATCTTCGGCGGCTTGCCGAGGATCATCGCCAGCTCGACATCCACCGGGCGCTGCTTGAGCAGCGAGTCTTCGACCACCAGGCGGCCGTCGTCGGTCGCAGTGCCGAGGACCGCGAACGGGCAGCGTTCCCGCTCGCAGATCTGGCGAAACACGGGGAGATCTTTTTCCCCAACCGCCAAAACGTATCGCTCCTGGGCCTCGTTGCACCAGATCTCGCGCGGCGACATGCCGCTGTCCTCGCTCGGGATCGCGCGCAGCTCGAAGCGCGCGCCGCGGCCCGCGCCGTACGCCAGCTCGGGCAGCGCGTTCGACAGCCCGCCGGCGCCGACGTCGTGGATCGACAGGATCGGATTGGCGGCGCCGAGCTGCCAGCAGCGGTCGATCACCTCCTGCGCGCGGCGCTCGATCTCGGCGTTGTCGCGTTGCACCGAGTCGAAGTCGAGGTCCTCGACGTTGGCGCCGGCCTCGATCGAGGAGGCGGCGCCGCCGCCCATCCCGATCAGCAGCCCCGGACCGCCGAGCTGGATCAGCAGGCTGCCGGGCGGGATTGGCGCCTTTGCGGCGAGCTGCGCGCGCAGGCTGCCGAGGCCACCCGCCAGCATGATCGGCTTGTGGTAGCCGCGGTTGCCGAATTCGAAGGTGCGGAAGTAGCCGCACAGGT
>DATFDV010000116.1:0-4659 GCA_035251855.1 Burkholderiales bacterium | reverse complement strand
TACAGCACGTAGGCGCGGGCGACGTCGTGCTCGCCCGAGCGCATCAGCGCGAGCTCGACCTGGTCCTGGATGTCTTCAATATGGAAGGTGCCGCCCTGCGGCTGGCGGCGCAGCAGCGCGTTGACCACGTTTTCGGTCAGGTCCACGACCATGGTGCGGATCCGCGCGGAGGCGGCGCCCTGCGCCCCGTTCACGGCCAGGAACGCCTTGGTCATCGCCACCGCGATCTTGCCGGGCTCGAAGCCGACCACCGCGCCGTTGCGGCGGATGATCTTGTAGTCCGCGTAAGGGCTGCGCGCCGCGCTGCCCGTCTCAGGAAGGGCTACGCCCGGGGTCGAGGCGGCGGCGGCGTTTTCCTGGGTGATCTGCATATCTCAACTCTCCCGTGTGGTGCGTTTTGCCGGGACCGTCTGCCGCGTTGTTGGTGCGGTTCTTGACGACCTGCCGTTCGCTTTACAACATCTAGTTGCGTCTTCGTGCTTCAACACAACATGTGGTGCAGCCTACCCGCGAAATTTTTTCTTTGCAAGCGTGAGCTACTAAATATAGTTAAAAGTGCCACAGCGGAACCTAGATGTAGGAGCAATGCGGCAGCGCACAACAACATCTGGGCGTGGCGCGCGCGCCACAACTACATGCGGTATGAATTATTTATTGCGCGGCCAGCGCCGCGAGCAGCCGCGCCCAGTCGAAGCGCGCGCCGGGATCGGTCTTGCGTCCCGGCGCGACATCGCTGTGCGCGCAGATGTCGCGGATGGGCAGGGTGCTGCGAAGATCTTGGATGAGCGATACCAGAGATTCGTACTGCGCCGGCTCAAACGGCTCCTCCTCGCAACCTTCGAGCTCGATGCCGACGGAGAAGTCGTTGCAGCGGCTGCGGCCACGCCAGGACGAGGCGCCGGCGTGCCAGGCGCGCCGCTCGACCGGCACGAACTGAACCACCGAGCCGTCGCGCCGCACGAGGAAGTGGGCCGACACTTTGAGGCCGCAGATTTCCCGGAAGTACGGGTGCGCCTGCGGGTCCAGGCAGTTGGTGAACAGGCGCTCGATGTCGCCGCCGCCGTACTCGCCGGGCGGCAGGCTGATCGAGTGCAGGACGACTAGCGAGATCTCGGTGCCGGGCGGGCGCTCGTCGTGGTTTGGAGAATCAACGATTCTCATCTTTGATGTTCAGCCGCTGCATACGATAGCGAAGCTGCCGGAAGGTTATGCCGAGCAGCCGCGCCGCGGCGGTGCGGTTGAAGCCGGTCTTGCCCAGCGCCTGCAGGATCGCCTCGCGCTCCAGGCGGTCGAGGTAGGCGGGCAGCGCCTCGCCGCTTGCCTGCGGCGCGGCCGGCGCGCCCGGCTCGGTCTCTTCGGCATCTTCCTCCGGGGAGATGCGGTGCAGCGCCAGCTCTTCCGGACCCAGCTCGCTCGCCTGCGACGAGAGCGCGAGCGCCCGCTCCATGATGTTTTCCAGCTCGCGCACGTTGCCGGGGAAGTCGTAGGCCATCAGCTGGGCCAGCGCCGCTTCCGACAGCCGTGGCGCCGGCACCCCGTTCTGCGCGGCCAGGCGCTGCAGGATATGGTCCGCGATGAGCGGAATGTCCTCGCGGCACTCGCGCAGCGGCGGCATGGTGAGGTCGACCACGTTGAGCCGGTAGTACAGGTCGCGGCGGAAGCGGCCGGCCTCCACCATCCCGGCGAGGCTCTGGTTGGTGGCGCAGATGATGCGCGCATCGGCGGGTTCTTCCTGCGTGGAGCCCACCTTGCGCACGCGCCGCTCCTGGATGGCGCGCAACAGCAGCACCTGCGTATGCAGCGGCAGCTCCGCCACCTCGTCGAGGAACAGGGTGCCGCCATGCGCGGCCTGGAAGAACCCGTCGCGGTCCTCGTTGGCCCCGGTGAAGGCGCCCTTGCGGTAGCCGAAGAGCTCGCTTTCCATCAGGGTTTCCGGGATCGCGCCGCAGTTCACCGGGACGAAGGGCTGGGCGCGGCGCGCGCCGTGCTCGTGGATCAGGCGCGCGGCGAGCTCCTTGCCGCTGCCCGACTCGCCGGAGATATACACCGGCGCCTGGGTGCGCGCGAGCTTGCCGAGCAGCTCTCGCACCTGCGCGAGCGGCGCGCTGGCGCCGAGCAGCTGGCGGCCGTCCGCCGGCTCGGTGCGGTCCGGCAGCGAGAGCGCCGACTTCACCAGCGCGCGCAGCTGCTCCAGGCCGACCGGCTTCGAGACGTAGTCGAAGGCCCCGGCCTTGAGGGCCGCCACCGCGTTCTCGGCGCTGCCGTGGGCGGTGATCACCGCCACCGGCAAATCGGCGCCGAGCCCGGCGATATGGCGCACCAGCTCGAGCCCCTCGCCGTCGCCCAGGCGCATGTCGGTGAGGCACAGGTCGTAGCGCTCGATCTTCAGGCGCTCCTTCGCCTCGGCGATCGAGCCCACGCTTTCCACCCCGAGGCCCATCTTGGTCAGGGTGAGCTCGAGAAGCTCGCGGATATCGGGCTCGTCGTCGACCACCAGCACCCTGGCCGAGCGCGGCCCGGCGGCACGCCGTTCGATTCTTTTCATGTGGACTTCGCCTGGCGGCAGCGGATGCGGAAATGCGCCCCCGGCGGGTGGTTCGCGTAATCCAGGGTCGCGCTATTCGCCTCGCAAAGCTCGCGGGCGAGGTACAGGCCCAGGCCGGTTCCCTTGGCCTCGGTGGTGAAGAACGGCTCGAACAGCTGCGCCTGGATCGGCGGCGGCACGCCCGGGCCGTTGTCGATCACCGAGAGCTCGACGCGGTCGGCGTAGCCGTCGAGCACGATGCGCACGCTCTTCGGCTCGGCGCGGGCGTAGCGCACCGCGTTCTTCAGCAGGTTCCACATCACCTGGTGCAGGTGCTCGCGGTCGAACTCGACCCACGACTCGCGCCGCGTCTCGAGCTCGAAGCGCTCGGCGGGCACCGCCTCGTTGGCGACGAACTCGGCCAGGAAGCCGCGGAGCCAGGGCTGCAGCCGCAGCGGCGCCGCCCGCACCCGGTCGCGCCGGTTGAGCTGCAGCACATCCGACACCAGGCGGTCCAGGCGCCGGGAATTGTCATGGATGATGCGCGTCAGGCGCTCACGGTCCTCGCCGCGCTTCTCCTCGCGCAGCAGCTCCGCGGCGTGGCTGATCGCGCCAAGCGGATTGCGGATCTCATGGGCGATGTTGGCGGTGAGGCGGCCGAGCGCCGCGAGCTTGAGCTGCTGCGCCTGCTCGCGCGCGCGCGTGGTGTCCTCGATCAGCACCACCGAGAGCTCCTCGCCGATGCGGCTGTCCAGCGGCCGCAGGCGCACATCGCGGCCTGCCGCCTCGAAATCGCCGGCCCCCGAATAGCCCGGCACCAGGGTGGAAATCGGCGCGCCCAGCAGGTTGCCGCCGCCGAGAAGCTGCTGCGCCTGCGGGTTGTGCTGGATCACGCGCCCGGCGCGGTCGAGCACGAGCACGCCGTCCTGCATGTCCTCGATCACCAGCTGGTTGACGCGCGTCTGCGTGGCGAGCTGGCGGCCGCGCTGGCGGGCGAGCCGCTCGTTCGCCGCGACCCGCGAGGCGAGCCAGCTGGTCACGCCGGCGGTGGCGAAGAAAGCGATGGCGAGCAGTCCCGGCTGCAGGAAGCTGGCGGTGGGCGCGTCGTGCTCGAGCACCCAGTACGACTGCTCGAGCAGGAGCGCGATGGTGCCGATCGCGGCATAAAGGAAAGCGAGCCGGCGTGGCGCGACGATCGATGCCGCGGTGAGCGAAATGAGCAACGTCACGCCCAGGCCGCTGCGCATGCCGCCGCTCGCCCACATCAGCAGCGTGATGGCGACGACGTCGAGGCAGGCCTGCAGGCTGAGCTGCAGCTCGAACTTGTCGCGCAGGTCGCGCAGCACGCCGTGCAGCACCACGCTGCAGAAGAGGTAGGCCGCCGCCACGTAGCGGAACACCTCCAGGCTGTGCAGCCCGAGGTTGAACGCGTCGCCGTACATGAGCGTGGTGCCGAGGAAGATGCCGGCCAGCACCATGCGGTACAGGTTGAAGTAGCGCAGCGAAGTCCAGAACGACTCCGGGATGCGCTCCTCGGGCGCGAGCGCGAGCTCGGGGTAGCGCAGCGGCGCGCGCACCGAGGCCTCCATCAGCGGTTGCCCGCGCCCAGGCGGGCGTGCTCCTCGCCGCAGTAGAGCGCGCCGTCGGCCTGGCGCGCTTCCGAGCGCGGCAGGTGCACGCCGCAGCGCGCGCAGCGCACCAGGTCCTGCTGCTCGAGCGGCTGCTTGCCCGGCTGCTCCGCCGCCCGCGAGGCGCGAAAGGCCCTGCGGATCACCCAGACCGCGAGGACCACGAGAAGAATCAGCACGAGGAGCCTGCCCATCGCGCGATTATCTACCGAAGGGAAAATGAGGCGGGAATTGGTCGGGGCGACTGGATTTGAACCAGCGACACCTGCGTCCCGAACGCAGTACTCTACCAGGCTGAGCTACGCCCCGATCCGGGTAACAGAAAAGGATGCCAATTCTAGCAAGGATTGTTTGTAGTCCGAGGATGGCAGCGGCATGATCGCGCGCACGGCGATCTCCGCTTCCCGCTGCGCGGCGGCGCGCGCGTAGTCTAGAGCGCCGCAGGCGCGGACCGCTTCCAGCACGCGCGTGAAATCGCCTCGCCCGCCGGCCTGTACCGCCTTCCTC
>DATFDV010000115.1:0-5367 GCA_035251855.1 Burkholderiales bacterium | reverse complement strand
ACTACAGCGCCGACAACTCGGCCAAGGCGCGCAAGCTGTTCGACCTGCTGGTCGGCTACTTCCAGCCGGGCGAGTGCGCGCGCCACGAGATCGACCGCGGCGAGCACCTGCTGATGGAGCCGCTCAACGACTCGACCGGCTTCTACATCAAGGCCACCAAGCAGCTGGGCGAGTGGCAGACGCGCTACCAGAAGATGGCGACCTACGAGACGCCGCACTACGGCAAGCTGTTCCGCCTCGACGGGTTCAACATGACCTCCGAGAAGGAGGAGTTCGTCTATCACGAGAACCTCATCCACCCCGCCCTCACCGCGCATGCGGCGCCGAAGAAGGTGCTGATCATCGGCGGCGGCGACGGCGGCTCCTCGGAGGAGGCCCTCAAGCACCCCTCCGTCGAGCAGGTGACGATGGTCGAGATCGACGGCGACGTCATCCAGGTGGCGAAGGAGCACTTCCACGCCGTCCACCAGGGGGCGTTCGACAACCCGAAGCTGCGGGTGCTGGTCGACGACGGGATGAAGTTCGTGCGCGAGACCCAGGAGAAGTTCGACCTGATCGCGCTGGACCTGAACGACCCGATGGGGCCGGCGGAAGCGCTTTACTCGACCGAGTTCTTCCAGCAGTTGCGCGCCGCGCTGGCGCCAGGCGGAGCGCTCACGCTGCACATCGGCTCGCCGGTGGCGCGGCCGGAGCGCGTGGCCCAGCTCGCCCAGCGCCTGAACACGGTGTTCCGTATCGTGCGGCCGTACACCATGTACATCCCGCTCTACGGCTCACTGTGGGCGATGGCGGTGTGCTCGGACAAGCTCGACCCGAAGGCCTTCACCGCCGACGAGATCGACCGGCGCATCGAGGCGCGCAAGCTGGCGGATCTGCGCTACTACAACGGCGAGACCCACGAGGGCGTGTTCGCGCTGCCCAACTTCGTGCGGGACCTGGTGGTCCCGGCGCGGCTGAAGCAGCCGGCGCGCGGGCGCCGGCTCGGTGTGGTCAGAGCGGCCGCGAAGTAGTCGCCGACTACCTCTTGCCCTGAAGTAGGCCGAGCAGCGCCGCGTCCTTGCGTTCGCGGGCGATGGAGATCGCCGTCACGCCCGCCGGGCCGGTGCGCTGCGGATCGGCGCCGGCCTTGAGCAGGGCCGCGGCGATTTCGGTCTGGCCGAGGGAGGCGGCGATCATCAGCGGTGTCATGCCGGTGCTGTCGGCCTTGTCGGGCCACTTGCCGAACGCGAGCAGGTCGTTCACCGCGCCCGCGTCCTGGTAGAGCACGGCGGTGACGAGGTCGTTGAAGCGCAGCTTGCTCTCGACCACCGGCCCGGCCGCCACCCGGGTCACCATGGGCACCACGACGGGCTCCGCCGCTAGCTTGGGCTCCGGCTCCGGCGCCTGCTTGACTGGCTCGGGCGCCGGCGCCTGGACCACGGGTTCTGGCTTCGGCGGTTCCTTGACGGCCATGGGCGCTGGCTTGACGGCTATGGGAGCCGGCTTGGGCGCTTCCGGGGCCTTCGCGACCGGCTGGGGCGGCAAGGAAACCGGAACGGCCTGGGCCGGTGCCGGTGCCGGCGCCGCGGCAACCGCTTTCGGCACCTCCGCCGCCGGCTTGGGCGCTTCGGCAACAGTTTTCGGCACCGGCGCTGCCGCAGGCTTGGGCGCCTGCGGCGCGGGCTTGTGCATCGCCACCGGCTGCTCGCCGAGCATCCCGGCGCTGAGCCCGGCGGTGAAGCTTTCGATGACTGCGCCGCCCATCAACATGACGGCGATCACCGGCGCGCAGAGCGCGAGCAGGGCCACGCCGAGGGCGGCGACGACCTTGCCTTCGCTCGCCCGCACCACATAGGTGGAGGCGACGAAGTCGTGCAGCGCCTGCTTGTTGCGGGTGAAGGCGGCGATGACGAAGCCGATGAGCAGGGTGAGCGAGGAGATGATCTTCGCCGCCTCCCGCCCAAGGGCGCGCGCCGCCGAGATGCGCTCGCCGTTCGGCCCGCCGACCTTCAGGCCGCACAGCGCCTTGCCGAGCGTCGCCTGCTGCTTCGACGACTGCATCAGCGCCCAGTACAGGATGCTGAGCACCAGGAAAATGATCTCGGCGCCGGCCAGCTCGAGGCCCATCGCCGAGAGCAGCAGCATGATGCCGACGAAGCCCACCGTGACGATGAAGCTGTCGACGAGGTAGGCGAGGAACCTGATCCAGAAACCGCCGTAATTCATTTTTATCTCCCTTTGCCAGCCCGTTCTAACTGACCGAGCGCAGCATCTTTCCGATGCAATCGAAAATCTGGTCCATCTGCGACTTCTCCACGATCAGCGGCGGCGAAAGCGCGATGGTGTCTCCCGTCACGCGGATCAGCACGCCGGCCTCGAACGCCTTGGTGAAAACCTCGTAGGCGCGCTTGCCGGGCTGGCCGGGGCGCGGCTCGAGCTCGATCGCCGCCATCAAACCGCAGTTGCGCACGTCGGCTACGTGAGGCGCCCCTTTGAAGGCATGCGCGCCGTCTTCCCAATGCTTCGCCAGGCTCGCCCCGCGCGTGAGCAGCCCCTCCTCCTCGAACACGTCCAGGGTGGCGATGCCGGCGGCACAAGCAAGCGGATGGCCCGAATAGGTATAGCCGTGGAGGATCTCGATGCCTTCCGGGGCCTTCATGAATTCCTGGTAAATCGAGTCCTGCACGAAAACCGCGCCCATGGGCACCGTCGCGTTGGTCAGGCCCTTGGCGGTGGTGAAGAGGTCCGGCATCACGCCGAAGTGCTGCGAGCCGAACGGCTTGCCGAGGCGGCCGAAGCCGGTGATCACCTCGTCGAAGATGAGGAGGATGCCGTGGCGCGTGCAGATCTCGCGCAGGCGCTCCAGGTACCCGACCGGCGGCACCAGCACCCCCGCGGAGCCGGCGACCGGCTCCACGATCACTGCGGCGATGGTCGAAGGATCGTGCAGCAGGCACAGGCGCTCGAGCTCATCGGCGAACTCCACGCCGTGCTTCGGCTGGCCCTTCGAAAAGGCGTTCCTCGCCGGGTCATGCGTATGCCGGATGTGGTCCACGCCGGCGACGCCCGGGCCGAACATCTTCCTGTTCGCGGTGATGCCGCCGACCGCCATGCCCCCGAAGTTGACGCCGTGGTAGCCGCGCTCGCGGCCGATCAGGCGGTAGCGGCCGGCTTCGCCGCGCGCGCGATGATAGGCAAGCGCAATCTTGAGCGCCGTGTCGGCCGACTCGGACCCCGAGTTGGTGAAGAACACGCGCGAAAACCCCGGCGGCGCGATCTGCGCCAGGCGCTCGGCGAACTCGAACGCCACCGGGTGTCCCATATTGAAGGTCGGCGCGAAGTCCATCTCGGCCACCTGGCGCTGGACCGCCTGCACGATCTTCGGCCGGCAGTGACCGGCGTTCACGCACCACAGCCCCGACGTGCCATCGAGGATCCGGCGGCCCTCGGGAGTCCAGTAGTACATGCCTTCGGCACGAGCGAGAAGGCGAGGTGTCTTCTTGAATTGCCGGTTCGCCGTGAACGGCATCCAGAAGGCGGATTGCTCAAGTCCCGCTTGGAAGTCGGCGCGCTTATTCATGCGCCAGACATTACACCGTTCCAGCGCGTGCGGTTTATGCCGCAGCGCGGAAATCGCGTGATGTAATTACTACTCGCTACGGCTAGCTAGCCGGCGTAGCCCACCACGCGCTGGCGCTGCTCGCCGAGCCCCTGGATGCCCAGGGTCATCAAGTCGCCGGGCTTGAGGAACACCGGGTTCGGTTTGATACCCAAACCCACCCCTGGCGGGGTGCCGGTGGCGATGATGTCGCCGGGCATGAGCGTCATGTAGTGGCTGACGTGCGAGATGATCTTCGCCACGCTGAACACCATGGTCTGCGTGTTGCCCGTCTGCATGCGCTTGCCGTTGACGTCGAGCCACATGTCGAGCGTCTGCGGGTCGCCGACCTCGTCGGCGGTGACCAGCCACGGCCCGATCGGCCCGGAGGTATCGAAGCCCTTGCCCTTGTCCCACTGCGTGGTCGCCATCTGGAACGCGCGCTCGGAGACGTCGTTCACCACGCAGTAGCCGGCGACGTGGCTCAGCGCCTCGGCCTCGCCGACGTATTTCGCCTGCGAGCCGATGACCACGCCGAGCTCGACTTCCCAGTCGAGCTTGGTGGAGTTCTTCGGCTGGATGATGTCGTCGCTCGGGCCGTTGATGCAGGTGGTGGCCTTCATGAACACGATCGGCTCGGAAGGAATCGGCAGGCCGGCTTCCCTGGCGTGGTCCGAGTAGTTGAGGCCGATGGCGATGAACTTGCCGATGCCGACGTAGGGCACGCCCATGCGCGGGTTGCCGCTCACCGGCGGCAGCGTCTCGGCCTTGACCCGCGTCAGCATCTTCAAGCCGCGCGGCGAGAGCTCGTTCGGGCCCAGGTTTTCGACCACCTTCGAAAGGTCGCGCAGCCGGCCTTCGCTGTCGATCACGCCGGGCTTCTCGAAGCCCGCTTTGCCATAGCGGCACAGCTTCATATTGTCATCCCCCCATCGATCGAATAGGCGTTGCCGGTCGCGAACAAGGATTCGTCCGACGCCAGAAACACCAAAATCCCCATGATGTCGTCCACCGTCCCCAGCCGCCCCATCGGCTGGCGCGCGATGAAATCCTTGCGCGCCTGCACCGGGTCGGCGAACGCGTTGATTCTTCCCTGCAGCGACGGCGTGTCGACGGTGCCCGGGCAGATCGCGTTGCAGCGGATCCCCTTGCCGACGTAGTCCGCGGCGATCGACTTGGTGAGCCCGATCACCGCCGCCTTGCTCGCGCCGTACACGAAGCGGTTCGGCAGGCCGCGGATCGATGAGGCCACCGAGGCCATGTTGATGATCGAGCCGCGGCCCTTCTTCAGCATGCCGGGAAGGAAGGCGCGCGTCACCAGGTACATCGACTTCACGTTCACCGCGAAGGCCTGGTCCCAGTCGCCCGGCTTGGCGTCGAGGATCGAGCCGTGGTGGACGATGCCTGCGCAGTTGAACAGGACGTCGACGTCGCCGACTTGTTTGCTTGCTTTTGAAATGGCCGGTTCATCCGTGACGTCAAGGGCGAAGGTACGGATGCCATCCTTGCCGTCGATCTCGCCGACGGTCCTGGCGTTCATATCGCTCGCCCAGACCGTGGCCCCCTCTTTGGCGAACGCCAGCGCGGCGGCGCGGCCCATGCCCTGGCCGGCGGCAGTGATGAAAGCGGTTTTTCCTGAGAGACGACCGGCCATGGAAGGCGGCGATTATACTTCGCGTTCGCATGAATAAACTCGATTTCGCGGGACGAAACGCCATCGTCACCGGCGGCTCGCAAGGCATCGGCGCGGCGATCGTGAAGCGCCTGCAGGCCTCGGGCGCCAAGGTCAC
>DATFDV010000114.1:0-2248 GCA_035251855.1 Burkholderiales bacterium | reverse complement strand
AAATGCCCCCGCCCTCCCGCTGTCCAGGAGGGCCAAAGTGGCCGACTTTTACGCCGCCCGCAGCGCGACCATCACGCCGCTACCGTGGTCGACTTTTGCACCGCCGTTTCCACGGATACACGTCTCACGATGGCACTTAGGATCTTGCCCATGTCATGGACTGTCCCACGTTGTCAATGCGCCTCGGCGAGGATTGTAGGGGAATCGGGTGAGATAAATCTGTTTAATGTTCACTTGATGACGCGGACGAGAAAGTCTTCGTCCCAGCCTGCGCTCAATCGTTTCGAGGTCATGGAAAGCTTGGCTGGATGGCGGCGGAGCAGGTTGTGCGCCATGTGTCTTATGGTGGTGAAATTGGCCGGGGCATGTTCGGTTCTGACCCGGCATTCGTCGTCTCTGAAGAGGCAGTCCATCAGCCAGTGCATGCTCTCGACGGCCCAGTGGCGACGGACGACAGCGCCGAGCTTGTCGGCCTTGTCGGTTGACGAGGTGATGTAGAAGCGCGTTTCACGCTCGAGCTTGGCGCCGCTCTCGCGCTCGCTCTCGACCATCACCACGGCTTTCAATCCGGGCCAGTCGTGGCGCTCCCGGAGCCAGCCGAGATCGTGGAAGACCGTGGTGCGGCGGGTCTCGATGCGGCCGTGACCGCCCTCGACCGACTTGTCCTGGCTGATGGTGGCCTCCTTGAAACCATTGGCTTTCTGCTCGCTGGCGAAGAGTTCGACATCGTCACGAAGGGAGCCCTGGTTGCCCTTCAGGGCCAGCACGTAGTCGGCCTTCCTGGCGATGATCTTGCGGGCGATCTCCCGCTGGCAGCCCATGGCGTCGATGGTGACGATGGCGCCCTCGATGGCCAGCATGTCCAGCAGCTTGGGGATGGCGACGATCTCGTTGGACTTCTCCGCCACCTTGACCTGCCCGAGCACCAGACGCTGACGGGCGGCGAAGGCGGAGACCATGTGGATGGGGTTCAGCCCGCCCTTCTTCTGAAAGGAACGCCGGCTGGTCTTGCCATCGATGGCGATCACGTCTTCCGGGAGCCCGGTCAGCCCTGCGACCCAGGCGACGAAGCACTTCTGGAACGGCTCGGGGTCGAGGGCGGCGAACACCTCGCCCAGGCGGTCATGATCCGGCGTGCCATTGGCAAAAGGCCGAAAGCGCCGCAGGAGACCGAGCTTCCTTTTCCCGAACTCGGCGATCGCAGTGAACGTCTCGGCCCCGGCCACGACCGCAAGCAGGGAGAGCAGCAGGATCTCGTCAAGCGGATAGATGACCTTGCTGAGCTGCCGCGGATCCGGCAAATCGGCAAAAGCACCAAGGAAAACAACGCTCTCCCGTATCGCCTCGTCAAACGCCTCAACCGCCGCCATCGTCCGAACCTCCCAATCGAATCAATTGGGGGCTCACAGATTCAGCACTTGAGCCGTATGTCACGCGCTAACTCACCCGATTGCCCTGTATCTCCTACCGAGGTCCCGGTGCAAGGCGCGCCCTTTCGCGCTATGCTGCCGGCCGAAGCTCACCCCGGGAGGTTTCCGATGCGGATCACCTGTCTTGTCGGCGCCGCGCTCCTCGCCGGCCTCGCCAACGCGGCGTCCGTCGAGGAGAAGCCGGCCGCGCCGCTCCAGCCGAGCGAGCGCTGGGAGGTCATGCGCGCCGACGTCGTCGGCGACGCCGAGATCCGCGACGGCAGCGCTCTCTATGCCTTCGAGGCGCCGTTCCGGGCCTATGACGCGGCGATGGTGCCGCTGCACATCATTCAGGCGCCGGGCGCGCCGGACGTCGCCCGGCTCACGATCGTCATCGACGAGAACCCGGCGCCGGTCGCCGCCGAGTTCGACCTCGGCCCGGCCATGCAGCCGCTCGATCTCGAGCTCAGGGTCAGGATCGACGCCTACTCGAACGTGCGGGCGATCGTCGAGACCGTCGACGGCGAGACCTACATGACCGGCGGCTTCGTCCGCGCCTCCGGCGGCTGCTCGGCGCCGGCGCTGAAGGACCAGGCCGCGTCGATGGCGGCGCTCGGCGAGATGAAGCTCCGGCTGCTCGAGGCGGCGCCGGCGCAGTCGGGCGTCCGCCGCACCGCCCAGGTCATGCTGCGACACCCGAACTACTCCGGGCTGCAGCTCGACCAGCTCACCCAGCTCTACATCCCGGCGAAGTTCGTCGACAGCCTCGAGCTGCGCCAGGGCGGGGAGACGCTGTTCACCATGTCGGGCGGCATCTCGATCAGCGAGGATCCGACGTT
>DATFDV010000113.1:0-20782 GCA_035251855.1 Burkholderiales bacterium | reverse complement strand
CGGCGCCCGGTGCGCCGCCGCGCGGCACGGTATGCACGACCTGCGACGGCGGCAGGGCCTTGCCCGCCTTCAGGTGGTCATACATCAGGTCGAGCGCCTCGACCAGGTAGACGTGCAGCGGGACGTAAAGATTCTCGTAGCCGCCGAAGACCGGTCCTCCGGGCAGGAAAGCGTCGAAGTGCTGCGCGTTGGTCACTTCGACGTAGCGCAGGTTAGGGGCGCCATTGCCATGCGCCTGCGCCTTCGCGTAATACGCGCGCGAGGCGTGGTTCACCGGCACCAGCGTATCGGCCCGGCCCTGCACGACGATGGCGGGCGTCTTCTTGAGCTCGGCACCCACCAGAACTTCCTGGATGCCGGCACGCACGCGCTGCGAGGCCTCGAGCATCGCGCCGGTCAGCGATGCGCCGGTCACGATGTCGCGCCCCTCCACCAAGTTGCGATGGCAGATGGCGCCGTCGAGCGCGAAGTCCGCTGTGCCCGTAGATGGTGACACCGCAAGGAGGTCCACTTTCGCGCCACCGAACGACTCGTTGTAGACGATGTTGACGCCGGTGGTGGGGGGCACGCCGTTTCCGGTTGCAAAAATCCCGGGTTGCAGCGGCACTGGCAGCAGCACTCCACTGGGCAGGAGGGTTATGAAATTCTGGGCAATGACATCGCCGGTGATTGCATGCGTGTTGGCAAAGCTGAAGCCGCACACGTTATCGGCGACGCTGAAGCGGCCGTAGCTGTTGCTGTAGGTGACCGCGATGGCATTGGTCGCGAAGCGATAGTGGCTCGCGTGCAGCAGATCGTTCTCGGCCTGCCAGCCGTAGGCGCGCAGTTTTGCGAGCGCATCCGCCGCCTGCGCTGCCGTCGTATCGCCGGTTACCAGGCCCTTCGCTCGCAGACCGGCGCAGCGGTTCGCAGCGATCGCCGAACTCAGGAACAAAAAGGCCGGCGCGCCAGGACCGACGGCAAGCGCCGCGCACGGCTGGTACAGGTTTGCCCAGGTGAAATAGTCGTAGAGCGGGCGCCCGATGGTTTCGACCAGGCGGGTGCCCTGCATCACGGCGAGGCCGTCGGTGCCGGCGGTCTGGATCTGCGGCTCGGTGACCGCCACGCCGTCGATCAGGCCGTGCTTGTCCTGCTCGGCGGCCATGAGCGCCGCTCCGCCGCCATTCGAGATGCCCGAGGCGATGACCAGGGTGTTCTTGCGGTCGAGGGCGACGCGCCGGCCGTTCGGCCCGAGGGTGCCATGCTTTTCGTTGAGCACGTAGAAGGCGAACACGATCGCCTGCAGCGTGTGCTTGCCCCAGTCGGCCTCCGGATTCTGCTGCGAGTGCGCGTGCTTGAAGGCGACGCGGTCCGGGAACGCGGTGTTGAAGGCGGCACGCTCGGCGTCGCTCAGCTGCGCGGTGAAGTGCGATTCCGCGGCCGGCAGATTCGCCGCGCGCGTACCGTCGATGCGGCCGACGGCGTTGGTCACCAGGTCGTGCAGCCCGTTGCCGCTGCCCTTGTCGGTATAGGCCACGGCGCAGCCGCGCTTGAGGCCCCACTCGCCCGAGGCGCCGATGGCGCCGTAGATGCCGCGCGAGCCCGACGAAGTCGCGGTGACGATGCACGCATTGCGCGGGTCGAAGCTCGCCGGGATCTGCACCATCAGCGTGACGTTCTGGCGCGCCGAACCGTCGTCGGCGAAGGCGAGGTACTCGCAGCCGGCGATCTTGCCCTCGCCGAGCGTATCGCCGCCGTTGTTGTCGATGTTCGGGCCATAGAGCCTGCCGTAGCCGCCCGCCGCGGTGATGTCGAGCACCGCCCGGTAATTGACGTGGATCGCGTTGCGCCGCAGCTCGAGCGGAGTGGGCGCGAGCGGGTTTGCAAACGCCGGCGCCGGCGCGGCGAGGCCCGTTGTCCCGAGGCCCGCGGTAAGGAGGTCATTGCTCGCCCCGTCATAGCAGGCGGATGGGATCGCGCCGACGAACCGCGGCTTTTCGTTCGGCGTACCGGCATTGCCGACCTTGAGCTCGTCGGCGAGCGTGGGTCCGAAGGCGGCGCACAGCCCGATGAAGGCGAGCGAACGGAGTTTCATGGTTCCCCCCTTTGGTGACTCGAAAGCTAGCTTAATCCAGCCCGAGCGCTATTGTTGCAGAAACCGCGGCCGCAACCCGCCGCGCCTTTGATCCACCTCAAGCCGGAAGAAATCCGACTGCGCACACTGTGAGCATGCATTACCACTACCTGACTCTCGAGCAGCGTGCCGCGCTCGAACAGCGCCTGCGCGCCAGCAGCCCCGACCCGCGCCACCTGCAGGCCGCGTTGCAGCGCCTTCACCAGCCCGACTACGGCGTGTGTATCGAGTGCGGCAAGGACATCGCCTTCGTTCGGCTGGAAGCGGATCCGGGCGCGCTGCATTGCGGCGCCTGCGCCCGCCTGCCGATCAAGCGCTAGTCAACTCCCGGGCGCGGCTCGGACGGCTGCCCAGTCCTCGGCCGTGAGGTGCTTTGCAGCCCGGGTGAGCACGTCCTCTTCTTCCTTGGCGATGTGGTTGCCGTAATACACCAGGTAGGTGGCAAGCGAGGTTTCCACCTCGCCCCGCGGGAGGAAAGCGCCGCCGAGCACCGCCTCGATCTGCTCGAGCAGCTTCTGCCCGGCCTGCGCGATGACGCGGTGCTCCTGGTCCAGGCGCGCGAGCGCCAGCGCCATGTCGGGGCAGCGCTTCGCCAGGCGGGCGAAGGCCACGCCCTCGCGCGGGTGATGCACCGCATCGCCGTAATCGCGCAGGTAGGTGAGCATCTCGCTCATGCCCTCGTAGTCCGGGCGCTCGCCGCGGTGGAATACATCGAGCTCGGCGCGCAGACGGCCAAGCAGCTCGTTGAAGGTAACGTGGTCGTTATGCCAGGCCGAAATCGGCACGGCCATCGCGGCGGTTTCGCTCATGGCGCCTTTCCTTGCGGGACGGTGACGGTGACGAGCTGGTAGAGCCCGCCGAACAGGGTGCGCTTGCGCAGCGCGCCGCAGCGCGGCGGCAACCAGGCGCCGAGCGCGTGCCGCCACAGGTCGAGCGCGTAGGGCTCCAGCAGGCGCAGCACCAGCGCCATCGGGCCGTACAGCGGATTCAGGCGGTGCGGGCGGTGGTAGTCGACGATCACCAGCCGGCCACCGGGCTTCACCACGCGCAGCGCCTCGGCGATGGTGCGGCGACGCACCTCCGCGGGCTGCTCGTGCAGCAGGAAGAAAAGCAGCGCGCGATCGTAGCTCGCATCCGGCAGGTCGAGCAGCGCGCTGTCGCCGTGCAGCAGACCGACGCGCGGGTCGCCGCGCAGCTTGCGCGCGAGGTTGGCGAGCTGCACGCGCAGCACGTCGACCACGTCGAGGCTGCCGCCGGGCGCGAGCCGCTCGCGCAGGCGCTGCGTCAGGTCGCCGTAGACGCAGGCGATCTGCAGCGTGCGCCCCTCGAGCCGCGGGCCGAGCGCGTCGAGCGCGCTGTCGCGCAGGCGAGCGAAGTTGCCCCACACGATCAGGTTGACCAGCCACTGGCGCTCGAACAGGCGCACCGCGTTCGGGTGCACGTACGCCCACCAATACGCCTGCGAGAGGTACCGGGGAACCGCCAGCGCGTCGTGCCGCATGGCGCAAATTGTCCCCGCCGCGCGGCCGCGGGGCTTGACTCAGATCAAACGGGTGCTACTGGAAGCGGTAGATGTAGCGTACCGCGAGCCAGTCCGCGGTCTGCTTCGGCGTCTGCGACACCTGCGTGCCGTCGGTTGTCGTGCCGTAGGTGAAGGGCGTGCCGTTGGCGAACATCCAGCTCCAGTCGTCGGTCTTCCAGATCTCGTGGGCATACTCGAAGCGCAGCTCGGAAGTCTTCTGCAGCGCGTAGGCGGCGTGCAGCTTGATGCGCGTCATGGTGTTGGTGATGTCCGGCAGGGGGCCGACCGCCGCGACGCCGCCGGCCACCGGGTAGAGTGCTCCCGGTCCGATCAGCGTCAGCGTTTCGGGATACTTGTTGACGCTCTTGCTGTACAGGATGTCCAGGCCGGCGCGCAGCCTTGCCATCAGGGTGCCGCGCAGCCCGACGCCGAAAGTATCGCCGGTGTCCTCGAGGTGCGCTTCCTTGACCGCCTCGGCGGCGGTGGCGCTCGCGTTGCGCTGCCCGAACTGAGTTGCCTGGGCATTGTCGTGCGTGTACCACGCGTTGACGTGCCATCGCTCGCTGATGGCGTAGGCCGCGTCCACCGACACCACGCTCGCCGTTCCGTCGCGCAGGCCGTACGGGCGGGTGTCGCTGTACCCGTAGTCGTCCTTCGCATACTCGACGTTGAAGGTGAGCGTAAGCGGCTCGATCACCGCCCAGTCGAGCATCAGCCTCACCTTGTTGCGGTCGCGGTCAGCGATGTGGAGCGGGTTGATCAGATTGGATTGCGGCGCGTCGGCGGCCGCGGGCGTGAACTCAGAGCCGTCGCGCTGGCTGTAGGAGTAGGCAATGCGCCCGTTCAGCGTCTCGGCGAGCGAGCGGCGCAGCTCCAACCGGTAGGTGGTTTCGTCCATTTCGGCGCGCCATGGCACGTAGCGCTGCGCGTCCAGGCCGGCGGCGTTGGCGTTTCCGAACGGGACGTCGCGCTCCTGCTTGGCATGCTCGACGCCGCCGGTCATGCTCAGCCCCAGTGCCATGCGGTAGGTGCCTTCCAGCTTGCCGGCAAGGGTCTCGAAGCGCAGCGGCGTGTTGTCGACGCAGGTGCCGCAGGTCGCCGCGGTCTGGATCACCCGCACTTGCGGCGTCTTCTCGTTCGAGTCGTAATAGCGCAGGCTCGCCAGCCAGGAGAAATTGTTGGTGGCGCGCGAAGTGAGGCCCGCCTGCAGCAGGGTGGTGTCGATCTGGCCGTCGAGGTGGGTCGGCGCGCCCGAGAACACCGCCACGCCGGGGCCGACCGGGATCTGCTCGTCCTGCGTGGCATGCGTGTAGGCCACCTTGAAGGTGGCGCGCGTGCGCTCGCTCAGGTTGTAGCCGCCGTTGACGAACACCTGGTGCGCCTGGTTGTCGAGCGGCAGGCTGAGGAAGAAGGGGTTGGAGGTCACCCCCGCGGCGTTGATGTTCGCGGTGTCGACCATGCTGTTGTGGTTGGTGTACCAGCTGCCGTGATACCCGCCTTGCAACTGGAACGACTTGCCGACGTAGGCCAGGATCGCCTCCATCTGGCGCGTGTTGCTGTCGATCGGCTCGGCGGCGAATTCGGGAGCGCCGCCCCGGCCCCACAGCCGGTCGCCGGTCTTGTCCTCGCTCTTCACGCTGAAGCGGAAATCGTAGCCGCCACCCAGGATCTTGGAAAACCCGCCGCCGATCGCCTCGCGCATGGTTCCGAGGTAGAGCTCGCCGAGCCTCGTCGCCGACGGGGTCGGCACTCTCTGCGTCGTGGTGCCGATACCCTGCACGCCGGTGAACACCGTGTAAGGCTCGTCGCGCGGCATACGGCTGTACTCGGCGAACACGCCGAAGTTGCCCTGGCGCAGCCACTCGGCGCGCAACGCCCTCGTGTCCAGGCCGAGTCTGCGCGCGTCCAGGATGAACCAAGTTCCCGTGCGATCGTCACGCGTGTTGATCAGGACATCGAGCAGCCCGTAGGCGCCCTCCTGGCTCATGCCGTCGTAGGTGCCCAGGCGCGGCCGGTCTTTCGACCAGTAGCCCAGGCCGACCGAGACGGCGCTTTCCGGCCTGGTCAGCTCGGCGATCGCAGGGTCCACTTCCTGCGCTTGCGCGGTGCTGGCGAGCGCGAGGGAGACGGCACTCAAAGGGAAGGCGAACTTGTTCATCGTCACCTCCGGAAGCGGCCCGAGGTCGCGCTGTTCTGCGTGCTATTGCTGCCATGGATGTTGGTGTGGCAGTTCATGCAGCCGCGAGCCACGCTGCCGAGCAGCTGATTGCTGGTGGTGCGCCCGCTCGGCAGCGCGCCGGCCTGGCTCGGGTGACTGGTGTGGCTGTGGCACTCCTGGCACAGGAACGGCGGGCGCGCCTTCAGCAGGGTGGGGATCGTGGTGCCGTGCGGCTGGTGGCAGATCGCGCAGTCCTCCTGCACCGGCGGATGGTTGTGCACGAACGGGCCGCGCTTCTCCATGTGGCAGGTGAAGCAGGTCTGGACCACGCTGTCGCGCACCAGCTGCTTCGGGTTGCCGCCGTGCACGTTATGGCACGAGGCGCACGACATCGTGCCCTCGAGCACCGGGTGGTGGACCGGCCGGTTGAATTGCACGCGCTGCTCCTTGTGGCAGGTGAAGCAGGTGTCGCTCTGCGTCGACTTGTCGCGCACCGGGTCGAAGCCGCTGTGGATCTTGTGGCACGAGCTGCACGCCACGTCGCGCGTCGCGTGCGCGCTCAGCTGCCAGTCCATGCGCTTGGAGCCCTGGTGGCAGGTCAGGCACGCGCCGCTGCGCTCGGCCATCGGGGTCTTCGAATGTTTGCCGAAGGTGCGGTCGGGCTTGGGGCGCTCCTTGGCGTCCGCCGGGCGGTTGACGTGCGTGTCGCTCATGCCGTGGCAGCTGGTGCAGGTCGGCGTGCGCGCGTCGGCCATCGTGCCGTGCTTGGTCTTGGCGATCGCCAGTACGGGGTATTCGTCGCCCTCGTTGTGGCAGCGCGTGCACTGCGCGTCGCCGTTGAGGACCATGTCCTTGCGCGGCTGCTGCGCGGCCGCCTGCCCCATGAACGCCGTGGCCAGGATCAGGAGATGCAGGACGGTTTTCATCGAGCGTTCCCTAGTTGGTGATCTTCAGCTCCTGCGGACCGGGCCCGTCGGGCTCGCTGTGCGCGATGCCGAAATGGCAGTGGATGCACGTCTTGCCCTCGGCCTTGCCCTTGGCGTGGCGCGCGCGCGCCTTTTCCGACTGCAGCTCGGAGCTCATCGACTCGGCCTTGTGGCAGTTGCGGCACTCGTGCGAGTCGTTGAGGATCATGGTGGTCCAGACGTTCTTGGCGAGCTGGTACTTGTGCTGCTGGAACTTTTCCTTGGTGTCGATCTTGCCGGTGAGGTGGCCCCAGACCTCGAAGCTGGCGGCGACCTTGCGCTTGAGCATCGGCCAGGGCTCGCGCGGCACGTGGCAGTCGGCGCACACCGCGCGCACGCCCGAGCGGTTGGTGTCATGGATGGTGCCCTTGTACTCGGCGTAGACGTTGTTCTTCATCTCGTGGCAGCCGATGCAGAAGCTCTCGGTGTTGGTCCAGGCGAGCCCGGCCGCGCCGGCGGCCATCAGCGTGCCAGCGACCATTAGGCTCAGAAGGAGCACGCCCGCGCCCAGCGTGACGCGCGAGCAGGTGGCGCAGCGCTGCCGCAGCCTGCGCCACCAGGCGATCACCGACGGCCTTCAGCGCGACAGGATGTAGGCGATGACATTCTTGATCTCGGCTTCGTTCTTGGTCTTGAGGGAGTCGTGCAGCTCCTCGTTGCCGTCGACCTTGATCTTCGGATTGGTGGTGAGGTGCTTGAACAGCGCCGCCTGCGCGTCGGCCTTGCCCTTGTACTTGGCGGCGGTCTCCCTGAACGGCGGCCCTTCCTTCTTGGCGCTCACCGAGTGGCACTTCATGCAGCCGCTCTTCTTCATCAGCGCCTCGGCCGCGGCGGTGTCCTGTCCCTGGGCGCCGAACGGCAGTGCGAGCGCGGCCGCCGTCAGTACGATCCCGAGTCCCTTCATGGTTCCCGCCCCCCTGTTGTTCTGTGCTGCGCCCATCATGGGCGCGCTGAAGCCATTCGGCGCTCGGCGCCGGCCGGAACAGTTGATCTAAATCAAACCCCGCGCTGTCCCATGCCGCCGAATTGACCCGGATCAACATTGGCTGTGGCAATCCTGCGACGCTGGACAGCATGACGATGCGCTCCAAGGACCAACAATTCCTGCAGGGGGTGCTGGCAAACGGGCGGCTGTTCGCCGGCGTCTCGCCCGGCGGCATCGCCACGGTCGCGCGCCATGCCTGGGTCCTCGCGGCGCGGCGCGGCGACGCGCTTTCGCGCAGCGGCGAGCGGCTGCCAGGCCTGTTCGTGGTCGGCTACGGTGTCGCCAAGCTTGCCTTGCGCGCGCCCGGCAGCCAGGAGCGAGTGCTGCGCACCGTCTCCGCCGGCCAGAGCTTCGGTGCCGCCGCGGCGCTGCTCGGGCGCGTCCCGCGCTATGAGGCGAGCGCGCTGGTCGACGCCAAGCTGGTCGTGGTGCCGTCGGAAGCGATGCTCGTGCTGATGGACCGCGAGCCGCGCTTCTGCCGAAGCGTGATGCGGCTGCTCGCCGAGCGGGTCCTCGATCTGGTTGCCGAAGTCGAGGCGCTCAGCCTGCACTCGAGCGGCCGGCGCCTCGCCTCGTACCTCGGCGCGCTCGCCGCGCCGGTGGCAGGAAATGGCGGCTGGGCGGCGCAACTGCCGATGAGCAAGACGCTGATTGCCGCGCGCCTGGGTATGAAGAAGGAAACGCTGTCGCGCCTCCTAGGCAAGCTCGCCGCGGCCGGCCTGATCGAGGTATCGCGCCGCCACGTGACGATCCTCGATCGCGACGCGCTGGCCGGCTGGTCGCCTAGTTCAGGTCCAGCGCATAGCGCTTGAGCGCCGAGAGCGGCACGAAGTTGAGCACGTTCTCGTGCGTGGCCTCGAGCACCACGTGCGGCGCCTTGCCGGCTTCCCACGCCTCGATCCAGCGCAGGATGTGCAGGCACCAGCGGTTGCCGTGCTGCAGCCCGCGGAAGCGCATCTCCGGCCGCGGCGTGACCAGGTCGTTGCCCTTGGCGACGCTGAACTCGAGGAACGCATCGGTCACCTGTACGCAGATCAGGTGCGCGACGCCGTCCTGGTCGTGGACCGCGCACGAGCCGTCGCGGAAGTAGCCGGTGAGCGGGTCGTAGCTGCAGGCGAGAAGGTCGCCGCCGAGGACGTTCCGCTCAGTCATGGTTCTTTTCAGCCATCAATGCGAGGCAATATAGCGCTTCACGGCCTGGGCATCGGGCTCGATCAGCGTGAAGCGCTGCGGCAGGCGCTCGAGGTCCTGGAACTCCGCCGGGCGCTCGGGCTCGCGGCCCAGAGCCTCGCGCAGCGTGGCGCCGAACTTCGCCGGCAGCGCGGTCTCCAGGCAGAGGAGCGGCACGCCGGGCTCGCGATGCTCCAGGCCGACCTTGACTCCGTCGGCGGTATGAGGATCGATCATCAGCCGGTACTTCGCGAACACCGCGCGGATCGTCGTCAGCCGGTCGTGCTCGCTGCTCTTGCCGGAGACGAAGCCCGACTGCGCGACGCGCGGCCAGTAGGGACTGTGCGAGAGGTCGAACTCGCCCTCGGCGTCCAGGCGCCGCCACAGGTCCTTCAGGCGCGCGGCGTCGCGGTCGACGAGGTCGAACACGAAGCGCTCGAAGTTGGAGGCTTTGGAGATGTCCATCGACGGACTGGTGGTCTGCTTCACCTTGCGGCGGATGCGGTAGCGCCCGGTGCGGAAGAACTCATCCAGCACGTCGTTCTCGTTGCTGGCGAGGATCAGCTGGCGGATCGGCAGGCCCATCCGCCGCGCCACGTAGCCGGCGTAGATGTTGCCGAAGTTCCCCGAGGGCACGGCGAACGAGACCTGCTCGCGGTCGTCGCGCGTGGCCGCGAAATATCCCTTGAAGTAGTAGACGACCTGCGCGGCGACGCGCGCCCAGTTGATCGAGTTCACCGCGCCGATCTGGTGCTGGGCCTTGAAGGCGGCGTCGGCGTTCACCTTCTTCACCATGTCCTGGCAGTCATCGAACACGCCCCGCACCGCGAGGTTGTGGATGTTGGCGTCCTGCAGCGAATACATCTGCGCGCGCTGGAAGGCGCTCATGCGCTGGTGCGGCGAGAGCATGAATACGCGGATGTTCGGGCGGCCGCGCATCGCATATTCGGCCGCCGAGCCGGTGTCGCCCGAGGTGGCGCCCAGGATATTGAGCGTCGCGCCTTCCTTCACCAGGCTCGACTCGAACAGGGCGCCGAGCAGCTGCAGCGCGAGGTCCTTGAAGGCGAGCGTGGGCCCGTGCGACAGGCCGAGGAGGTGCAGGCCCGGCTCCAGCGTCTTCAGCGGCGTGACGTCGACCGAGCCGAACACTTTCGCGCTGTAAGTGCGCTCGATGATCCCGTCCAGCTCGGGCACGTCGTCCATGTAGAGCGCGAGGATGGCGCGCGCGAGCGACGGGTAGTCCAGGCCCCGCAGCTCGCTCAGCCGGACCTGCGGCACGACTTCCGGCACGTAGAGGCCGCCGTCGGCGGCCAGGCCCTCGAGCAGGATCTCGGTGAAGCGCTTCGGCGCGGCGCCGCCGCGGGTGCTGATGTAGCGCACTACTTGTTCTTCTTCTGCAGCTCGTTGAACTTGCGGATCTGCTCCGGGGTGGGCTTGCCGCGCACCTGCTTGGCGGATTGCGCCTTGGCGGTCGGCTTCCTTTTCTTCTTCGGCGCTTCTTGGGCCACCAATGCGACGCTCACCGCCATCCCGATGAATAAGACTATCCACCTCACAGCAGTGGCTCCAGGCGGATGCGCGTGACCTTGCCGAGCACGGTGGGCAGGCGCTCGATTTTGGCGATGGCGCGGTTTACGTTCTTCTCGATCGCCCGGTTGGTGAGCAGCACGATGTCCACCTGGCGCTCGCCCGCGCCGGGCTCTTTCTGCACCATCGCCTCGATCGAGATCTTCGAGGCGGCGAGCGTACGGGTGATGTCGGCGAGCACACCCGGCTTGTCCTGCACGCGCATGCGCAGGTAGCAGGCGGTCTCCACCTGCTCAATGCCGAGGATTTTTTCGCTCGAAAGCTGGTCAGGCTGGAACGCCAGGTGCGGCACGCGCTGGTCCGGGTCGGCGGTGATGAGGCGGGTGACGTCGACCAGATCCGCCACCACCGCGCTCGCGGTCGGCTGAGCGCCGGCGCCGGCGCCGTAGTAGAGCGTGGGGCCGACCGCGTCGCCGTTCACCAGGATCGCGTTCATCACCCCCTCGACGTTGGCGATCAGCCGGCGGGTGGGAACCAGCGTCGGATGCACGCGCAATTCGATGCCTTTGTCTTTCCTTTTCGTTATGCCGAGCAATTTGATGCGATAGCCGAGCTCCTCCGCATACTGGATGTCGGCCTTGGTCAGCTTCTGGATGCCCTCTCGGAAGCACTTTTTGAACTGCATCGGGATGCCGAAGGCGAGCGCCGAGAGGATGGTCAGCTTGTGCGCGGCGTCGACGCCCTCGATGTCGAAGGTCGGGTCGGCCTCGGCGTAGCCGCGGCTCTGCGCGTCGGCGAGCGCCTGCTCGAAGGCGATGCCCTTGTCGCGCATCTCCGACAGGATGAAGTTGGAGGTGCCGTTGATGATGCCGGCGATCCACTCGATGCGGTTGGCCGACAGGCCCTCGCGCAGCGCCTTGATGATCGGCACGCCGCCGGCGACCGCGGCCTCGAACGCCACCATCACCCCCTTCTTCTGCGCGGCGGCGAAGATCTGGTTGCCGTGCGTGGCGAGCAGCGCCTTGTTCGCCGTGACCACGTGCTTGCCGTGGCGGATCGCCTCGAGCACCAGGTCCTTGGCGATCGTAGTGCCGCCGATCAGCTCGACCACGATTTCGATATCCGGGGAACGCAGCAGCGCGGCCCCGTCGGAGATCACTTTGGCCCTGCCTTTGACGATCTTGCGTGCGCGCGCGAGATCCTTGTCCGCGACCACCGAAATCCGGATCGCCCGCCCGGCACGCCGCTGGATCTCGTCGGCGTTGCGGCTCAGCACGTCCCAGGTGCCGCCGCCGACCGTGCCGATACCGAGCAGGCCGACGTTAATTGGTTTCATTTCTGCGCAGCCGGGTTTCCAGGTGATTCTTCACATCGACCCACTCGTGCGCGAGCACGCTGTACATCACCGTGTCGCGGATCGAGCCGTCGCGCCGCGGCCAGTGGTGGCGGATCACGCCATCCTTCTTCGCCCCCAGCGCCTCGATGGCGCGCTGCGAGCGGAAGTTGAAGTTGTCGGTGCGCAGCCCCACGACTTTGCATTTCAAGGAATCAAAGGCATGGGAAAACAGCAAGACCTTGCAAGCGCTATTCACATGCGTGCGCTGGCAGCGCTTCGCATACCAGGTATAGCCGATCTCCACGCGGTCGGCGGCCGGGATGATGTCGTGGTAGCGCGTGCTGCCGAGCACCGTGCCGCTTTTCGCGTCGCGCACCACCCAGGGCAGCATGTGGCCTTCCTTCTGGCCCTGCAGCGCGATGTCGATGTAGGCACGGGTCTTCTCGGGCTCGGGCACGCTGGTGAACCACAGCTCCCACAGCTTGCCGTCCTTCGCCGCCTCGGCGAGGCCCTGTTCATGCTCCAGCGACAGGGGTTCGAGTCTTACGCCGTATCCCTCCAGCGTTGCGGGTTTCGGATGGATCAAGCGGCGCCCCGCAACAGGCCGTCCTTTCTGAACATGTCTCTGATGCCGCGCACCGCCTGCCGCAGCCGGTGCTCGTTCTCGATCAGCGCAATGCGCACGTGGTCGTCGCCGTAGTCGCCGAAGCCGACGCCGGGCGCGACCGCGATCTTGGCCTGCTCGATGAGACGCTTCGCGAAGGCGATGGAGCCTTCCTTGGCGTAGAGGTCCGGGATCTTGGCCCAGATGTACATCGAGGCCTTCGGCACCTCGACCATCCAGCCGATGTCGTGCAATGCCTTCACCATCACGTTGCGCCGCTTTTCGTAGGTGCTCCGCACCTGCTCGACGCACTCCTGCGGTCCGTCCAGCGCGACGATCGACGCCACCTGGATCGGCGTGAAGCTGCCGTAGTCGTGGTAGCTCTTGATGCGCGCCAGCGCGTGCACCAGCTCGCGGTTGCCGACCATGAAGCCGATGCGCCAGCCCGCCATGTTGTAGCTCTTCGACATGGTGAAGAACTCGACCGCTACCTCGCGCGCGCCTGGCACCTGCATGATCGAGGGCGCCTTGTAATCGTCGAACACGATGTCGGCGTAAGCGAGGTCGTGCACCACCAGGATGTCGTGCTGCCTCGCCAGAGCAACGATCTTTTCAAAAAAATTCAAATCTACACATTGCGCTGTGGGATTCGACGGGAAGCCGAGGATCAGCATCTTCGGCTTGGGCGTGAGCTCGCGGATCGCGCGCTCGAGCTCGGCGAAGAAATCCACGCCCGGGGTCATGCGCACCGAGCGGATGTCGGCGCCGGCGATGATCGCGCCGTAGATGTGGATCGGATAAGAGGGGTTGGGCACCAGCACGGTGTCGCCGCGCTCTAGGCAGGCGAGCATCAAATGCGCGAGGCCTTCCTTCGAGCCGATGGTGACGATCGCCTCGGCGTCCGGATCGAGCTCGACGGCGTAGCGGCGCTGGTACCAGTCGCAGATGGCTTTTCTTAACCTGGGAATTCCTTTCGACACGGAATAGCCATGCGTGTCCATGCGCTGCGAGGCTTCGACCAGCTTGTCGACGATGTGCTTTGGCGTCGGCCCGTCGGGGTTGCCCATCGACAGATCGATCACATCGTCGCCGCGGCGCCGCGCCGCCATCTTCAACTCGTTGGTGATGTTGAAGACGTAAGGTGGTAGACGCTTAATCCTTGAAAACTCACGCATTGTAGAATTCTAGCGTGAAACTCCACGCCACCCGCCCGAGCGGCGTCAACACGATCACCGGGTACGGCGAAGGCTACGTGTTGGTCAACGGCGAGCGGCGCTCATCCAGTTTGGTGGTGCTGCCCGATCGCATCGCGGAATGGCCAGCGAAGACGTTCGATCAACTGAGCGCGGACGACTTCGCATTTCTGCGGGGTTTGAATGCCGAAATCGTCCTCCTCGGTACCGGGGCCCGCCAGCGCTTTCCGCATCCGCGCCTCACCGCCGCGCTCGCGCAGGCCGGCATCGGGCTGGAAGTGATGGACCTGCAGGCGGCCTGCCGCACCTACAACATCCTGGTGGCGGAGGAACGCAAAGTCGCTGCCGCCCTCTTATTCGCATGAGCCTCTTTCCGGGCTTCCGGCAGAAGCGCGTGCGGACGTCCGGCGCCACCATCAACCTGGTGATCGGCGGAAGCGGCAGCCCGGTGCTGCTGCTGCACGGCTATCCGCAGACGCACGCGATGTGGCACAAGGTCGCGCCACAGCTGGCGCGCGATTACACGGTGATCTGTGCCGACCTGCGCGGCTACGGCGACTCGTCCAAGCCGCGCGGCGTCCCCGGCCACGCCAACTATTCCAAGCGCGCGATGGCGCGCGACATGGCCGAGGTGATGGCCGAGCTCGGCTACCTGGGCTTCCATGTCGTCGGCCACGACCGCGGCGGCCGGGTGGCGCACCGTCTGGCGCGCGACTATCCGAAGCGCGTGCGCTCGCTGACGGTGCTCGATATCTCGCCGACGCTGAAGATGTACCAGAGCACCAACCGGGCATTCGCGAAGGCCTATTACCACTGGTTCTTCCTGATTCAGGAGGCGCCGCTTCCCGAGAAGCTGCTGCAGGGGCATGTCCCGTGGTACATCCTCAGCCGCCTGGGCCGCGGGCCTTCGAAGCTCAACCACTTCGACAAGCGCGCAGTGGCCGAGTACGTGCGCGCGTTCAAGGACCCGCGAACGATCCACGCGACCTGCGAAGACTACCGCGCGGCCGCAACCATCGATCTGGTACACGATAAAAAAGATTTCAATAAGAAATTGCGAATGCCGCTCCTCGCCCTCTGGGGACGGCAAGGCGTGATCGCGGCGCTCTTCGACTGCCTCGCCGACTGGCGCGAGGTGGCCAGCGACGTGCGCGGCCGCGCGCTGCAGTGCGGCCACTTCATCCCGGAGGAGAAACCTAAGGAATTGCTTCTCGAGCTGCGGCGGTTCTTTAGGCAGAACCCCTAGACGTCGATCTCGTCGGCCGTGAGCGTGACGATCTTGCCGTCGCGCCAGACCACTATGGATTCGCCGCGCGCCTTATGACGCCGCAGCGCCTCGGTCACCGCGACATTGATAGCGTCCATGATGTCGTGCGAGGTCCACGACGGCTTCTCCGCAGTGCTATCCAGTGCTACCGGTTCTTCGGCGCGCGGCTTCATATAGCTGATGACAAGTTTAGTCCAGATCCCGGCGTCTGCGATCTGCAACCCGGCGCCAGAGTCCCGCCACGCGATGAGTCTGCCGGGGGGCGGTGCCGTGTTATCAACGATGCGCCACGAGTCAACAATACCCAAGTAATGGCTGAATAAGTTCTCGAGCCCTCGCTCATACCGGCGCCGTATTACGTCCTCAGGGATCGAGTGGCCACCGGCGGCCACCCTTTTCGCGACGCGCATGACCGCCATGTTCGCGTTCGGCAGCCAGCAGAAGGTCAGGTCACATTGATACCCAGCTGCCTGCATTGCTTGGATGCGAGGTAGCAGCGTGCGGCTAGCCAGCGTCGTCTCGAATGCCATGTCGCGCCGTGCTTGGGCTAGCTGGCCCAGGCGCTCAAGCGTGCGTCTTCCCGCTTCTATCTCCGAGACACCCTCTTCCTTCGCAATCACGTCGGCGTTGACAAACTCGTCCACGCGTCGCGCACCGCTCAGGACCCGAGGCGCTGAGGTGGACTTGCCAGCACCGTTGGGACCCGCGAGGATGAAGAGGTTCGGCATAGCCTGAAGTAACGAGGGTTGCCCGCCTGCGTTGACGACCAACGAAGATGCGGATGACTTACGACGCCTTCTACCAGCAGCCGTAATAGCCGCGGGTAACGTGTCGCGCGGCCTTCGCCCTAAGCTAAGAAAGTTCTCGCGGAGCTCAGGCGCTTTCTGGCGCAACAGGGAGGCTGAGGATGAAGCGCGCGCCCTTGCCGGGCGGCGACTCCACCGTCAGGTCGCCACCGTGCACGGCGGCGACGCGCTTCGCGAGGTAGAGCCCCAGGCCCAGGCCGCCGCTGCGGCCCTCGCCGGTGACGTAGCGGTCGAAAAGGCGCGGCAGCATCTCCTGGGGAATGCCCGGCCCCTCGTCGACGATCTCGACCAGCACCGTGTCGTTGTCGCGCTCGGCCTTGCGCAGCTTGACGAAGATGCTGACCGCGGCGCCCTTGGGCGACTGCTGCACGGCATTGGCGATCAGGTTCTCCAGGCACTGCCGCAGCCGCGCCGGGTCGGCGGCCACCAGGATGCGGCCGCCGTCCTGCACCCGCGTCAGGATCGGGTGCTGCGGGCTCTCCAGCGTCGCGGCAATCTCGGCGGTGAGCGCGCCCAGGTCGACGAGCTGCGGCTGCAGGTGGAACACGCCCTGGTCGATGCGCGTCACGTCGAGCAGATCGTTGATCAGCTGGCCGAGCCGGCCGATGGTGCGCGAGGCGGCTTGCGCGTCGCGCAGGTCCTCGGCGCGCTGCTCGCCCTCGGCGCGATGGCGGATGACCTCCAGGCGCAGCGAAAGCGGCGAAAGGAAGTTGCGCAGGTCGTGGGCCACCACCGTCACCAGCTCCTCGGCCGCCTCGCGCCGCGCCTGCGCCACCGCATTGCGCCCGATCTGCTCGGAGAGCTCGGCGCGGTGGGCGACGATTCCCGCCCAGTGGCCGGCCGCCTCGGCGAAGCGCACGTCCTCGGCGGTGAAGAAGTCCGGCTTGAGCGAGGCGATCATCATCATGCCGCGGCGCTTGCCGCCGATGTCGAGCGGCACGCCGAGCTTGGAGCGGATGCCGAGCGTCTCGCGGATGCCGGGCAGCTCTTCCATGTCCTTGTCGAGCTGGCCGGTGACGAAGGTCTGGCCGGTCTTGAACACATGCACCACGCGGCCGCCGTTGGCGATCTGCAGCACGTCGAGCCCGTGCTGCCTCTGCAGCGCCGACAGCGGCTGCGTGCTGGTGCCCACCGCCACCAGCGAGTCGCGCGCCGCGTCGTAGAGGAAGGCGTCGATCTTGTCGGCGCCGGTCGCCGCGGCGACCAGGTCGCCGACGTGCGACAGCGTGGTGCGCAGGTCCCCCGCCGGCAGGCGCAGCAGCGCCTCGAGGAGCTCGAGCATGCGCTGCGGAGAGGAGGTCTTCTGATCCAGAAATCCTCTGACAGCGCGGAAAGGCGTTTCGTTTCAGGCTTCTACATTCCGCTTGCTTCCGCCATAAAAAACATGTTCAATGAAAATGTTACGTTGCATTGCTAAGAAGGGGATTTAAAACCTCTGGAAATGCTCGGCAAGCCGGTCGCTGACTTCAGCCTTCCCTCGACCGGCAACACGACGTTCAAGCTTTCGGGCACCCGCGGCAGCAAGGTGGTGCTCTACTTCTACCCCAAGGACAACACCCCCGGCTGCACCCAGCAGGGCTCCGATTTCCGGGATTCCTTCGCCGCCTTCCGCAAGGCCGCCACCCAGATCTACGGCATTTCGCGCGACTCGATCCGATCGCACGAGGCCTTCAAGGCCAAGATGAAGTTTCCGTTCGAGCTGCTGTCCGACGCCGACGAGGCGGTCTGCGGCTCCTTCGGCGTGATGAAGCTCAAGAACATGTACGGGAGAAAGGTCCGCGGCATCGAGCGCAGCACCTTCGTCGTCGACAAGGAAGGGGTGCTGGCGCGCGAATGGCGCGGTGTGAAAGTGCCGGGCCACGTCCAGGAGGTATTGAACTTTGTTAAAGCCCTATGATGTCGAACAGGCCGCAGCAGATACAGACCCCGTCGTGACGACCAAGCAGTCCCGCAGCTCCCGAAAACCCAAGGTGAAGAAGCTGTTCGTGCTGGACACCAACGTCCTCATGCACGACCCGACGAGCCTGTTCCGCTTCGACGAGCACGACCTGTACCTGCCGATCGCCACGCTGGAGGAGCTCGACCAGCACAAGCGCGGCCTGTCGGACGTGTCGCGCAACGCGCGCCAGGCCAGCCGCTTCCTCGACGAGATCGTCACCGGCGACGACATCCGCCACGGCCTGCCGATCAAGACCAAGGACGGCCAGGCCGCGAAGGGACGTCTCTTCCTGCAGACCGAGGCGATCAACGGCGAGCTGCCGGTCACGCTGGCGTCCGGCAAGACCGACAACCAGATCCTGGCCGTCGTGCGATTTCTGCAGGAGCGCGAGCCGCAGCGCGAGGTGGTGCTGGTGTCGAAAGACATCAACATGCGCATCAAGGCGCGCGCCCTCGGCCTTCCGGCGGAGGACTACTTTAACGACAAGGTGCTCGAGGACGCCGATCTTCTCTACACCGGCGTGCGCGCGCTGCCGCGCGACTTCTGGAACTCGCACGGCAAGGACCTCGAGTCCTGGAAGAAGGACGGCCATACCTACTACCGGGTGCGCGGCCCGCTGGTGCCGAAGCTGCACGTCAACGAGTTCGTCTACGACGAGTCGGGCGAGCGCCCGGTGTACGCGATCGTCAAGGAAGCGGCGAACCGCGTGGCGGTGCTCGAGACGCTGCGCGACTACACCCATGCGAAGTACTCGGTGTGGGGCATCACCGCGCGCAACCGCGAGCAGAACTTCGCCCTCAACCTGCTGATGAACCCGGCGGTGGACTTCGTCACCCTGCTCGGCCAGGCCGGCACCGGCAAGACGCTGCTCGCCCTCGCCGCCGGCCTCACCCAGGTGCTCGACGAGAAGCGCTATTCCGAGATCATCATGACCCGCGTCACGGTGCCGATCGGCGAGGACATCGGCTTCCTGCCCGGCACCGAGGAGGAGAAGATGCTGCCGTGGATGGGCGCCCTCGAGGACAACCTCGATGTGCTCAACACCTCGGATGAGTCGGGCGGCGAATGGGGCCGCGCCGCGACGCGCGACCTGGTCAGATCGCGCATCAAGATCAAGTCGCTCAACTTCATGCGCGGGCGCACCTTCGTCAACAAGTGGCTGATCATCGACGAGGCGCAGAACCTGACGCCCAAGCAGATGAAGACGCTGGTGACGCGCGCCGGGCCGGGCACCAAGGTGGTGTGCCTGGGCAACGTCGCCCAGATCGACACCCCTTATTTGACCGAAGGCTCGTCGGGCATCACCTACGTCGTCGACCGCATGAAGGACTGGGGCCACGCCGGGCACGTGACCCTCGCGCGCGGCGAGCGCTCGCGCCTCGCCGACCACGCCGCGGAAGTTCTTTAGGCGGGTTTTCGTTTTCTCGCCCCCCTGTTAAGGGGGGCAGGCGAGCGGCTTTTGCGAGCGGGGGGTTTGCTTTCGCGAAAACCAAACCCCCCGCTGCGCCTTCGGCTCACGACCCCCTTAACAGGGGGTCAGAAGGAATAAATCGCGCGCCGCGCTGTTTCGCCAAGCGACAATACCTTTCTGCTACATTTTGTCGCCCCCCTATTCCCGGAAACCGCAATGACTCCTTTCGTCCGCCTTATCGCAGTTGTGCTGTTCGCATTCACTCTTCCCGCCGCGGCGCAGTTCCAGCCGCAGGTCGGCCAGTCCGGCAAGGACGTGATCTGGGTGCCGACGCCCGACGACGTGGTCGAGCGCATGCTCACCATGGCGCAGGTGACGCCCAACGACTCGGTGTGGGACCTGGGCGCGGGCGACGGCAAGATCGCGATCATGGCGGCGAAGAAGTTCGGCGCGCGCGCGACCGGCGTCGAGTACAACCCGGACATGGTGAAGCACGCCAACGCCAACGCGCAGGCCGCCGGCGTCGCCGGCTCGGGCCAGGGCAAGGCCGTCATCCGCCACGGCGACATCTTCGCCACCGACTTCAGCTCGGCCACCGTGATCACGCTGTATCTCCTGCCGGCCCTCAACATGAAGCTGCGCCCGACGATCCTGTCGATGCGTCCCGGCACGCGCGTGGTGTCGCACTCCTTCAGCATGGAGGACTGGGAAGCCGACGAGATCAGCACCATGGAGGGCCGCCGCGCCTACTTCTGGCTGGTGCCGGCCAACGTGGTCGGCACCTGGAACCTCGAGCTCGGCGGGCAGAAGACCGAGATGGCGCTCGAGCAGAAGTTCCAGCACCTGAGCGGCTCGCTCAGCCTCGGCCCGATCCACGCCGGCCTGCGCGAGGCGCGCCTGCGCGGCAGCGCGATCTTCTTCTCCTACGTCGACCCCGCCGGCCTGCGCCGCGACTTCGCCGGCCGCGTCACCGCCGGCCGCATGGAAGGCACCTTCCGCGACGAGAAGGGCATCGAGGGAAAGTGGAGCGCGACTAAGAAGTAGAAGTCGTAAGTTTTTTGTGGGACCCGTCGCAAAACGGCGGGCTGGCGCTGCGCTTGCATCCGCACAGCCACATCTTCTGCGCCTCGCTCATGGTGAATTTCACCGGGGTGAAGCCGGTCGGCTTGTGGGAGCCGTCGCAGAACGGCTGGCGCTTCGAAAGGCCGCAGCGGCACCACCAGTAATCCCCCGGCGCAAGCTCCACCGCGTAGGGTCCGTGTTGCGCGATCGTCGGCTCGGCCATTTCCTTGCAGCGTCAGTACGTTCCCGGATCCATGTAGTTCTCGAAACGGGTGTATTGCCCGAGGAAGGTGAGCATCACCGTGCCGATCGGGCCGTTACGTTGCTTGAGGATGTTCACCTCGGCCTTGCCCTTGTCTGGCGAGTCCGGGTTGTAGACCTCGTCGCGGTAGATGGCGAGGATCACGTCGGCGTCCTGCTCGATGGCGCCGGACTCGCGCAGGTCCGCCATCTGCGGGCGCTTGTTCGGTCGCTGCTCGAGGGCGCGGTTGAGCTGCGAGAGCGCGATCACCGGGATCTCGAGCTCCTTGGCGAGCGCCTTGAGCGATCGGCTGATCTCGCTGATCTCCTGCTCGCGCGAGTCGGTCTTGCTGCCGGAGCGCATCAGCTGGAGGTAGTCGACGATGATCATGCCGAGACCCGCCCTGCGTGCGGACAACCTGCGGGCCTTGGCGCGGATGTCGACAAGCGTGACGTTGCCCGAGTCGACGATGAACAGCGGAGC
>DATFDV010000112.1:0-5139 GCA_035251855.1 Burkholderiales bacterium | reverse complement strand
GCCCAGGCCGTACTCGTAGCCGTCGGCGAAGCGCGTCGAGGCGTTCCACATCACCGAGCTCGAGTCGACTTCGCGCAGGAAGCGCTCGGCGCGCGCCTTGTCCTGCGCCACGATGGCGTCGGTGTGCTGCGAGCCGTACTTCGCGATGTGCTCGATCGCCTCGTCGAGTCCCTTCACCACGCGCACCGAGACCACCGGCGCGAGCCATTCGGTGTAGTAGTCCTCCTCCTTCACCCTTTTTCCCTTGAAGTACTTGAGCGAAGGCGCATCGCCGCGCACCTCCACGCCTTTCTTCTTGTAGATGGAAGCAATCTCCGGCAAGACCTTGTCGGCGATGTTCTCGGCCACCAGCAGCGTCTCCATGGTGTTGCAGGTGCCGTAGCGCTGGGTCTTGGCGTTGTCGGCGATGCGCACTGCCATCTCGGGGTCGGCGCTGTCGTCGATGTAGACGTGGCATACGCCGTCGAGGTGCTTGATCATCGGGATGCGCGACTCGCGCGCCAGGCGCTCGATCAGCTCCTTGCCGCCGCGCGGCACGATGATGTCGACGTACTCGCGCAGCGTGATGAGCTCGCCCACCGCCGCGCGATCGGCGGTGGCGACGAGCTGCACCGCGGCCTGCGGAAGCCCGGCCGACTCGAGCCCGGCCTGCACGCAGGCGGCGATGGCATGGTTGGAGCCCAGCGCTTCCGAGCCGCCGCGCAGGATGCAGGCATTGCCGGCCTTCAGGCAAAGCGCCGCGGCGTCGGCGGTCACGTTGGGCCGCGACTCGTAGATGATGCCGATCACGCCGATCGGCACGCGCATGCGCGCCACTTCGATGCCGGTCGGCCGGCGCACCCGCTCCGAGATCGCGCCCACCGGGTCGGCGAGGCCGGCAACCTGCTCGACCCCTTCGGCCATCTGCTCGATGCTCTTCGCGTTCATGGCGAGGCGCTCGACGAAAGCGGCGCCGCGGCCGGCTTTCTTCGCCTGCTTCACGTCGGCGGCGTTGGCCGCCAGGATCGCCTTCGCCTGCGCGCGGATCTCGGCTGCCATGCGGGCCAGCGCGCGGTCTTTCGCCGCGGTGTCGGCGCGCGCAAGCTCGCGCGCCGCGGCGCGTGCGCCGCGGCCAAGCTCCCGCATGTAAGCCTTCAACTGCATGGAAGCCATTCTAATGGCTAGGCGGTGCGGGTCTCGGGATGCAGGCCGGCGGCATGCAGCTCGAGGCCGAGCTTGGCGAACTCTTCCCAGGGCTGCTCGCCCTTGCCCACGCCCTTGATCGCGCGGTCGATGGTGGCCGCGTGCGAGATCGCGCGGGCAAGCGCCTTGGGGCTGTAGGCGCGCGCCGAGGCAAGCGTGCGCTGCAGCGCCTTGCTCACCCAGCCGCCCGGCGCCGAGAGCGCGAACAGCGCGCTCGAGATGGTGAACAGCAGATACGTCGGCGCCTCCCCCTCGCCGCGCAGGCCCTCCAGCACGCGCAGGTAGCGCGCAGTGTCGCCCTTGAGCAGCGCTTCGGCGGCGGCATTGGTATCGAAGCGCGCCACGTCGGCCACCGCCTCGCGCACCGTATCGAACGAGAGCTCGCCTTCGGGCGCGAGCAGCGCAAGCTTCTGGACTTCCTGGTGCGCGGCGAGCAGGTTGCCTTCCACCCGATCGGCGAGGTACTCGAGCGCCTCGGCGGGCGCGCTTTGCTTCTGCAGCGCCAGACGTCTCTGCAGCCAGCCGGGCAGCGCGCCGCGCGCCACCTGCAGCACTTCGACGACCACCCCAGCCTTGTTGAGCGCCAGGAACCAGGGCGCGTCCCACCAGCCGCCGCCTTCCGGGCGCGGCATCGTGACGAGCAGCAGCGCCTCGGGGCTCGGGCGCTCGCACCACGCCACGATCGCCTCGGCCGCCGGCGCGCTCGGCTTGCCGCTGGGAAGCCGCAGCTCGACGATCTTCTTGCCGCCGAAGAGCGAAAGGCTGGCGCCGGCGTGGGCGAGCTCGCTCCAGTCGAACGAGCGCCCCGCTTCGTAGACCTCGCGCTCGTCGAATCCCTGGCGGCGGGCGCAGGCGCGCACCGCATCGGCGGCTTCGAGGACCAGCAGCGCTTCGTCGCCGTGGATGGCGTAGACCGGCGCGAGCTTCTTCGCGAGGTGCGCCGCCAGCTGCTCGGAGGGCAATCTCATCGGTTACTGGGCGGCAGGTTTCGGCTGGCGCTTCGCCGCCGCCAGGCGGCGCAGGATCTGCTGCACCATGTCGGTCTGCATGTCGCGGAACAGGATCTGCTCCTCCTGCTCCTTGGCGAGGATCTCGGTGTCGTTGAAGGTCACGTCGCGCGTGAGCTGGATCACGCTGTGCGGCACGAAGTCGGTGCCCTTGTTGTCGTGCACGCGGAAGCCGACCCGGTAGCGCAGCTGGAACTCGCGCACCTTGCCGGTGCCGGTGAGCGAGAGCACTTCCTTCTGCCGCGCTTCTTCCGTGAACTGCATGATCGCGTCGGCCTTTGCCGGGTCGTCGACCACGCGCGCGTTGGTGCCGGCCTGGATGTAGCGCTTCAGATCCAGCGCGATGCCGCTGCTGGCGCCCGGCAGATACAGCGTCTCGAACGGGACCTCGGCGGTGCCACGGATGCGAAAGCCGCAGCCGGCGACGCTGGCCAGCAGCAGGGCGAGGACGCCCCGCCTAGACGACAAGGTTCACCAATCGTCCGGGCACCACTACCACCTTCTTCACGTGCTGCCCGGCGACGAAGCGCTGCACGTTGGCATTCGACAGCGCCAGCGTCTCGATAGTGGCCTTGTCGGCCTGCTTCGGCACCACGATCGAGCCGCGCAGCTTGCCGTTCACCTGCACCACCAGCTCGACCTCGTCCTGCTCGAGGGCTACCGGATCCGGCTCGGGCCAGGGCGCCTTCATGATGTCTTCGCCGAACCTGAGCTCGCGCCACAGATGGTGCGCGACGTGCGGCGTGATCGGCGAGAGCAGCCGCAGGAGGATCGACAAGCCTTCCTCGGTGGTGGCGTTCCATTCGGGAAGATCTTCCAGCGCGTTGAGAATCTTCATGCACGCGGAGGCGACGGTATTGAACTGGTGCTTCTGGATATCGTAGTTCGCCTGCCGCAGCTCCGCATGGATGCGGAACCTGGCTTTGCGGTCGAGGTCCCTGCTCTTGGCCGCTTTCGAGAACCTGAGCGCAAAAGTCCATACGCGCTTGAGGAAGCGGTAGGAGCCCTCCACGCTCTCGTCGCTCCATTCCAGCGTGTTGGTGGGCGGCGAGGCGAAGATGATGTAGAAGCGCGCGGTGTCGGCGCCGTACTGGTCGATCAGCGCCTGCGGATCGACGCCGTTGTTCTTCGACTTCGACATGGTGCCGATGCCGTCGTAAATCACCGCTCTTCCATCTTTCGTTTTTGCCGAAGCGATGTTTCCCTTGGCATCGCGCACCACCTCGACGTTCGCGGGATTGATCCATTCGCGCCGGCCGCCGGCGTCGGTGTAGTAGGACTCGGCGAGCACCATCCCCTGGGTGAGCAGGTTGGTGAAGGGCTCGGCGACCTTCTGCATGAGGCCGGTCTCGTCGCGCATCACGCGCTGGAAGAAGCGCGAGTACAGCAGGTGCAGGATCGCGTGCTCGATGCCGCCGATGTACTGGTCGACCGGCATCCAGTAGTTGGCGCGCTCGTCGGCCATCGCGTTGCTTTGGCCGGGCGAGCAAAAGCGCGCGAAGTACCAGGACGAGTCGACGAAGGTGTCCATGGTGTCGGTCTCACGCTTCGCCGGCTTGCCGCACGCCGGGCATTTGGTGTCGGTGAACGACGCCAGCTTGTTGAGCGGGTTGCCGGTGCCGTCGGGCACCACGTCCTCGGGAAGCCGCACCGGCAGCTGCTCGTCGGGCACCGCCACGTCGCCGCACGCCGCGCAATGCACGATCGGGATCGGCGTGCCCCAGTAGCGCTGGCGCGAGATGCCCCAGTCGCGCAGGCGCCATTGCACCTGCTTCTCGCCCAGCTTCTTCCTGGACAGGTCGGCGGCGATGGCGTTAACGGCCTTTTCATAATCCAAACCATCGTAGGGACCGGAGTTGATGCAAGCACCGTATTCCGCGTACTCGGGCTTCCACGGCGGATCGGTCCGCTCGCCGAGCGGGTGACGGATCACCGGCTTGATCGGCAGCCGGTACTTGAGCGCGAACGCGAAGTCGCGTTCGTCGTGCGCAGGCACGCCCATCACGGCGCCCTCGCCGTAGCCCATCAGCACGTAATTGCCGACCCACACCGGCAGCTTTTCCCCCGACAGCGGATGGTTCACGAACATCCCGGTCGGCATGCCCTTCTTCTCGATCTGCGCGAGCTCCGCCTCCATCGCCGGGCCGCGTTTGCATTCGTCGACGAACGCGGCAATGTTTTTGTCTCTTTTGGCAGCAAAAACTGCGATCGGGTGTTCCGCGGCCACCGCCATGAACGTCGCACCCATCAACGTGTCGGCGCGCGTGGTGAATACCCAGAGCACCCGCTCTTCGTTCTCCAGTTGGTACGGAAAACCGATGCGCACGCCTTCGGAGCGGCCGATCCAGTTCTTCTGCATCAGCTTCACCTGCTCGGGCCAGCCGGGCAAGCCGTCGAGCGCGGCGAGCAGCTCCTCGGCGTAGGCGGTGATGCGCAGGAAGTACATCGGGATCTCGCGCTTCTCCACCAGCGCGCCGGTGCGCCAGCCGCGGCCCTCGATCACCTGCTCGTTGGCGAGCACGGTCTGGTCGACCGGGTCCCAGTTCACCACGCCGGTCTTCTTATAGGCGAGACCCTTCTTGAACAGGCGCGTGAACAGCCACTGGTTCCACTGGTAGTAATCGGGCCGGCAGGTGGCGAGCTCGCGCGTCCAGTCGAGCGCGAAGCCGAGGCTCTGCAGCTGCCCCTTCATGTAGGCGATGTTGTCGTAGGTCCACTTCGCCGGCGGCACGCGGTTCGCCATCGCCGCGTTCTCCGCCGGCAGGCCGAAGGCGTCCCAGCCCATCGGCTGCAGCACGTTGAAGCCCCGCATGCGGTGGTAGCGCGTGAGCACGTCGCCGATGGTGTAGTTGCGCACATGCCCCATGTGCAGCTTCCCGGACGGGTAGGGAAACATGGACAGGCAGTAGAACTTCGGCTTGGCCGGATCCTCGACCGATCGGAACGAGTG
>DATFDV010000111.1:0-6014 GCA_035251855.1 Burkholderiales bacterium | reverse complement strand
GCCATCGCCAGCTCCAAGGGGTTCTCCATCGCCGGCGGCGGCGACACCGTGGCCGCGATCCACAAGTTCAAGATCGACAAGCGCATCGGCTATATCTCGACCGCCGGCGGCGCCTTCCTGGAGTTCCTTGAAGGAAAGAAGCTCCCGGCGGTCGCTGCGCTCGAAGCCCGGGCGAATGATTAGGCAGGTCAGCGTCGAGACGCCGGGCCAGGGCCTGCACGAAATCACCTCGCAAGTGGTTTCACTCGTGGAAATGGCGGCAGTCCATGAGGGCTTGTGCACCCTGTTTCTGCGCCATACCTCGGCCAGCCTGGTGATCCAGGAGAACGCCGACCCCACCGCGAAGCGCGATCTCGAGCGCTGGCTGAATCGGCTGGTGCCCGAAGGCGATCCGTTCTACAGCCACGACGCCGAAGGCCCGGACGACATGCCTTCGCACCTCAAGGCTGCGCTGACGGCGACCTCGCTTTCCGTGCCGATCGCCGACGGAAAGCTGGCGCTGGGGACCTGGCAGGGAATCTACCTGTGGGAGCACCGGCGCCGCGGCTCGCGCCGCGAGCTCGTCGTGCATATCGCCGCTTGAACGAAGGGATGAAGATTTCCGCCGCAATCGTCGGGCGGGAAGTCGGGCCCGCCGAGCAGCAGGTCGACGCCCGCTGGCTGATGGCCTACAGCGCAGGCCTGGGCGAGCGCGAGTTCCCGCATCCGCTTTTCCCGGTCTGCTACGAATGGCCGGCCACGCGCCAGCTGCGCGAGCGCGCCGGCCTGGTGCCGATCGACGCGCGGCTGGTCCACGCCCAGCACGACCTCACCATTCACCGCGTCCCGCGCGAAGAGAAGCTCTTCATCACCGGCACGGTGGTGGCGGCCCTGCAACGCAAGCCGGGCATGCTGGTGGTCTACCGCTTCATCACCAGGGATGAAAAGGAGGAGCTGGTCAGCACGACCGACTTCAGCGCGCTCTATCGCGACGTGAAGCTCGACGGCGGTGACCGCGCGCTTGCGCCGACGGAGGACCCGCCGCGGCATGAGCAGAAGCTGAATCCGGTCGGGGAGATCGCCATCAGCGCCACCGCCGCGCACGTCTACACCGAGTGCGCGCGCATTTGGAATCCGATCCATACCGACGTGGCGTACGCGCGCGCGGCGGGCCTGCCCGACATCATCTTGCACGGCACGGCGACCCTGGCGCTTTCGGTTTCAAGGGTGCTGGATTCATTCGGGTTGAAACAGGTGAAGCGCATTCGCTGCCGGTTCGCCGGCATGGTGACGATGCCGAGCACGCTCACGGTGCATGCATCCCGGGTGGGCCAGGCGATTGCTTTCGAGACGCGCGGCGCGCGCGGTGAAGCGGTCATCGAACGAGGCTGGATCAGTTAAACTCCAAAGGACGTCCTTCATGTTGCGCAGTACAAAAATCGTCGCCACCCTCGGGCCCGCCTCCAGCGAGCCGGCCGTGCTCGAGCGCATGATCCGCGCCGGGGTCGACGTGGTGCGGCTCAACTTCTCGCACGGCACGGCCGACGACCACCTCAAGCGCGCCGCGATGGTCAAGGAGATCTCCTCCAAGGTCGGCCGCACGGTCGCCATCCTGTGCGACCTGCAGGGGCCGAAGATCCGCGTCGGCAAGTTCAAGGAAGGCAAGGTCACCCTGGAGACCGGCGGGCGCTTCATCCTCGACGCCGGCATCGAGATGGGCGACATCGGCCGCGCCGGCCTGGACTACAAGGAGCTGCCGCGCGACGTCGGGCCGGGCGCGGTGCTGCTGCTGGATGACGGCAAGGTGGTGCTCGACGTCACCGCGGTGCGCGGCGACGAGGTGCACACCGTGGTGCGCCACGGCGGCGTGCTTTCCAACAACAAGGGCATCAACCGCCAGGGCGGCGGGCTGACCGCGCCGGCGCTCACTTCCAAGGACATGGAGGACATCCGCACGGCGGTGAAGATCCAGGCCGACTATCTGGCGGTGTCGTTCCCGAAGAGCGGCGCCGACATGTACATGGCGCGCGAGCTGATGCGCGCGGCCGGCGGCAAGGCGTTCCTGATCGCGAAGATCGAGCGCGCCGAGGCGGTGGGCGAGGCCGCGCTGCTCGACATCATGCGCGGCTCGGACGGCATCATGGTGGCGCGCGGCGACCTGGCGGTGGAAGTGGGCGACGCCTCGGTGCCCGCGCTGCAGAAGAAAATGATTCGCCTCGCGCGCCAGGAGAACAAGCTCACCATCACCGCCACCCAGATGATGGAGTCGATGATCTCGAGCCCGGTGCCGACGCGCGCCGAGGTGTCCGACGTCGCCAACGCGGTGCTCGACGGCACTGACGCGGTGATGCTCTCGGCCGAAAGCGCGAGCGGACGTTACCCGGTCGAGACCATCGAGGCGATGGCGCGCATCTGCGTCGAGGCCGAGCAGACGCAGCCGCTGAATCTGGAGCAGGACTTCCTGAACCGCGTGTTCACCCGCGTCGACCAGTCGATCGCGATGGCGGCCCTGTTCACGGCGTTCCACCTCAAGGTGAAATGCATCGCTTCGCTCACCGAGTCGGGCTCGACCGCGCTTTGGATGAGCCGGCTCAACTGCGGCGTGCCCATTTATGCGCTCACCTCGCAGACGCAGACGCGCTACCGCTGCGCGCTGTTCCGCGACGTGTTTCCACTGATGGTGAAGTACGTCGGCCACGACCGCGAGGAGCTGCTGCAGGAGGCCGAGCGCGCGCTGGTCGACAACAAGGTGGTCAAGGACGGCGACCTGATCGTGCTCACCATCGGCGAGCCGATCGGCAAGGCCGGCGGCACCAACACCATGAAAATCGTCAAAGTCGGGGAGCATCGCAAACCATGAACGTCCGAGCCGAGCTTGCCTCCAGGTTCATCGATGTCGAGAGCCTGCCCTGGGAGAAGACCGCCTATCCGGGCATCGAGCAGAAGACGCTGCTGTTCGACAAGGCGAGCGGCCTGATCACCGCGCTGATGCGCATGGCGCCAGGAACGCGCCTGCCCGAGCACGAGCACGTGAAGATCGAGCAGACCTACGTCCTGGAAGGCGAGCTGCACTGCGGCGAAGGCATCTGCAAGCCCGGGCAGTTCGTCTGGCGCCCCGCCGGCAGCCGCCACGAAGCGTGGGCCGGGCCGCAGGGCGGCACCTTCCTCGCGATGTTCCAGATCCCGAACAAGTTCTTCGGGCGCGACGGCCGCGAGACCGACTTTCTCGGCAACGACTGGCACAAGAGCTGGGGCCACGCACTGAATTCGGGGACGGAGCCCTAACTAATTCGGGGACGGAGCCCTAACTCCACGGCTGGCGCAGCTTTCGGAGTTAGGGCTCCGTCCCCGAATTCATATGCGCATCGCGCTCTGCAACGAGGTGATTGCGCCGATGCCGTTTCCGGCGCAGTGCCAGTACGCCGCGAAGCTCGGCTACGACGGCCTCGAGATCGCGCCTTATACGCTGTCGGAAGAGCCGCACCGCATGGGCGCGGCGCGCATCGCCGCGGCACGCGCGGCGGCCGAAGATGCGGGCATCGCGGTGACGGGACTGCACTGGCTGCTGGTCAAGCCCGCCGCCCTTTCGATCAGCAGTAAGGATCAAGAAACAAGAAAAAGAACCATCGACGTGATGCTGGCGCTCATCGACCTGTGCGCCGAGCTCGGCGGTAAATACCTGGTGCACGGCTCGCCGCAGCAGCGGCGCCTGGAGGCGGGCGAGACGCGGGCGGCGGCGATGGCACGGGCGCAGGAGAGCTTCGCCGCGGTCGCCGAGCGCGCGCAGAAGGCCGGTGTCGTCTACTGCATCGAGGCGCTCGCCGCCGAATCCACGCCGCTCATCAACACGCTCGAAGAAGCCGTCCAGATGGTCAGCCAGATCAATTCCTCTTCGGTGAGAACCATGCTGGATTGCAGCGCGGCGGGCCGCATGGAAAAGGAGCCGCTCGGCGCGCTGATCGAGCGCTGGATGCCGAAGGGCGTGATCGCCCACGTTCAGGTCAACGACCGCAACCGGCGCGGGCCGGGGCAGGGGGAGCAACGGTTCGCCCCGCTTTTCGCTGCTTTGAAGAGAAACAAATATTCTGGAGACGTCGCGGTGGAACCGTTCGACTACGTGCCGGACGGCCCGAGCGCGGCGGCGCGCGCCATCGGCTATTTGCGCGGCGTCCTGGAGGCCTTGGAAGAACGCCCCTCGTAGAGGTCGCGGCCCGCGACCAGCGCGCGGATCTTGCCGTCGGCCATGTTGCGCTTCAGCATCCAGAAGCCGCAATCCGGGTGGATGTAGCGGATTTTCCCGCTGCCAAGGACTTTGTCGGCCCGCTCGATCGCCCGGGCGATCTCCTCGGCGCTCTCGACCTCGGTGCGCTTGATGTCCACCACGCCCATGCCGAAGCCGATCTCGCGGCGCAGCTCCTTGAACACCGCGAGCTCCTCCGGCGGGCGGTGCGCCGTCTCCATGACGATATGGTCGACCTCGAGGGCGTTGAGGTAGTCCATCAGCTTCCCCCAAGTGCCTTTCTGGATCGACTGCCCGCCGTAGTTGCCGAAGCACAGATGCACCGCGCCCTTCGCCTTTTTGGGAACGGAACGAAGGACTTTGTTGATCGTCGCCGCCGCCCATTTCCACTCGTCCGGGTGCCCGGGAAGGTTGGCTTCGTCGACCTGCACCACATCAGCGTCCAGGCGCTTCACCTGCTCGGCGAGCACGTCGGCGATGGCGTGCGCCAGCTTCTCCGGGTCGCGATAGTGCCGGTCGTGCAGCATCTTCGCCAGCATGTGCGGCCCGGTCAGCGTGAACTTGAATGGCCGGGTGGCGAGCGAGCGGCCGCGCGCACAGGCGACCGGCAGGTTGAGCGAGCCCGCGCCGATCGGCCCCTCCACCACGCCCGGCGGCTTGGCGCGGAAGCGCGTCGCCTCGCCCTTGGAATAGTCGATCCATTCCGAGAAGCCGATGTCCGGGCGCACGCCGGCCAGCGGCCGCACGAAATACTCGATCATGCCGTTGGTCTGCGGATGGTTGACGTCGAAGCGGTACAGCTCGCCGTCGCACACCAGGTCGATGCCCGCCTGTTCCTGCGTATCGATGACCACGCGCATCGCATCGGCGAGCGCCTGCTCCGAGGGCGCGGCGGCGAGCCAGTCGGGCAGCGGGTAGGAGCCGACGACGGTAGTCTGGATTCGCGGCATCGCGCGAATTGTAATTCACTGAATGGCAACGCCTTGCGCCGCCCTTCGTGTTAACCGTAAAGTGAAGAACGATGGCAGCGATCGCGCGCGTGGAATCCGGCCGGCTCGATTACCCCTTGGCGGGCGAGTTCAAGTTCTTCCGCGCCGGCGTGCGTCCGTCGGTGGTCGTGCGCCTCACCGATTCCGCCGGCGTGCAGGGCTGGGGGCAAGCGGTGCCGGTCGAGACCTGGACTTACGAGACCGTGGAGAGCGTCGAGTCGACGCTCGCGCGCTACCTCGCGCCCGCGGTGCTGGGCGCCGAGCCTTCCGACCTCGCCGAGGTGCACGCGCGCATGGAACGCGCCATCAGGCCTTCGTTCTCGGTGGGCCAGCCGCTCGCGAAAGCCGCCATCGACCTTGCGTGCTACGACCTCTGGGGCAAGCAGGCCGGGAAAGCGGTTCACCAGCTTCTGGGCAAGTCGTCCATCTCTCAAATCAAACTGAGCTGGACCATCAACGCCACCAGTCTGGACAAAGCCCATGAGCAGCTCGAGCTCGGCCGCGGCGCCGGCTACACCAGCTACAACGTCAAGATCGGCGCGCCGCAGACGCCGGACTACGACCGCAGCCTGGTGCGCGCCGTGCGCGAGTTCGCGCCGCAGGGCTTCCACTGGGCGGACGCCAACACCAGCTACGACCTTGCCACCGCGAAGCGCATGGCCGGCGTGCTCGCCGATGCCGGCTTCAAGGCGCTGGAATCGCCGCTGCCGCCGAATCGCCTGCGCGACTACCAGGCGCTGAAGCGCCACGGCGCGCTGCCGATCCTGATGGACGAGGGCATCGTCTCGCCGGTGGAAGCGGAAGAA
>DATFDV010000110.1:0-21866 GCA_035251855.1 Burkholderiales bacterium | reverse complement strand
TTTGGTGTTGCTCCGGATGGAGGTTGCCTCGTTTCACCCCCGACCTTGCAGCCGGGACTCGTCTCTGTGGCCCTCTTCGTCACGTCGCCGTGCCAGGGGGTTACCCTGCATCCTGCTCTGCGGAGCCCGGACTTTCCTCTGCACTTGCGTACAGCGGCTGCCTGGCCGACTCCCATTGCAATTTTACCGCCAAAGGCACAGTCTAAGAGCAGGCTAGGAAAGGAGGCGATCATGCGCAGACGCCTGTACTTCTTACTGCCGGATGTCGAGAGCGCGAAGCGCACTGCGGACGACCTGCTTCTTGCCCGCGTCGACGATCGCCACATGCGCTTCCTCGCGAGGCGCGGCACCGCGCTCGAGCCCCTTCACGAGGCGGGCTATCTCGACAAGACCGACATGATCCATGGCGCCGCGGTCGGGCTCGCGCTTGGCGCCGTCATCGGCGCGCTGGTCGGCGCACTGGTGGTTGCCTATCCGCCGGAAGGCATGAGCCCGCAACTAGTCGCCGTGTTAATCGGCATGCTGGTGGGCGCACCGCTGGGGGCCTGGGTGGCAAGCATGGTGGGGGCCGCGGTACCGAACTCGCGGCTCAAGCAATTCCATGCCGATCTGGAGGCCGGGCGCGTATTGATGATGGTCGACGTGCCGTTTCGCCGTGTCGGCGAAATCACCGATCTGGTGATGTCGCGCCATCCGGAGGCAGTGCCTCGCGGCGAGGCGATGCGCTACGTCTTTCCCTAGCTGTTCGGCCGCAGGGGGCGGAAATAGCGCGTGTCGCCGTAGAACGCCTCGTCCTGCGCAAGCCAGCCTGGAAACCCGAAGATCGGCAGCGGCGCGAGGTCGCGCGGCGAAGCCCCGGGCTGCAGCGCGCCGAGCCACGCGCACACCTCGGCATCCGGCTGCGCAGCGGCCGGCACCACGATCGCCTTGCAGGTGATCCCCGGCCAGGGCTTGAGCGCCTGCTCCATCACCGCGTGGCCGAAGACGACGATGCGCATTTCCAGGCGCACGCGCTCGCGCTGGTTCCAGAACAGCTCTTTCCATTGCATCGCCTGCAGAAGCGAAAGCAGGTCGGGCTGGTCGCACTGCACGATGGCACCGCCCTCGTCGAAAATCGTCAGCAGGTCGCGCAGCCGGCCGCGCCGGCCGCCCTCGCGCGGGATCTCGGCAGCATGCAGCGCATTGAGCCGCGCTTTGGCGCGCGGGAAGGCAAGCCAGGCGAGGGCGTTGAAAAAATCGTGCAGGTTGTCCGGCCGCGTCTCGACCTCGCCGGTGCGGAACACCTTCACCTCGTAGTACGCGTCTTTCGCAGCGGGCGGCACGAAGCGGATGGCATTGCCATTTTCGGTTTTGAGGGCAATGGATTGCGCTGCTGCATTGAGGCGCTCCAGCGAGCGCTCGCCGCCAAGCCAGGGCCGCACCGCGTCGAACACCGGATGCGCTAGACCAGCTTCCAGGGAATCGTTTCCCCGGCGCGCAGCGGCACCAGCTCGTCATCGCCGAAGCGCAGGCGCTCGGCTACGCGCCATTCCTCGCGCACCAGGGTGATGTTGCTGCGGTTGAGAGGCAGGCCGTAGAACTCGGCGCCGAACTGGCTGGCGAAGCCCTCGAGCTTGTCGAGCGCGCCGGCCTCCTCGAAGGCCGCGGCGTAGAGCTCGATCGCCGCGTGCGCGGTATAAATGCCCGCGCAGCCGCAGGCCGCCTCCTTGGTGCTGCGCGCATGCGGCGCGCTGTCGGTGCCGAGGAAGAACTTCGGGTTGCCGGAGATGGCGGCCTCGACCAGCGCCTCGCGGTGGGTTTCACGCTTGAGCAGCGGCAGGCAGTAGTGATGCGGGCGGATGCCGCCGATGAACAGCGCGTTGCGGTTGAGGAGCAGATGGTGCGCGGTGATGGTGGCGGCGACGTTCGGCCCGGTGACCTCGACGAACTGCGCGGCCTCGCGCGTGGTGATGTGCTCGAGCACCACCTTCAGCCGCGAGAAGCGCTCGAGCGTGGGGCCGAGCACCTCCTCGATGAACACCTGCTCGCGGTCGAACACGTCGATCGCCGGGTCGGTAGTCTCGCCGTGCACCAGCAGCGGCAGGCCGAGCTCCTCCATCTTCTCCAGCGCGTGGAAGCAGCGCGACAGGCGCGATACGCCGTCCTGCGAATTGGTGGTGGCGCCGGCCGGATAGAGCTTCACGCCGAACACCCGCCCGGAGAGCTTGGCACGCGCGATTTCCTCCGGCGGCGTGTCGTCGGTCAGGTAAAGCGTCATCAGCGGGTCAAAGGAAGACGCCTCGCCGCCGCCTTCGGGAACCGCGCCGAGGATGCGCTCGCGGTAATCGAGCGCCTGCGCGGTGGTGCGCACCGCGGGCTTCAGGTTCGGCATGACGATGGCGCGCGCGAAGCAGCGCGCCGCGTCGGCGACCGTGGAGGCGAGCGCCGCGCCATCGCGCAGGTGCAGATGCCAGTCGTCGGGACGCCGCAGGCTGATCCGGTCCATCGGAGCCGATTCTACTTTGCGCTCTTGATTGCCTTGCGATACAGCTCGTTCTTCGAGGCACCGGTGATGCGCGCCGCCAGTTTCGCCGCCTCGCTCGGGGCCAGCGCCTCCAGGAGGAGCTCGAGCACGGCGTCCGCATCGAGGCTGCTGCCCCGCGGCTGCTCGGCGCCGGGCTCCAGCACCAGCACGAATTCGCCCTGGCTGCGCTCGGCCCGCGCCGACAGCCAGGCCGCGGCCTCGCCGAGGGGCAGGCGCGCCACTTCCTCGAACTTCTTCGTGAGCTCGCGGCAGATCGCCAGCTCGCGCAGCGGGCCGAAACGCTCGGCGAGGTCCGCCAATGTGTCGGCGATGCGGTGTGGCGCCTCGTAGAGCACCACCGGCCAGGGCACCTCGAGCGCTTCCAGCGCCTTGCGGCGCGCGCTTCGCGTGGCGGGCAGGAACCCGGCGAAGAGGAAGCGCGGCGCGGCGAACCCGGCGACCGAGACCGCGGCCGCCGCCGCGCTCGGACCGGGCAGCGGGCTCACGCGGATGGCGGCGCGGTGCGCCTCGCGCACCAGCCAGGCGCCGGGATCCGACAGCGCCGGCGTACCCGCGTCGCTGACCAGCGCGATGCTCTTTCCTTCGCGCAGCGCCTCGACCAGGCCGGCGGCGGCGCGGCGCTCGTTGTGCTCGTGCAGGGCGACGGTGCGCGTCGTGATGCCGTGGCGCGCGAGAAGGGTACGCGTGGTGCGCGTGTCCTCGCAGGCGACCAGGTCGGCGCCGCGCAGGGTCTCGAGGGCGCGCGGACTCGAGTCGGCGAGGTTGCCGATGGGGGTTGCCACGACATACAGGACTCCGGGAGTCAACCTCGCCACCTCCGTTGCCGTTAAGCCTGCCATGAACGCCGAAGGTGCGCGAGCCGAGGATCTCTGCGCGGGCCTGTTGCGCGCGGCCGGGCTGGTGCTGGTCGAGCGCAACTGGCGCTGCCGCCTGGGCGAGATCGACCTGATCGCCGAGGAGCGCGGCATGCTCGTATTCGCCGAGGTGCGCATGCGCACCGGCCCCGGCTTCGGCGGCGCCGGCGAAAGCGTGACCGCGGCGAAGCGCTCGCGGCTGCTCGCCGCGGCGCGTTTATACCTCTCCCGCCGGCCCGAAACGCTATGCCGTTTCGACGTCTTTTTGGTCGACGGCGTCACTGCCCGCGTGCAATGGATCCGCGACGCCTTTGGCGAATAGCCGCGCTGTTTCTTGTGGCGGTGGGGGCCCTGCGGGCGGAAGAGCGCATCCGCCTTCTGGTGCAGCACTCGCCGCTCGCGGGCTTCCGTTACCACGCCGGGGCGCAGCTGTGGGACCAGCTGCGGGTCGGCGACCGGCTCGACCTCGAGCGCGAACGCGACAATCCGCACGACGCGAATGCCGTCGTCGTGCTGTGGCGCGGGCATAAGCTAGGCTACGTGCCGCGGCGCGAGAACGCCGCGCTGGCGTGGGGCCTCGATCGCGGCACGCCGCTGCGCGCACGCATCAGCGCGCTCGCCGAGCATCCGAACCCGGCGCGTCGTGTGCGCTTCGAGGTGTACGTCGAGTAAAATCGGCGCATGGAGGGACTTGCGAGCCGCATCTCGGCGCATTTCGCCGAAAGCGCCAAGCTGAAACTTGCCGCCGCGCAGGAGATGTCCGCCCCGCTGGTGCGCGGCATCGAGCTCCTGGTCCAGACCCTGCGCGCCGGCGGCAAGGTGCTGTCGTGCGGCAACGGCGGTTCGGCGGCCGATGCTCAGCATTTCGCGGCCGAGCTGGTCAACCGCTTCGAGCGCGAACGCCCGCCGCTCGCCGCCATTGCGCTGAGCACCGACAGCTCCGGCCTCACCTCGATCGCCAACGACTACTCCTACCAGCAGGTGTTTTCCAAGCCGCTGCGCGCGTTCGGCCGGCGCGGCGATGCGCTGCTCGCCATTTCCACCAGCGGCAACTCGGCCAACGTCATCGACGCGGTGCACGCCGCGCACGAGCTCGGCATCCGCGTGGTTGCGCTGACCGGAAACGGCGGCGGCAAGATGGCCGCGCTGATGCGAGAAGACGACGTGCATCTATGCGTGCCGCACAAGACCACCGCCCGAATCCAGGAAGTCCACCTGCTTTGCATCCATTGCCTATGCGACGGAATCGATACGCTGCTCTTCCCGCGCTAGCGGCGCTGCTGGCCGCCATCGCGCTCCTGCCCGGCTGCCCGGCCATCATCGGCGCCGGCGCGCTCGGCGCCTTTACCTCGCTCGAGGACCGGCGCACCACCGGCACCCAGATCGAGGACCAGGGCATCGAGTCGCGCACCGCGACGCGCATCGCCGACCGCTTCCCCGAGCAGGCGCACGTCAACGTGGCGGTGTTCAATCGCATGGTGCTGCTCACCGGCGAGGCCTGGGACGAGGCGACGCGCGAGGAGATCGGCAAGATCGCCGCCGCGGTGCCGAATGTGCGTACGGTGGCCAACGAGGTCCAGGTCTCGGGATTGTCCTCGGCCGGATCGCGCGCGAACGACACCACGCTCACCGCCAAGGTGCGCGGCCGCTTCCTGAACGTCAAGGAGTTCAGCCCGCTGCACGTGAAGGTGGTCACCGAGGCCGGCGTGGTGTACCTGCTCGGCCTGGTGACCGAAGCCGAGGCCGAGGCGGCCACCGAGCTCGCGCGCACCACCAGCGGCGTGCGCAAAGTGGTCAAGGTGTTCGACTACTGCAAGAGCACCGACGAGCTGTGCAAGCCGCCGCCGTCGCAGCCGGTGAGGCCCGAAAGCCAAAGATCCGGGATGTGAATCCGCCCGGGTTCGAGCGCAAGATCCACGACCCGGCGGCGCTGGAGCGATGGATTGGCGCGCTCGCGCGGCCGCTGGTCTTCACCAACGGCGTATTCGACCTCCTGCACCGCGGCCACGTGACTTATCTGGCGCGCGCGCGCGCGCTCGGCGCCGGGCTCCTGGTTGCGCTCAACTCCGACCGCTCGGCGAGGCGGCTGCAGAAAGGCGCGGATCGTCCGCTCAACCCGCTGGCCGACCGGCTGGCGGTGCTCGCCGCGCTCGAATGCGTCGATGCGGTCACCTGGTTCGACGAGGACACGCCCGAGGCGCTGATTGGCGCGTGCCGGCCGCAGGTGCTCGCCAAGGGGGGCGACTGGCCGGTGGAGCGCATCGTCGGCGCCGGCGGCGTGCTTGCGCGCGGCGGGCAGGTGGTGTCGATACCGTTCGAGCATGAGCGTTCGACCACCGGCCTTGTCGAACGCATCCGAAAGACTAAAGCTTGAGCTCGAAACAGAGAGCGCCAGGAGTGGGGTCGCGCAGGTAGGGTGCGATTTTTCGGAACCCGAGCAGCTCGTAGAGCGCCTGCGCTTCCCGCATCTTTGGCAGGGTATCGAGCACGATGCGCGCGCATCCGGCCTCGCGCGCCACGTCGATCGCGGCCTGGGCAAGCGCGCGCCCGAGCCCCTTTCCCCGATGCGCGCTGCGCACGTAGAGGCGCTTCATTTCCGCGGTCCTGGCGTCGAGCAGGCGCACCGCGACGCAACCGGCGGCCGCCTCGGCGAGCAGGAGTCGGTAGTCGCCGGGCAGCGCCTCCAGCTCGCGCTCGAATCCGACGAAGCAGGCCGGCTCGTCGACGAGCCGCGCGTACTCGGCGAAGAGCCCGCGCACCACGGCGACCTGCTCGGCGCGGGTAGCTTCGACCAGCCTGGCCATATACACTTCCTTCATGCGTCTGCACCAGCTCAAAGTCGATTATGACGCCGAGCAGGACCGCCTGCTGATGCTGGTGGCCACCAGCGAAGGCGTGGAGCTTCGCCTCTCGCTCACGCGCCGCTTCGTCAAGCTGCTCTGGCCGCTGCTGGTGAAGCTGGCCGAGGAAGCGAGCCCGCGCATCCGCACCCAGGCGAACCCCGAGGCGCGCAAGGCGCTGCTCGGGCTCGAGCACGAGCACGCGGTATCCAAAGCCGACTTCTCCAAGCCCTACGACGCCGCCGGCAGCGCCCGGCCGCTGGGCGAGGCGCCGCTGCTTCTCGCGCGCATCCAGACCGGGCACGACCGCAACGGGCAGCCGGTGGTGGCGCTGCACCCGGCTGACGGCCAGGGCATCACCCTGACCTTCGATTCGGTGCTGCTGCACTCCGTGTGCCGGCTGCTGCAGGCGGCGGTCAAGAAGAGCGACTGGGACATGGAACTCAAGCTGCCGGGCACCGAGCCGCAGGAAGGCCACGAGCGCGGCGCCGTACGTACGCTCAATTGACTTATAATTCAGGGTTATTCCTTCAGCATTTGAACAACTCGGTTTAATTCCGCCGCTAACTGCAGCGATCGCGGAACTCGGTTACACCGCGCCGACCCCCGTGCAGGAGCAAGCGATCCCGCTCGTCCTGGCGGGACGCGACCTGATGGCGGGCGCGCAGACCGGCACCGGCAAGACCGCGGCCTTCGCGCTGCCGATCCTGCAGAAGTTCGCGCCCCTCGCCAGCACCTCGACCTCGCCGGCGCGCCACCCGGTGCGAGCGTTGGTGCTCACCCCGACCCGCGAGCTCGCCGTGCAGGTGGCCGAGAGCTTCCGCGACTACAGCAAGCACCTTCCGCTGCGCAGTACCGTGGTCTACGGCGGCGTGGACATGAACGCCCAGATCGAGCAGCTGAGGAAGGGCGTCGAGATCCTGGTGGCCACGCCCGGCCGCCTGCTCGATCACGTGCAGAACAAGACGGTGATGTTCAACCAGGTTTCGATCCTCGTGCTCGACGAGGCCGACCGCATGCTCGACATGGGCTTCCTGCCCGACATCAAGCGCATCATCGCGCTGCTTCCGGCGCAGCGGCAGAACCTGCTGTTCTCCGCGACGTTCCCGGACGAGATCCGCGCCCTGGTGAAGACCATGCTGCGCAACCCGGCCGAGGTGCAGATCGCCGCCCGCAACGCCGTCGCCGACCTCGTCACGCACGTCATGCATCCGGTGGCGCGCGAGAAGAAGCGCGAGCTGCTTTCGTACCTGATCCAGACCCGCGGCCTCAAGCAGGTGCTGGTGTTCACCGGCACGCGCATCGGCGCCAACCGCCTCGCGCATCAGCTGCGGCGCGATCACATCCAGGCCGATGCGATCCACGGCGACAAGTCGCAGGCCGAGCGCGAGGCCGCGCTCGCCGACTTCAAGGCCGGCAAGACCACCGTGCTGGTGGCCACCGACGTCGCCTCGCGCGGCCTCGACATCGAGGGCCTGCCGCAGGTGATCAACTTCGACGTGCCGCACTCGCCCGAGGACTACGTGCACCGCATCGGCCGCACCGGGCGCGCCGGCCTCACCGGCGAAGCGATCTCGCTGGTCTCGCCGCAGGACCACGACGCCATCGGCGCGATCGAGCGGCTGATCAAGAAGCGCATCGAGCGGGTGCTGGTCCCGACCTTCGAGGCAAGCGGGGCCAGCGTCGCCGTGCTGATGGGCGATGAACCGCGTCGGGAGCGAGACCGGGACCGAGGCAGGGACCGCGGCCGCGATCGGGGCCGGCATCACCAGCCAGGCGCCTCACCGAAGAAGGCTGCCGACCCGATCTTCTCGGCGCCGTATGAGCCCGGTAGCGCGCCCAAGGCCGAGACCGCGGCAAAGCAAGAGCCTCAGCAGCAGTCCGGCAAGCGGCGCCAGCCTCAAGTGGCTGCGCTTCTCGGCGGGCTCAAGCGCTAGCTGTTAAAAGAGGCCGAGAAGCCGGCCGAACTACACGCAGCGCGCCCCGTCCACCTCGATACACACGCCGCTGATCAGGCTGGCTTCGTCCGACGCCAGGTAGAGGCAAGCATTGGCGACGTCGAGCGGAGTCGAGAATCGGCCGAGCGGGATGGTGGCGAGAAAACGGCTTTTCGCCTCCTCGCTGATGGTCCCGCCGGCGAAGTCGGCCGATAGCGCCGTCTCGGGACTGAACACCGGATTGACGCAATTGACGCGGATCCGGTCCTTGCCGAACTCCCCGGCCATCGATTTCGACATCGTGATCACCGCGCCCTTGGAGCTGTTGTAGACGGTCAGGCCAGGCCGCGGACGGATGCCGGCGGTGGAGGCGATGTTGACGAAGCAGCCGCCGCCGCGCTTGCGGAACACCGGCACCGCGTGAATCGCCGAGAGGTAGATGCTCTTCACGTTCACCGCGTAGACGCGGTCGAACTCGGCCTCGCTGATCTCGAGGTAGGGCTTGTTGCGGTGGGTCCAGCCGGCGTTGTTGACGATGATGCCGAGCTGCGCGCCCGCGCCGGCGACCAGCTTTGCCCAGTCGCCGCCCTTGGTGACGTCGGCGTGCGCGAATTTTCCGCCCACCTCCCTGGCGACGCGCTCACCGGCCTGCGCGTTGATGTCGGCGACGATGATTTTGGCGCCTTCCTCGGCGAAGCGCTTCGCGATGCCGGCGCCGAACCCCGAGCCTGCCCCAGTCACGATGGCGGTCTTGCCTTGCAGTCTCATTTTTCCTCCTTGAATGGACTATGTTCGCATAGCTCATCGACGTAACGCGTGATCCCCGTGCCTTCGCGCTGCAGGAAGTCCTCGATCGCGCGGGCGAATTTCGGATGCGCCAGCCAATGCGCCGAGGGCGCCTCCACCGGCAGCAGCCCGCGGAAGATCTTGTGCTCGCCTTGCGCGCCGCCTTCGAATATTTGCAGCCGCTCGCGGATGGCGTAGTCGATGGCCTGGTAATAGCAGCACTCGAAATGCAGCAGCGGCACGTGCTCGAGCGCGCCCCAGTAGCGCCCGTAGAGCTTCTCTTCGTCCCTGAGGAACAAGGCGCAGGCGATCGGCCGCTGAGCGCGCTCGGCGATCACCAGGGCGAGGTTGTCGGGCAATGCGCTGCCGATGCGCACGAAGAATTCCAGGTTGAGGTAGGGGCTCGAGCGGTGCTCGGCATAGGTCCGGCGATAACAGCGGTTGAACAGCTCCCAGTGCTGGCGCTGGATCGCCGTTCCCTCGACCCAGGAGAGCGAAACGCCGGCGTCGCGCACCTTGCGGCGTTCCTGGCGGATGTTCTTGCGCCGCGCGTGCGTCATGCGCTTCAGGAAGTCCTCGAAGTCGGCGTAACCATCATTGCGCCAGTGGAACTGCACGGTACGGCGCAGCATCATTCCCTGCCCGAGCAGCGCGGGCAGCTCGTCTTCCGCCGGGAACAGCACGTGCAGCGAGGAGCTTTCGCGCGCCAGCTCGAGCGCTGCCTCGACCAGCAGCGCCTTGTTTTCTCCGAGCAGGCGGCGCCCGCGCACCGGGGTGAACGGCACCGCGCCCAGCAGCTTGGGGTAGTAGTCGATGCCGTGGCGCTCGTGCGCCTCGGCCCACGCCCAATCGAACACGTACTCGCCGTAGGAATGAGACTTGGCGAACAGGGGCATCGCCGCCACCAGCGCCCCGGCGCGGCGCACCAGCAGGAACTGCGGCAGCCAGCCGCTGCGCGCGCTGGCGCAACCGGTATCGATCAGCGCCGAGAGGAACTCGTGGCGCACGAACGGCTGCATCCCGGCAAGCGCATTCCACTCCGCCGCATCCACGCCGGCGAGCGACTCGACGACCTTGATGCTCTCCAAGCGGCCGATTCTACGCGGTACAATTCCGCCATCGCGGGGTCAGGGGACGAGACTCACGGGACGAGACTCAGGACGAGGAGCAGGGCCATGAAGAAAATCGAAGCCATCGTGAAGCCGTTCAAGCTCGACGAGGTGCGCGAGGCGCTCTCCGAGGTCGGCGTCACCGGCCTCACCGTCACCGAGGTGAAGGGCTTCGGCCGGCAGAAGGGCCACACCGAGCTCTACCGCGGCGCCGAGTACGTGGTCGACTTCCTGCCCAAGGTCAAGATCGAGGTGGTGGTCGCCAACAACCAGGTGGAAAGCGCGATCGATGCCATCGTGCGCTCCGCGCGCACCGGCAAGATCGGCGACGGCAAGATCTTCGTCACCTCGGTCGAGCACGTGGTGCGCATCCGCACCGGCGAGACGAACGAGGCGGCGGTTTAGGCCTTAAGAAGGACCAGTACCGCGCCCGACCCGCCTTGGGCGGCGGGGGCTTCGACAAACCCCAGCACCTCGGCACGCTCGGGCAGCGCGAGGCGCAAAGCCTCGCGCAGCACGCCGGTACCTTTGCCGTGCACGATGCGCACGCACTGCAAGCGGCGGGCTTTTGCGTCCTCCAGGAACTCGCTGATTACCGGCCCCAACTGGGCGCGATTCAGGCCGTGCAGATCGAGCTCGTCTTCGACGCGCCAGTCGCCGCGGCGCAACTGGCGCAGGAGCTTCGGCGGGTAACCGTTGCGCAGGAAACCGCCCTCAGGCGGCGAGGAGGCCATCGAGGTACTTCTCGGCGTCGAGGGCGGCCATGCAGCCGCTGCCGGCGCTCGTCACGGCCTGCCGGTACACATGGTCCTGCACGTCCCCGGCGGCGAACACCCCCGGCACGCTGGTCGCGGTGGCGAAGCCCTCGTGGCCGCCGCGCGTGAGGATGTAGCCGTCCTTCATCTCCAGCTGGCCGGCGAACAGGCCGGTGTTCGGCGTATGGCCGATGGCGACGAAGAAGCCCTTCACCGCGATGGTCTTCGCCCCGCCCCCTTTGAGGCCCTTGATGCGCACCCCGGCCACCCCGCCGGCGTCCCCCGTCACCTCTTCCACCACCGCGTCGAGCTCCAGGCGGATCCTCCCCTCCGCCACCCGCTTCATCAGCTTGTCGACCATGATTTTCTCGGCGCGGAACCGGTCGCGGCGGTGGACCAGGGTCACCTGCCTGCAGATGTTGGCCAGGTAGAGCGCTTCCTCCACCGCGGTATTGCCGCCGCCCACCACCACCACGTCCTGGCCCTTGAAGAAAAAGCCGTCGCAGGTGGCGCAGGCCGAGACCCCGCGCCCCATGTACTTCTGCTCCGAGGGCAGGCCGAGGTACTTGGCGGTGGCGCCGGTGGCGATCACCAGCGCGTCGCAGGTGTAGGTGCCGGCGTCCCCCTCCAGGACCAGCGGCCGGGCCCCCAGGCGCGCGGTATGGATCTGGTCGGGAATGACCTCGGTTTCGAAGCGCTCGGCATGCTTCTGGAAGCGCTGCATGAGGTCGGGCCCCTGCACGCCGTCGGCGTCGGCCGGCCAGTTGTCGACGTCGGTGGTGGTCATCAGCTGGCCTCCCTGCGCGATGCCGGCGATCAGCACCGGCTTCAGGTTGGCGCGCGCGGCGTAAACCGCCGCGGTATAGCCGGCGGGACCCGAGCCGAGGATCAGCAGCCGGGCATGTCGTGTCGTCGTCATTCGCAAAATGCTAACATTTGCTTATGGCCAGCACGGTGTCGACCGCAGTCCTAAAAGCCGTTCCCCTCTTCGCCAGCTTCCCGGAAGATCAGCTGCGCATGCTTACCACGGTGGTGACGCGAAAAAGCACCCCGCGCTCGACCACCATCATGGCGGGTGGCGACCCGACCGACTCCCTCTATATCGTGCTTTCCGGCCGCCTGAAGGTCATGATGAGCGACGCCGAGGGCAAGGAAGTGATCCTCAGCATCCTCGGGCCGGGCGAGATCTTCGGCGAGATGGGCCTGATCGACGACGAGCCGCGCTCGGCCACGGTGGTCACCATCGAGCCCTGCGAGCTGCTGTCGCTCGCCAAGCGCGACTTCAAGAAAAGCCTGGCCGAGAACTTCGAGATGTCGATGGCGGTGATGCGCGGGCTGGTGCGGCGGCTGCGCGAGGCCGACCGCAAGATCGGCAGCCTGGCGCTGCTCGACGTCTACGGGCGCGTCGCCCGCCTGCTGCTCGACATGTCCGAGAACGTCGACGGCGAGAAGGTGGTCACCAAGCGCCTGCCGAAGCAGGACATCGCCAAGATGATCGGCGCCTCGCGCGAGATGGTCAGCCGGGTAATGAAGGACCTGCAGACCGGCGGCTACATCGAAATGCGCGGCTCCACCATCGTGCTGCGCGACACCATCACGCTGCCGGAGTAACGGGGAAAACCCCGGAGTAAACCTGGCCGTAGCAAGCAAAAGCGCACCCCTGCCGGCCAAGCTGGCGGGGCTGCTGCGCGAGGCGAGGTGGTTGCTCCTGATCGGCGCCGGGCTTTACCTGCTGCTGATCCTCGGCACTTACCAGCGTTCCGACCCGGGCTGGTCACACAGCGCGACCGAGGCGGTCGCGCGCAACGCCGGCGGCGTCTTCGGCGCCTGGCTCTCCGACCTGCTTCTGTTTCTCTTCGGCCTGTCCGCCTACTGGTGGGTCGCGCTCTGCTTCTATCTGGTGGTCTGGGGCTACCGGCGCATGGACGGCGTGCGGCTCGGCGCCGCGCTCGGCGGCTTCTTCGTCCTGCTGAGCGCCAGCGCGGCGCTCGAGCGGCTGCGGCTGCACAGCCTCGCCGCCGAGCTGCCGCTCGCGCCCGGCGGCCTGCTCGGGGACGCGGCGGCGCTCAAGCTGTCGGGCATGCTGGGCTTCACCGGTGCGACCCTCGCCCTGCTGACGCTGGCTGCTATCGGCTGGAGCTTCTTCATCGGCGTTTCCTGGTTGACGATCTTCGAACGGGTCGGCCTTTTGCTCGAGAAAACTTATCTGTCGGGGCTGCATGCGTGGGAACGCCGCCGCGACCGCAAGCTGGGCACGCGCGCGCGCGAGGCTCGCGAAGTCGCCGTCGAAACCGACAAGCGCCGCGAGGAAAACCATCCGCCGCTGCGCATCGAGCCGCCGGTGGCCGAGATCCGCAAGTCCGAGCGCGCGCAGAAGGAGAAGCAGGCGCCGCTGTTCGAGCACCTGCCCGACACGCCGCTGCCGCCGCTCAAGCTGCTCGACGAGGCGGCGCACGGCGGCGAGACGGTCTCCGCCGAGACGCTGGAATTCACCTCGCGGCTGATCGAGAAGAAGCTGTCGGATTTCGGCGTGGCGGTGAAGGTGCTCGCCGCCTATCCCGGCCCGGTGATCACGCGCTACGAGGTCGAGCCGGCGGTCGGGGTGAAGGGCAGCCAGATCGTCAACCTGGTCAAGGACCTGGCCCGCGCCTTGTCGGTGGTGTCGATCCGCGTGGTGGAGACCATCCCCGGCAAGTCGTGCATGGGCCTGGAGATCCCCAACCCGCACCGCCAGACCGTGCGCCTGACGGAGATCCTCAGCTCGGAGGCGTACCACTCGCTGCACTCGCCGCTCGCGCTCGCGCTGGGCAAGGACATCGCCGGCAACCCGGTGGTCGCCGATCTGCAGAAGATGCCGCACCTGCTGGTGGCCGGAACCACCGGCTCGGGGAAATCGGTGGCGCTGAATGCGATGATCCTCTCGCTGCTCTACAAGTCCGAGCCGCGCAACACCCGTCTGATCCTGATCGATCCGAAGATGCTCGAGCTGTCGGTGTACGCCGATATTCCGCACCTGCTGGCCCCGGTGGTGGTCGACATGAAGCAGGCGACCAACGCGCTGGGCTGGTGCACCGCCGAGATGGACCGGCGCTACAAGCTGATGAACTGGATCGGCGCGCGCAACCTGTCGGGCTTCAACCACAAGGTCACCGAGCGCAAGGTCGAGGACCCGTTTACCACCAAGTCGAACGACCCCGACGCGAAGGCGCCGATCCTGCAGCCGATGCCGCACATCGTGGTGGTGATCGACGAGCTCGCCGACCTGATGATGGTGGTCGGCAAGAAGGTGGAAGAGCTGATCGCGCGCCTCGCCGGCAAGGCGCGCGCCGCCGGCATCCATCTGGTGCTCGCCACGCAGCGGCCGTCGGTTGACGTGATCACCGGCCTGATCAAAGCCAACATCCCGACTCGCATCGCGTTCCAGGTCTCCTCCAAGGTCGACTCGCGCACCATCCTCGACCAGTCGGGCGCCGAGACGCTGCTCGGCATGGGCGACATGCTGTACCTGCCGCCGGGCAGCGGAATACCGCAACGCGTGCACGGCGCGTTCGTCGCCGACCACGAGGTCCACAAGGTGGTCGAGCATCTGAAGACGCTGGCGAAGCCGGAGTACGTCGAGGAAGTCCTGGAGCCCGAAGTCACGGAAGAGGCGGCCGTCGACGGCGTGCCGGCGGGCGAGAAAGACCCGTTGTACGACCAGGCTTGCGATATCGTGCTGCGCACCCGCCGGCCGTCGATCTCGCTGGTGCAGCGCCACCTGCGCATCGGCTACAACCGCGCCGCGCGCCTGATCGAGGACATGGAGCGCGCCGGCATGGTCTCGCCGATGCAGTCGAACGGCAACCGCGAGGTGCTGGTCCCCGCGAAGGCGGAGTAGGTCGATGCGGTTCGCGCTCCTTTTTTTCACTCTCCTTTTTTGTACAACCGCACAGGCCGGTGCCATCGACCGCTTCAAGAGCTTCGTGCGCGGCACGCAGTCGGCGCGCGGCGAGTTCGAGCAGAAGGTGCACGACCGCAGCGGCCGGCTCACGCAGGAATCGAAAGGCAGCTTCGTGTTCCAGCGGCCGGGCCTGTTCCGCTGGGTGTATGCCAAGCCGGTGGACCAGGTCATCGTCGGCGACGGCGAGCGTGTCTGGATTCACGACCGCGACCTCAACCAGGTGACGGTGCGCAAGCTCTCGCGCGCCCTGGGCTCCACGCCGGCGGCGCTGCTCGCCGGCTCGGCCGACGTCGAGAAGGCCTTCGACATGACGGACGCCGGCACCAAGGACGGCATCGAGTGGCTCGAGGCCAAGCCGCGCGAGGCGGAGGCCGGATTCGCCCGCGTGCGGATGGGCTTCGACGCCAACGGCCTGCGCGCGATGGAGCTCTTCGACCACTTCGGCCAGACCACGCAGCTGCGCTTTTTCAACCTGGTGCGCAACCCGAAGGTCGATCCCTCCGAATTCCGCTTCCAGCCGCCCAAGGGCGCCGACGTCCTAGGGGAAAAATGAGCGACCTGTTCGGCAAGCGCGAGCCAGCCGCTCCGCTCGCCGACGCGCTGCGACCGCAGTCGCTCGACGAGGTCGTTGGCCAGCGCCATCTGCTCGGGCCGGGAAAGGTGCTGCGCCTCGCCTTCGAGTCGGGCAAGCCGCATTCGATGATCCTCTGGGGCCCGCCGGGCTCGGGCAAGACCACCATCGCGCGCCTGATGGCGAAGGCGTTCGATGCCGAGTTCGTCGCGCTCTCGGCGGTGTTCTCCGGGGTCAAGGACATCCGCGCTGCCATGGAGACCGCGGAGAAGGAGCTCGCGCGCAGCGGCCGCCACACCATCCTGTTCGTCGACGAGGTGCACCGCTTCAACAAGGCCCAGCAGGATGCCTTCCTGCCCTATGTCGAGCGCGGGCTGATCACCTTCGTCGGCGCCACCACCGAGAATCCGTCGTTCGAGGTGAATGGCGCGCTCCTTTCCCGCGCGGCCGTCTATGTGCTTGAGCCGTTGACGCCCGCAGACATGGATGTGCTTCTATCCCGTACAAAGCTGAACATTGATGATAGTGCGAAAGAAAGGCTGATCGGCTTCGCCGACGGCGACGCCCGGCGACTGCTCAACGCGGTGGAGATCCTCAAGAACACCGGCGTGGAGAAGATCGACGCCGCATTCCTCGAGCAGACGCTGGCCAAGAACCTGCGGCGCTTCGACAAGGGCGGCGAGCAGTTCTACGACCAGATCTCGGCGCTGCACAAGGCGGTGCGCGGATCGGACGCCGACGCGTCGCTCTACTGGATGGTGCGCATGCTCGACGGCGGCGCCGACCCGCTGTATGTCGCTCGCCGCCTGGTGCGCATGGCGGTGGAGGACATCGGCCTTGCCGACCCGCGCGCGCTGCGCATCGCGCTGGATGCCTGCGAAACCTACGAGCGCCTCGGCAGCCCGGAGGGCGAGCTCGCGCTGGCCGAGGCGGTGCTGTACCTCGCGGTGGCGGCGAAATCAAACGCGGTGTACGAAGCCTATAATGCCGCGCGCGACTTCATCTCCAGCGACGGCACCCGAGCGGTGCCGCTTCACATCCGCAACGCCCCGACCGCCATGATGAAGAACCTCGGCTACGGCAAAGGCTACCGCTACGCGCACGACGAGCCCGATGCCTATTCGGCCGGGCAGACCTACTTTCCCGAAGGCATGCCGGCGGTCGAGTGGTACCGGCCGACCGAGCGCGGCCTGGAAGCGCAGATCCGGCAGAAGGTGACCGAGCTGAAGAGCAAGAAATGATCGACATCCAGTTATTGCGCAGGAACCCGCAGGAGATCGCCAGGCGCCTCGCCACGCGCGGGGCGGGGGCGTTCGACGCCGAGCAGTTCGAGCGCTTCGAGGCGACGCGCAAGCAGCTGCAGTCCGCGGTGCAGGAAGCGCAGGCCTCGCGCAACCGGATCGCCAAAGACATCGGCCAGGCGAAGGCCAAGGGCCAGGACGTCTCGGAGCTGATGCGCCAGGGCGAGAAGCTGAAGTCGCTGCTCGAGGAGTCGGAGCAGCAACTGGTTCGGCTGCAGGACGGCTTCCAGGACCTGCTGGCGCGAATCCCGAACCTGCCCCACGAATCCGTGCCGGTGGGCAAATCCTCCGAAGACAACCCGGTACGGCGTCAGTTGGGAGAGCCGAAGAAATTCGATTTTCCGGCCAAGGACCACGTCGACGTCGGCGAGGGGCTGGGCGGGCTCGATTTCGCCGCCGCCACCAAGATCGCCGGCAGCCGCTTCGTCCTGATGAAGGGCGAGGTGGCTCGGTTGCACCGCGCGCTCGCGCAATTCATGCTCGAGACCCACACGCGCGAGCACGGCTACACCGAGATCTACGCGCCGTACATCGTGAATAGCGCGAGCGCCTACGGTACCGGCCAGCTGCCGAAATTCGAGCAGGATCTTTTCCTGGTGCCGCGCGGCGACCAGAACTCATACCTCCTGCCGACCGCCGAAGTGCCGGTCACCAACATCGTGCGCGATGAAATCGTCGAGCTGAAGGCGCTACCACTGAAATTCGTCTGTCATTCGCCATGCTTCCGCTCCGAGGCGGGCTCGGCGGGCAAGGACACGCGCGGCATGATCCGCAACCATCAGTTCGACAAGGTCGAGCTGGTGCACATCGTGCACCCGGAAAAGTCGTACGAAGCGCTGGAGGAGCTGACCGGCCACGCCGAGACCATTCTGAAGAAGCTGGAGCTGCCTTACCGCGTGGTGGAGCTTTGCACCGCAGACCTTGGCGCCGCCGCGGCCAAGACTTACGACCTCGAAGTCTGGCTGCCGGCGCAGAACGCCTACCGCGAAATTAGCTCCTGCTCGAACTGCGAGGCGTTCCAGGCGCGGCGCATGCAAGCGCGCTGGCGCACTCCCGGCGGCAAGCCGGAGCTGGTGCATACGCTGAACGGCTCAGGCCTGGCCGTCGGGCGCACGCTGGTGGCGATCCTCGAGAATTTCCAGAACGCCGATGGCTCGGTGACCGTGCCGTCCGCGCTACGTCCGTTCATCGGCGGGCAGGAGAGGATCGAGCGCCGCGCCTGATAAAATCCGCTGCTCGGATCGACCGCGGAGAGATGGCAGAGTGGTCGAATGCGGCAGACTCGAAATCTGTTGTACCGCTTGCGGTACCGGGGGTTCGAATCCCTCTCTCTCCGCCACTTCCCCAAAAAGAAAGAGCGCGCTTGCGCGCGCCCTTTCGTCGAAGCCGAAACTAGTTGTATTCGAAAACGTTGCCGTCTTTGCCCGCCGGAATGGCGGCGTGCATGTCGCTGTAGATCGGCGTCGATTCCGCCGCGGCGGCGAGGCTAACTTGGGCGACTTCTTCGGCGTCGCTGACGCAACCAGTCGCGGTGAAGGCAACAACCAGAAGCGCTGCGCGAACGATGCTTTTCATGACTCTTCTCTCCCTCAGGTGGTGTCGAAGTTGGACACGCACCCAACGTACGCCGGAAGCGAAGCGCTGTCAGAGTCCCGCACAAGTTCTGAAACGGCGCCGGTGATGAAGTTGGCAGCCGCGCCCGGGCCGCTGGCAGTTTCTGACTGATTTAATACTTTGCGATCTTTACTCGTGCTTCAAGGCGCGGCGGATGACGTCGGCCAGCAGGTTCTTGGTATAGGGCTTGGTGACGTAGCCGTCGGCGCCGAGCACCAGCCCGCGCCCGATATCGGCGGCGTCGTTGCGCGCGGTGAGCAGGATGATCGGCAGCGAGCCGAGCGCCGGGTGCCGGCGCATCCTGGCGAGCACGTCGAAGCCGTCGCCGTCGGGCAGCATCACGTCGAGCAAGAGCAGGTCGGGGGCGCCTTCGTCGACGATCGCCTGCAGGAAGCCGTTCACCGAGTTGGCCACGCGGACCTTGTACCCGGCCATCGAGACGCGCAGGTCGGCGAGCGCCAGCTGGTCGGGATCATCTTCGACGATCAGGATCACCGTTTCCGCGGGCGCCTTGGGCGTCGCGGGCCGCCGCCGCAGCCGGTCGGCGGCGAGATAGGCAGCGCCGCGCGCCAGCGTCGCCGCGGCTTCCCGGGCGGCCGCCCTGATGTCCTTCTGGTCAAGAGCGTGCGTCTGGTCGGAGCCGCGCGCCGCAAAGTCGTCTTCGCGACTTTCACCCTCGGGCACCTGCTCAATCAGGCCGATCTCTTCCAGCTCGGAGAGCCATTCCTCGAGCATCTCGGCCGGAAACACCTTCTCCAGGGTCTCGGGCGCGCTGCCATGCAGATCCATCATCCACAGGATGCGGCGATAGTCGGCGGGCACCGCCGCGTCCTCGCCTTCCCAGGCTTCTCGGCCGGCGGCGGTCAGGCGGTAGATGCGGGCGGCCATGCGTCACTTTAAACTAACCATTCCCCGGTAATCCATGACCCAAGTCCCCTTGCAGGTGCAATTCGATCCGGCGTCGGCGCGCTTCGGCGCCTCGCGCTCGCAGAAGCGGCTGGAGGACGACCGGCTGCTCGCGGGCAAGGGCCTGTTCAGCGACGACCGCGAGTTCCCGCGCCAAGCGTGGATGGTGCTGGTCCGTTCGCCACACGCCCACGCCCGGATCCGTTCGATCAACCTGAAGATCCCCGGGGTGATCGCCGCATGGTCGATGGCGCAGTTGCGTGCCGACGGCGTGAAGCACATCCCCTTTCCGCCGCTCTTCAAGCGCGCCGACGGTACGCCGATGGCCGCGCCGCTGCGCACGCCGCTCGCCGAGGGCAAGGCGTTCTATGTCGGCCAGCCGGTCGCCGCGATCGTTGCAGAGACGCGGCAGCAGGCGCAGGACGCCGCCGACCTTGTCGCCGTCGATTACGAGGAGCTGCCGTGCGTAGTGGATCCACGCAAGGCGATCGCCCCCGGCGCGCCGCTGCTGTGGGAGGCGGCGAGCGCCAATATCGCCGCCGAAGCCCGCTATGGTGATGCAGCGGCGGTCGACAAAGCGTTCCAAGGCGCGGCCCACGTTTGCCGGATTCAACTGCACAACCAGCGCCTGAATGCCATGGCCATGGAACCGCGTTGCGCGATCGGGGTGCACGAGGCCGGGCGCACCACGCTGTACACGCAGAACCAGACGCCGACCGCGGCGCGCGAGCTGCTCGGCGCGGTGTTCGGCACCAAGCCGGCGGAGTTCCGCCTGGTGAACGGCGATATCGGCGGCGGCTTCGGCATGAAGACCGGGGTCACGCCGGAAGACGCGCTGGTCTGCTACGCCGCGCGCAAGCTCGGCCGCCCGGTGAAGTGGCGTGCCGATCGCAGCGAAGAATTCCTCGCCGCCCACATGGCGCGCGACCAGCACTACAGCGCGGCGCTGGCGCTCGACCGCGACGGGCGCATTCTCGCGCTGCGCATGGAGATGCTGGCGAACATCGGCGCGGTGCCGGTCGGATCGTCCGCGATGATCCCGCTTGCCATGGTCGCCAAGGTGGCGACCTCGGCTTATCGCGTGCCGGTGGTCGACTACCGCGTGAAAGGCGTGCTGACCAACACCATGGCCACCGGCGCCTACCGCGGCGCCGGCCGCCCGGAAGGCAACTACCTCATCGAGCGGCTGATCGAGAAGGCGGCGCGCGAGATGGGCATCGACCGCGTCGACCTGCGCCGGCGCAATTTGCTCACGCCCGACGAGCTGCCGTACAAGACGCACGTCGGCGAGACCTACGACAGCGGCGACTTCGCGCGCATGCTGCAGGGTGCCTTGCGGGCGGCGGATTGGGCGGGATTCGGCAAGCGCAAAGACGAATCCTCGCAGCGCGGGAAAAAACGCGGGCTCGGGCTCGCGGTCTACCTGGAATGGACCGGCGCGTTACCCACCGAGACGGTGGATGTCGAGATCGACGCGGAAGGCATGGTCACGGTGTTCTCCGGCACCCAGGCGATGGGGCAGGGCCTTGAGACGACCTATACGCAACTGGTTACGGAGCTGTTCGGAGTGGATGCTGGAAAAGTTCGCATCATTCAAGGCGACACGGATCGCGCCAACGGCGTCGGCAGCGTCGGCTCGCGCTCGGCGTTCGTCGGCGGCTCCGCGGTGGTCGCCGCCGGCCGCCGGATGATCCAGCAGTGCAGGAATGCCGCCGCCGAGGCGCTCGAGGCCGCGCCCGCCGACCTCGAGCTGCGCGACGGGCGCTGGCAGATCGCCGGCACCGACCGCTCGATCGGGCTGGGCGAGCTCGCGGCGCGGCACTCCTCCGGCGTGATCCGCGTTTCCGCCACCGAAACGCCGTCGACGCCGTCATGGCCGAACGGCGCGCAGGTGGCCGAAGTGGAGATCGATGCCGACACCGGCGAGGTGACGCTCGCCGCCCTCACCAGCTGCGACGACATCGGCCGCATCATCAACCACGCCATCGTCGAGGGGCAGATCCACGGCGGCATGGCGCAGGGCGCCGGTCAGGCGCTGTGGGAACAGGTGCGCTACGACGACGACAGCGGCCAGCTGGTCTGCGGCTCGCTGATGGACTACTGCGTGCCGCGAGCCGACCAGCTGCCGCCGCTGCGCGCCGGTTTCGATGAAAGCGTGCCGTGCAAGACCAACCTGCTGGGCGTCAAGGGCTGCGGCGAGCTCGGCACCATCGGCGCGGTGCCGGCGGTAGTGCACGCGGTGCTCGACGCGCTCGATGTCGCGCACCTCGAGATGCCGCTCACCGCGGAAAGGGTTTGGCGGGCCTTGCGCCGTGCGCCGCGGTGAGCACAACCGCGTCCTTTATCGCGCGATCCTCGCATCGCTGGTCTTGCACGCGCTGCTGCTCTTCGGTCTACCCGAGGAGCTGATCAGCAGCGCGCAGCACGCCGCCAGCCTGCCGCCGAAGATCATCGCGCGGCTGATGGCGCCGGAGCCCGAGCCCGTGCCGGTGCCGGCGCCGGTGCCGGCACCACCCCCGCAGCCGCCGGTGAAGGCCGCGCCGCCGGAGCCGCCGAAGAAAAAGCCGCCGCCTCCCGTCCTCGCGAAACCCTCCCCCAAGCCGCCGGTGCAGGTCGAGCCGCCGCGCGCCCCTGCGCCGCCCGCGCCCCCTGCGCCAGTGGCTCAGCCTGCGCCCGCTCAGGCCAAGCCTGTAGAAGAGGTCGAGGCAGCGGCGCCAACTCCCGCAGCG
>DATFDV010000109.1:0-8124 GCA_035251855.1 Burkholderiales bacterium | reverse complement strand
GTACTGCAAGAACTACGAAGAAAACGGCATGAAGATCCAGCTGAAGCACCTGCCGCACATGGTCGGCTACTACTTCACCGAGGTCGGCGGGCTGAACACCATGGTGCACCTGTGGGCCTACGACAGCCTCGACCAGCGCGAGAAGTGCCGCGCGGCGATGCAGGCCGACCCCGACTGGAAGAAGTACCTGGAGAAATCGCGTCCGCTGATGGAGACGCAGGAGACGCGCATCATGAAATGCGCGCCGTTCTTCCTCGAGCGCCTGAAGAAGATGCTGGCCGCGGTGAAGTGAGAATTTCGCCGCATCCCCAGGTCGCGGCATTGCTGGACGCCGCGGCCCGCTCACCGCTGCCGACCCTCGACAAGGTCGCGCCGTTCGTCGCGCGCCGCCTGTATGCCGAGCGCTGCAAGGTGGTGATGCCGAAGAAGGCCCCGCAGACGCAGACCCGCCTGCTGCTGACGCCGGGCGGGGGCATCCTGCGCGCCTACCGCCCCGGCGCGGTGCCCAGGACCGAGCCGCTGCCCGCGCTGGTGTTCTTCCATGGTGGCGGCTGGACCATCGGCGACCTGGACACGCACGACATGCTGTGTCGCGAGCTCGCCAGCGGCGCGCGCTGCGCCGTGTTCTCGGTGGAATATCGCCTCGCGCCGGAGTCGCCTTTCCCGGCGGCCGTAGACGATTCCATCGTCGCCACGGAGTTTGTTTTCAGGAACGCAGAATCTCTCGCCGTCCATCCCGATCGGATCGCCGTCGGCGGCGACAGCGCCGGCGGCAACCTGGCGGCCGTGGTGGCGCTGAACGCGCGCGACGGCGGCGGGCCCCCGCTTTGCTTCCAGCTGCTGATCTATCCCGCGACCGACCAGAACCTGGAGACCGATTCCCTGCGACAAAACGCCGAGGGGTACCTCCTGACGCGGGCGCTGATGGAGAAGTTCCGCTCCTACTACCTGCCGCGGCCGGCGGACTACGCCGACTGGCGCGCATCGCCGGCGCTTGCCAGAAGCCACGCCGGCCTGCCGCCCGCGTTCGTGCTCACCGCCGGCTACGATCCGCTGCTCGACGAGGGCCGGCAGTACGTGGCGCTGCTCACGCGCGCCGGCGTCGACGCGGCGTACCGCGACTATCCCGACATGATCCACGGCTTCATCGTGATGGGCGGCGTGCTGGACACCGCGAATGCCGCCGTCGCCGATTGCTGCGCGGCGCTGCGCCGCGCCTTTGACGAGGTCACTGCATGAAATCCGATCTGAAGACGCGACATGGCGGAAAGATCCTCGCCGACGCGCTGGCCGCGCAAGGTGTCAAGCTTGCCTTCGGCGTGCCGGGGGAAAGCTATCTGCCGGTGCTCGACGGGCTGCACGACCTGCAGGAGCGCCTGCGCTTCATCGTCTGCCGCCAGGAAGGCGGCGCCTCGTACATGGCCGAGGCCTACGGCAAGCTCACCGGCGAGCCCGGCGTGCTGTTCGTAACGCGCGGCCCCGGGGCGACGAACGGCGCGGTCGGCGTGCACACCGGATTGCAGGACTCCACCCCGATGGTGGTGTTCATCGGCCAGGTGCCCAACGAGTTCGCCGAGCGCGAGGCGTTCCAGGAAATGGACTACCGGCGCATGTACGGGCAGATGACGAAATGGGTGGCGCAGATCGACCGCGTCGAGCGCATCCCCGAGTACGTGAGCCGCGCATTCCACACCGCCGCCGCGGGGCGGCCGGGACCGGTGGTGCTCGCGCTGCCCGAGGACACGCTGTTTTCCGAAGCCGCGGTTGCCGACGCGCCCCGACATCACACCGTGCGGCCGGCGCCGTCAGCTTCCCAGATGGAAGAATTGAGAAAGCTTCTGGAAGCGGCGAAGGCGCCATTCGTGATTCTCGGCGGCGGCGGCTGGGACCGCGCGACGACACTCAAGCTGCAGAAGTGGCTCGAGGCGCAGGGATTGGCCGCCGGAACCTCGTTCCGCTGCCAGGACCTGCTCGACAACCGTAGCCCGAGCTTCGCCGGCGACGTCGGCATCGGCATCAACCCGAAGCTCGCGCAGCGAGTGAAGGAGGCCGATGTCCTGCTCGTGATCGGCGCGCGATTGGGCGAGATGACGACCAGCGCGTACACCCTGGTCGAGGCGCCGCTGCCGCGGCAGACGCTGATTCATGTGCACGCCGGCGCGGAGGAGCTTGGGCGTGTTTACCGACCGGCGATGGCCATCAACTCTGGTTATCCCCAATTCATCGATTCTTTAGAAAAAATAAGAATTGATAACCCTGCTTGGAAAGAAAGAACCACCGCCGCTCGCAAAGAGTTCATCGAATGGACCGAGCCGCGTCCGATTCCGGGCAGCCTGCAATACGGCGACATCATCCGCTGGCTCTCGGAGAAGCTGCCCGAGGACGCGATCATCGCCAACGGCGCGGGCAATTTCGCCGGCTTCATGCATCGCTATTTCCGCTTCAAGGGCTTTCGCACGCAGCTCGGCTCGACCAACGGCTCCATGGGTTATGGCTATCCGGCGGCGGTTGCCGCCAAGCTGGCCGAGCCCCGGCGCACCGTGCTGGCGCTGTGCGGTGACGGCGACTTCCTCATGACCGGGCAGGAGATCGCCACGGCGGCGCAGTACGGCGCCAATTTCGTTGCGCTGGTGGTCAATAACGGGTTGTACGGAACCATCCGCATGCACCAGGAGCGGGAATACCCCGGGCGCGTCTACGGCACCGAGCTGAAGAACCCGGATTTCGCCGCTTACGCGCGCGCCTTCGGCGGGCACGGCGAGACGGTGGAGCGCACCGCCGACTTCGCGCCGGCGTTCGAGCGCGCGAGCGCCTCGGGCAAGCCGGCCATCATCGAGCTGAAGCTGGATCCGGAGGCCATCTCGCCGGCGACCACCCTGTCGGCGATCCGCGAAAAGGCTCTCAGGTCAAAGCAATGAACTTCGGGTCGTCCTGGTGGGCGCGCTCGAACTTGAGGAACTCGTAGTAGCCGCAGCGCGGGCTGTCCGGATAGCCGCGGCAAACCGCCGGCCGCGCCTGGTACACCGTGCAGCGGCGCGTCTTCTGGTCGAGCATCGTGCACACCGAGTCGAAGATCTTGTCTTCGCGATGGCGCAGCAGCGTGATCTTCTGTTTGGCGTCGTACTTGGTGTAGCGGGCTTCGGCCACGCGGTACGGCACCTCGAAGTGCTTCGCCAGGCGCTCGATGTCGCGCGAGGTGACCTCGATCTCGGGGTAGCTGCAGCAGTAGGCCGGGCACTTCGAGCACGAGTACTTCGTGGTCTTCGCGCGCACCGGGATGGGAAAGGCCTTGCCGTTCTTGGTTGTCATGCGACAGCCGCGGATTGTACGTGAGCCACGCGGCCTTTTATCACCGTAACCCGTTCGCGTTTCAAATTCGTTTCACTACGTAGTTGGCGCAATGACAGCGCTGCTCGCGCGCTAGACTCACATGGAATGGAGGCCCCCGATGAGGAGCTCATGCTGGCGTATGGCGGCGGAGACGCCGGGGCCTTCGAGACGCTGTATGGACGGCATCGCGGCGGGCTGTTCCGCTTCATCCTGCGCGCGGTCAAGGATCGCGGCGTCGCCGAGGAGCTGTTCCAGGAAGCGTGGGTGCGCGTGATCGAGGCGCGCAGCCGCTATGCACCCAAGGCGCGCTTCAGCACCTGGCTGTACACCATCGCGCACAACCTGCTGGTGGACCACTGGCGCAAGAAGGGTCTTTCGCTGGTGTCGCTGGACGGCGAAGACGCGGCCAGCGAGAGCGCCAACCCGGCGCGGCACGCCGAGAGCCGGGAGGCGCTGGCACGGCTGCTGCACGCGCTGGAAGCACTGCCGGCGGCGCAGCGCGAGGCTTTCCTGCTGCACGAGGAGGGTGGCTTGAGCGTGGCCGAGATTGCTGCCGTGACCGGGGCGGGCGAGGAAGCAGCCAAGAGCAGGCTGCGCTATGCGATGGCAAAACTGAAAGCGGCAGTGGATGGCAATTGAGCGATGACTGACGACGGCGATATTTCGAGGCGGTACCGCGAGCTCGCGCGCGAAGAGCCCCCACGCCACCTCGACGACGCGATCCGCGCCGCCGCGCGCCGCGCCGTGGGCACGCGCCCCGCGCCGCTGGTGGTCCCCACCGGCCGGCAGCGCTGGTATTTCCCCCTCGCCGCGGCGGCGGTCATCGTCCTGGCGGTCGCGGTAACCCTGCACGTCGAGCGCGAGCAGCCTGAAGAGGAGATCGTGACCGCGCCCGCAGCTACGCCGGAGAAGCCGAAGCTTGAGCAACCTGGGTCCGCGCCCCAGCCCGAGCGCCGGCGCAAGACCGAATCCGCGGACTCGCGTGAATCGCGTAATGCAGCACCGCCGGCCGAGCTGCAAAAGGCGCCGGAAGCTGTCCCGACGCTCCCACCTGCGCCTCCACCGGTTGCAAGACAAGAACCACCGCCAGTGGCAGGAGCGGCGGCCAGGGCGGCGCCGGAAGCCAGCGCGCAACTACGGCGCTTCGACGAGGGCGTACGCGGCGTCCCCTCGCTCTCGGCATCCGCGCTGCAGTCGCCCGAGCAATGGCTGCAGGGCATAGCGGATTTGCGGAAGCAGGGAAGGCACGATGAAGCGGATCGGTCGCTGGCGGAATTCCGCAAGCGCCATCCTGGCTATCAGATTCCGGAGCCGATGCGCGAGAAGGTCGAGAAGCGCTAAGGAGGGCCCAGACCCCACTGCAGGGCTCTGACCCCGATTTAGTGGTGCAGGATCTTGGAGAGGAACAGCTGCGCGCGCTCGGAGCGCGGGGTGCCGAAGAAGTCGTCCTTCTTCGCGTCCTCGACGATGCGGCCGGCGTCCATGAAGATCACGCGGTGCGCGACCTTGCGCGCGAAGCCCATCTCGTGGGTGACCACCATCATGGTCATGCCTTCCTGGGCGAGCTCGACCATCACGTCGAGCACCTCGTTGATCATCTCCGGGTCGAGCGCCGAGGTCGGCTCGTCGAACAGCATGGCGATCGGGTCCATCGACAGCCCGCGCGCGGTCGCCACGCGCTGCTGCTGGCCGCCGGAGAGCTGGCCGGGAAACTTGTCCTTGTGGGCGGTGAGGCCGACCCGGTCGAGGAGCTTGAGGCCTTTTTCGCGCGCCTCGCTTTCCGAGCGGCCGAGCACCTTGATCTGGCCGAGCGTAAGGTTGCGCATCACGCTCATGTGCGGAAACAGCTCGAAGTTCTGGAACACCATGCCGATGCGCGAGCGCAGCTTCGGCAGGTCGGTTTTCGGGTCGCCCACCGGGACGCGGTCGACCAGGATCTCCCCCTTCTGGAACGGCTCGAGCCCGTTCACGCACTTGATGAGCGTGGACTTGCCGCTGCCCGAGGGGCCGCAGACCACCACCACTTCGCCCTTCGCCACCTCGGTGGTGTTGTCGGTGAGCACCTGGAAGGTGCCGTACCACTTGGAGACGTTCTTGATCGAGATCATCGGATGATCGCCATCCTGTCCTGGAGCCGTTTAACCACCAGCGAGAGTGAATACGAGACGATGAAGTACACCACCGCGACGAAGGTGTACATCTCCACCAGGCGGTAGTCGCGGTTCGCCACCTTGACCGCCGCGCCGAGGAAGTCGGTCGCCGAGATCACGTACACCAGCGAAGTGTCCTGGAACAGGATGATGGTCTGCGTGAGCAGCACCGGGATCATGTTGCGGAAGGCCTGCGGCAGCACGATGTAGCCCATGGTCTGCCAGTAGTTGAGGCCGAGGGCGTAGCCCGACCACACCTGGCCGCGCGCGATCGACTGGATGCCGGCGCGCATGATCTCGCAGTAGTAGGCGGCCTCGAACATGGTGAAGGTGATGACCGCCGACATCCACGCGCCGACCGGGACCGGCCGGTCCGCGCCGGTGACCCAGGCGCCGATGTAAGGCACCAGGAAGAAGAACCAGAAGATCACCAGCAGCAGCGGCACCGAGCGCATCAGGTTGACGTAGCCGCCGGCGAGCGCGGACAGCGGCCGGAATGCCGAGAGCCGCATCATCGCGAGCAGCGTGCCGAAGATGATGCCGCCGGTCATGGCGAGCGCGGTGAGGGTCAGCGTGAAGACCATGCCCTCGCGGAACAGGTAGCCCAGCGAGCGCTGGATGACGTCGAAGTCGTAGCCTTCGAACATTTAGTGACCGGCCTGTGGAGCGCCGCTCGCCGCGATCAGGCCGGGAACGCGCACCTTCTTCTCGAGCGCGCGCATCGCCAGCACCACGATCAGGTTGGTGAGCAGGTAGATCACCGTGGCCGCCGTGAACGCCTCGAATACGCGGAAGCTGAATTCCTGCATCGCGCGCGCGCGGCCGGTCAGCTCGAGCAGGCCGATGGTCAGGGCGACCGACGAGTTCTTGATCACGTTCATGAACTCGGAGGTAAGCGGCGGCAGGATGATGCGGAACGCCTGCGGCAGGAGCACGTAGCGGTAGGTCTGCGCCTCGGTGAAGCCGTTGGCGATGCCGGCCATGCGCTGGCCGCGCGGCAGCGAGTTGATGCCGGCGCGGACCTGCTCGGCGACGCGCACCGAAGTGAAGATCGCGAGGCACATCACCGCCGGAAGGTAGGAGCCCCACGGCGGCGGCATCTGCTTCACCCAGTCGCCGGCTGTGGTGGGCAGCAGCTCGGGCACGACGAAGAACCACAGGAACATCTGCACGATCAGCGGCACGTTCCGGAAGATCTCGACGTACAGGTTGCCCAGGCGCACCAGCCAGCGCATGCGCGTGGTGCGCACCGTGCCCACGATCGAGCCGATGACGAGGGCGAGAACCCACGCGGCGAGGGCCGTGGCGAGCGTCCAGCCGAGGCCGACGATCAGGTAGTGGAGGTAGGAGCCCGTGCCGCCCGGCTCGGTCTCGAACAGCACCCTCCAGTGCCAGTTGTAGCCCATCGCCCCTCCAAGCGAAACGGGGAGCCGAAGCTCCCCGTTTTGACCTCAGACGCTTACTGATAGTCCTTGGGATCGCCCGAGCTGGTGGGGTTAGCCATCACCTTCTTGAGCGCCGGGCTCATCGGCAGGTTGAGGTTGACGTTCTTCGGCGGCACCGGCTTCTGGAACCACTTGGAATAGATCGCGTTGATCTGGCCGGACTTGTAGACCTGGCTGAGCGCCTTGTCGGCGACTTCCTTGAACGCCTTGTCGTCCTTGCGCAGCATGATGCCGTAGGGCTCGACGGAGAGCGCAATGCTGGAGATCTCGTAGTCCTTGGGCGAGCGCGACTGCGCCACCAGGCCGGCGAGCAGGATGTCGTCCATCACGAACGCCACTGCGCGGCCGGTCTCGACCATCTGGAACGCCTCGGGATGGCCGTTGGCCGAGATGATGTTCATGCCGAGGTTCTGCGCGGCGTTGATCTCGGTGATCTGCTTGATGTTGGTGGTGCCCGCGGTGGAGACGATGGTCTTGCCCTTCAGGTTCGGCAGCGCCTTCAGCTTGGCGGACTTCTTCGAGACCCAGCGGTTGGCAGTGACGAAGTGGGTCATGGTGAACCACACCTGCTCCTGGCGCGCCACGTTGTTGGTGGTCGAGCCGCACTCGAGATCGATGGTGCCGTTCGCCATCAGCGGGATGCGGTTGGCGGAGGTGACGAGTTGATAGTTCACCTTCAGGTTCGGCATCTTCAGCTCGGCCTTCACCGCATCGACGATCTTCGCACACAGGTCCATGGCGTAGCCGATGGGCCGCTGCTTGTCGTCGTAGTAGGAGAACGGCAGCGAGGCGTCGCGGTGGCCGATGGTGATCGAGCCCGAATCCTTGATCTTCTTCAGGGTGCCTTCCTGAGCGAGGGCAGGCAGGGCAACTGCGAACGCCGCCAGCGCGGCGATGAGGGTGAAGCGGGATTTCATGGTCACTCCTGTGAAATGAATATTGGTCTTTCTTATAACGCCGAATTCTAACCTCAGTTGACACCCGCGCCGATGGCGCGCAGGCGCTCGGCCATCGCCGAGAGCAACGAGATGCCGAAGCCCGGGTCCGACTTCACCAGGTTGAGGAACACGTTGCGGTTGATGGCGAGCAGGCTGCAGTCGGTCTCGGCGGCGGCGTTGGCCGAGCGCGGCGACTGGTCGACCAGCGCCATCTCGCCGAAGGCGCCGCCCGGCCCGACGCGCTCGACCACCGCGCCGCGG
>DATFDV010000108.1:0-4138 GCA_035251855.1 Burkholderiales bacterium | reverse complement strand
GAAGAGCCACTCCACGCCGGCGCGGTTCATCTCCTGCCGGTAGACCGGGAACTCCTTGACCACCGTGCCGAGGACCTGCATCGCCTGCTTGCTGGTGGTGAAGGTGAGCGGCAGCTGGAACGCGCGCCAGTAGTGCAGCTGATCGGGGTTGTAGCCCGGCGCCGTTGCCGTCATGTCGATGGCGCCCTTGGCGGTGAGCGTCAGGAGCTCGGTCGTCTTGCCCAGGCCCTGCGCGAACGTGATGTTGATCTTGACCTGGCCGTTGGTGCGCTTCTCGATCTCCTGGGTGAAGTCCTTCTCGAGCTGCACGAACGGGCTGTCGGCGAGATAGTGGCCCCAGCGCAGGTTGAACTTCGCCTGCGCCTCGGCGTCGCCGGCGGCGAGTCCCACGGCACCGAACACGGAAAGCAGCAGCGGAAGCTTGCGTTTCATCGATCCTTCCTCCTCACGAATTTGCTCGGGGCCGGCGCCGGTATCGACGTCAGCGATATTTGCTATCGATTTCAGAAATACCGGATGCGGTGTCTATCTTTCGCTGTCATAGTTCCGCTGGTCCTAGTAAATGTCAAGCCATAAAGCCGACCGGGTCGCGCGCGTGCTCTCTGGCGCATTGCGCGTCTGGGGGGTGCCCGCCAGCGTCGAGAACGCGGACGGATTCATCGTGCGCGCACCCTCCATGACCCTGCGCATCGTGCCCGACGTACCCCATGGCTGGCTCGTGTTCCGCGAAGCGCGCCTGATCGCAAGCCACGCCGGCCTGCCTGGTCTGCTGCGCACGCTGCGGAACGAGCTATGAGCGCGCTGCCCGTCAGCGTCATCACCGGCTTCCTCGGCAGCGGAAAGACGACGCTGCTTTCGCGCCTGCTTCGCGACCCCGCGCTCGCGCGCACCGCAGTGATCGTCAACGAATTCGGCGAAGTGGGCCTCGACCACCTGCTGGTGGAATCGAGCGACGAGGAAGTGGTGCTGCTCGAAGGCGGCTGCCTGTGCTGCAAGGTGCGCGGCGACCTGGTGCGCACCGCGGGCCATCTCCTCGCGCGGCGCGCGCGCGGAGATGCGGCCTTCGACCGCATCGTCATCGAGACCACCGGGCTCGCCGATCCCGCGCCGATCCTGCAGGCGCTGATGACCGATCGCGAGATCGCGGAAGCGCTGCGGCTCGAATCGGTGATTGCTACCGTCGACTGCGCCGCCGGCGGCGCCACCCTGGACGCCCATCCGGAATCGGTGAAGCAGGCCGCGCTCGCCGACCGCATCGTGCTCACCAAGACCGACCTCGCCGACCCGGCGGCGAGCGGCCTCGCCGAGCGCGTGCGCCGGATCAACCCGTCGGCGCCGCAGCTCATTGCGCGGCACGGCGTGGTGGACGCGGGCCGGCTTTTCGATTCTTCAGTTCATGAACACCGGGACCTGCACCAGTCGCATGCGCACGGCGAGGGGGACGTAAACACCTTTTGCCTGCGCCGCAGCACGCCGCTGCACGCGGTCACGCTCGGCCTTTTCCTGCAAGTCGTCGCCGAGCATTGCGGTGCCAAGCTGCTGCGCCTGAAGGGCCTGGTCGACGTGGTCGAAAGCCCCGGCCGCCCGGCGGTGGTCCACGGCGTGCAGCACGTGTTGCATCCGCCCGAATGGCTCGATGCCTGGCCGGACGGCGATCGCACGACGCGCATCGTCGTCATCTCGCAGGGGCTCGACGCCGGCTGGCTGCAGGATTTGCTGGAAGCTCTGGACGAGGAGGTGAAAGCATGTTCGATCTCCTGATCCGCGGCGAGCGCGTGGTCACCCCGCACGGCGTAGCCGCGTGGGAAATTGCGGTGAAGGACGGCGTGATCGCCGCGCTGGCGGCGCCCGGCACCTTTGCCGCTTCGCAGGCGCGCCGCGTGATCGAGGCAGGCGCGGCGGTGGTGATGCCCGGCGGCATCGATCCGCACGTGCATTGCGCCTGGCACATCCCGCCGATGCGGCCCGCCGATCCGCCGGGGACCAGCGGCTCGCCGGAGCTGGTGAGCCGCGCTGCGCTCTTCGGCGGCACCACCACGCTGATCGACTTCGTCGCCTGCAAGCCCGATCGCGCCGGCGATGAGTCCTCCACGCAGAGCGTGCGCGACGCGATCGAGGCGCGCGACCAGGACTGGGCCGGCAAGTGCTACTGCGACTACGCGTATCACGTGATGCTGCGCGGCAAGGTGCCGCCCTCGACGATCGGCGAGCTGAAGGAGGCGGTGCAGGCGGGCTACGCCACCACCAAGATCTTCACCACCGACATCACGCCGAGCCGCGCCGGCCGCATGATCCGCTTCGGCGAGATCTGGGAGATCTTCAAGGTGCTCGCGCGCGAGGGCGGACTCGCGGTGATCCACGCCGAGGACGACGACATCGTGCGGCACATGTACGAGAAGATGTTCCGCGAGAACCGCACCGGCTTCGAGCACATGGCCGAGGTGCACAACGCGCTTTCGGAGGATCTCTCCTTCCGGCGCATCATCCGGCTCGCCGAAAACGTCGAAGGCATGGCGCTGTACATGATGCACGTGAGCGCGGCGAGCGGCGTGGAGGCGATCGCCGGGAGCCGTGCGCGCGGCTACCCGATCTACGGCGAGACCCTGCACCAGTACCTGCTGTACACCAGCGAGGACTACAAGAAGCCGAACGGCCAGATCTATCACACCTACCCGTCGCTCAAGTCCAAGCGCGACCAGCAGGGCCTCTGGGACGGCCTCGAGCACGGCCACCTGCACAGCGTCGCCACCGACGAGGTGTGCTGCAACCTTTCGGTCAAGGTGCGCGGCAGCCGCATCGACGACGTCACCGGCGGCAACGCCGGCGTCGAGCCGCGCGTGGCGGTGATGTATACCGAGACGGTGGAGAAGCGCGGCTACTCGCTGGAGAAATTCGTCGACGTGGTCTCCAGCAACGCCGCGCGCATCCTCGGCCTCTATCCGCGCAAGGGCGCGATCGCGGTGGGCAGCGATGCCGACATCGTGGTGCTCGATACCAGCCAGCGCCGCACCGTGCGCGCCGAGGACCTGCACGAGGCGGACTATTCGCCGTGGGAAGGCAAGGAAGTCGGCGCCTGGCCGTCGGTCACCGTGCTGCGCGGCAAGGTAATGGTCGCCGACGGCAAGTTCCATGGCGACCTGAAGGATGGCCGTTATTTGAAAAGAAAAATCCCGGATTCGATTCGAGCTCGTCACAACGGTGAACACCTATGAAAGTCGCCTGGTTCCACAAGTTCGGCGGCCCCGAGGTCCTGGTCCACGAGGAAGCCCCCAACCCCGCGCCCAAGCCCGGCGAGGCGCTGGTGCGCGTACGCGCGGTGGGCATCAACCACGTCGATCTCGACCACCGCGCGGGCACTTCACGCATTCCGGTGACGTTCCCCCATATCCTGGGGCGCGAGTTCGCCGGCGAGGTCGCGGGTAATGCAGGAGATTTCAAGGAAGGCGACCGGGTCTGGGTGACCTGCCGCATTCCGTGCCGAAAGTGCGAGCTGTGCCTCGCCGGTCGCGACAACCTGTGCCTCAAGGAAGGCTACTTCGGCCTCGACATTCCGGGCGGCTACGCCGAGTACGTCGCGGTGCCGATCGCCAACCTCAACGCCCTGCCCTCGCACGTGCGCTTCGAGGACGCGGCCGCGGCGCAGATCGCCTTCGGCACCGCCTGGCACGTGCTCATCAACCGCGGCGGCCTGCAGGCGGGGCAGACCGTGCTGATCCAGGCCGCCGGCTCGGGCATCGGCAGCGCCGCGGTGCAGGTGGCGAAGCTCGCCGGCGCGGCGATGATCATCGCCACCGCGAGCAGCGACAAGAAGCTCGAGCAGGCGAAGGCGCTCGGCGCCACCCACCTCATCAACTACAGCCGCGAAAAATTCGCCGACAAGGTCATGGCGCTGACCGGCGGACGCGGCGTCGACGTGGTCATGGAGCACATCGGCGGCGAGGTGTTCACGGAGAGCCTGAAGTGCCTGGCGCGCGGCGCCATCATCGTCACGGTCGGCGCGCACGCCGGCGAAGTGGTGCAGTTCGACATCATTCCGTTCTTCCGCCGCGAGCTGCGGCTTGCCGGCTCGAAGAACGCCTCGGTGCTGGAGCTGAGGAAGGTGATGGGCCTGGTCGCCGAGGGCAAGCTCAAGCCCATC
>DATFDV010000107.1:0-2955 GCA_035251855.1 Burkholderiales bacterium | reverse complement strand
ACGGCGAGCCGCGTGAAGGCCGCGAAGGCGAAGAGCAGCAACGCCGCGGGCGCCGTAATCGCGGCGGACGCGACCGCCATCGCGGCGGACGCGACGAGCGTCCCGGCCAGCCGGCCGAGGGCCGCGGTCCGGCCGGCGCCTCGCCCTCCTTCCTGATGAAGGAGGAGCAGCTGCGCGAGGACCAGCGGCGCGAAGCCCTGGCGCGCAGGGACGAGCCCCATGCAGAGGAAACCCTGCCACCGCCGATCCAGGCCCAGCAGCCGGCGCCGGAGGCAAGGCAGCCAGAACCGATGCACGCGGAGCCGGTGACGGCGGAACCTGTGCGCTCCGCCCCGCCACCACGCGAGCCGGCGGTGCCGAAGATCGACCCGAAGGTGCTTTTGGAGGACGCGGGCCTGGTGATGATCGAAACTGACCGCTCCAAGGCACCCGCCGTCTCCGTACCCGTGGAGGAGCCGCTGCATCTCGGCCGGCCGCGGCGCGAGCGGCCCAAGCCGACGGCGCAGGACGACGAGCTGCAGCAGGTCGAAACTAAGCGATAGGGTCCTGCAAATCCTGGAGGAGGCGCTGGCACTGCGCCTCCACCAGGTCGAGCACTTTCTCGAAGCCTTCCGCCCCGCCGTAGTACGGGTCCGGCACGTCGCTGCCCGCCACGAAGAGGCGAATCTTCGCGTGGTGCTGCGCCGGCGCCATCTTCTGCAGCGCGCGCAGGTGGCCGCGGTCCATGGCGAGGATCATGTCGAAGTCTTCGAAGTCGCGCGGCGTCACCTGCCGCGCGCGCTGCATGCTGAGGTCGTAGCCCCGCTTACGGGCGTGCTGCTGGGAGCGCTCGTCGGGCGGCTGGCCAATGTGCCAGTCACCCAGCCCGGCCGACTCGATGTGGAGCTCAAGGGATTGCGCCCTGGCCAGATGCCGCAACACCCCTTCCGCCGTCGGCGAGCGGCAAATGTTGCCGGTGCAGACGAATAAGATCGAGCGCTTTTCTTTCCGCATTTCTTCCCTATCATCGCCATTATGACTTCCTGCGCCGACGTCCTCGCCGGCCGCGCGCCGAAGGAAACGCCCGTCACCCTCAAAGGCTGGGTGCGCACGCGGCGCGACTCCAAGGCCGGCTTCTCCTTCATCCACCTGTCGGACGGCTCCTCGTTCCATCCGGTGCAGGTCGTCGCGCCGAAGGATCTGCCGAACTACGACAAGGAGGTCCTGCACCTCACGGCGGGCTGCGCGATCGAGGCCACCGGCAGCATCGTGCCCTCGCCCGCCAAGGGCCAGCCCTTCGAGATGCAGGCGGCCTCGGTCAGGGTGGTCGGCTGGGTCGACGACCCGGACTCGTACCCGATCCAGCCCAAGCCGCATTCGCTCGAATTCCTGCGCGAGGTCGCGCACCTTCGCCCGCGCACCAACGTCATCGCCGCGGCGACGCGCGTGCGCCATAGCCTCGCCCAGGCGATCCACCGCTTCTTCCACGAGCGCGGCTTCTTTTGGGTAAACACGCCGATCATCACCGCCGCCGATGCCGAGGGCGCCGGGGCTCTGTTCCGGGTTTCTACACTGGATCTTGCGAACATCCCCAGAAACGCAACTGGCGCAGTGGATTATGCAAAAGACTTCTTCGGGCGCGAAACCTATCTGACGGTCTCCGGCCAGCTCAATGTCGAAGCCTATTGCCTGGCCCTTTCCAAGGTCTACACCTTCGGCCCGACCTTCCGCGCCGAGAACTCGAACACCAGCCGGCACCTGGCCGAGTTCTGGATGATCGAGCCGGAGATTGCTTTCGCGAACCTTTCCGATAACGCAGATCTGGCCGAAGCATTGCTAAAAAATGTTTTTGCCGCGCTGTTGAAGGAAAGACCCGAAGACATGGCCTTCTTCGACGAGCGCATCGAGAAGGGCATCGTCGCCAAGCTGCAGGGCATCGTCGATTCCGAATTCGTGCGCATGGACTACGGCGAGGCGATTGCGGTCCTCGAGCGCGCCAAGGAGAAGTTCGAGTTCCCGGTGAAATGGGGCATCGACCTGCAGTCGGAGCACGAGCGCTTCCTCACCGAGAAGCACGCGAAGAAGCCGGTGATCGTGATGAACTACCCGAAGGCGATCAAGGCGTTCTACATGCGCCTGAACGACGACGGCCGCACGGTGGCGGCCATGGACGTGCTCGCGCCCGGCATCGGCGAGATCGTCGGCGGCAGCCAGCGCGAGGAGCGCCTCGCGGCACTCGACGCGCGCCTAGAAGAACTTAATATAGACAAACTACATTACGACTGGTATCGGGACCTCCGTCGCTATGGCACGGTGCCGCACGCCGGGTTCGGCCTGGGCTTCGAGCGCACCGTGTCCTATGCGACGGGACTCTCCAACGTGCGCGACGCGATTCCGTTTCCGCGCACGCCCGGGAACGCGCGCTACTGATGCGCGTGCGGCTCGCCACGCCGCAGGACGCGCCGGTGCTGGTCGAGTTCAACGCGGCCATGGCGCTCGAGACCGAGCAGAAGGCGCTCCTTGCCGACGTGATCGGCGCCGGCGTGCGCTCGCTCCTGGGCGATCCCGCGGCGGGCTTCTATGTGGTCGCCGAAAAAAACGGCGAGATCGTCGGCGCGCTGATGATCACCAAGGAATGGAGCGACTGGCGGAACGGCACCTTCTGGTGGATCCAGAGCGTGTACGTGCAACCGGACGTGCGCCGCCAGGGGGTCTACAAGCTCCTCTACCGCCATGTGCAGGAACTGGCGGCCAAGGATCCGGCCATCTGCGGCTTCCGGCTGTACGTGGAGCGTGAGAACGGCCGCGCCCAGGCGACCTATCAGGCGCTGGGGATGAAAGAGACCCGCTACCTGGTGTTCGAAGAGCTCAAGCCCGGAGTGAAGTTCTACCGGTAGAAGACGTGCTTGCCGATGCGGGCGACGCGCTGCTTCTCCTGCGACCAGTCCGGCCGGACGTAGGTGGCGTGGAAGTGGA
>DATFDV010000106.1:0-3705 GCA_035251855.1 Burkholderiales bacterium | reverse complement strand
GAGTCGAGGAAGGTGATGCCCTTGTCGATGGCATGGCGGATGTTGGCGACCGACTCCTCGTCGTTCGCGTTGCCGTAGATGCCCGACATCGACATGAGGCCAAGGCCGATGGCCGAGACCCTGATGCCGCTTTTCCCGAGTTCACGCTGCTCCATGACCAGCCTCTCCTCGATTAAAACAGGTCGAAGTACTCGCGGTGCTCCCAATCGCTGACTTCGAGGTTGAAGCGCGCGATCTCGGCTTCCTTGATGCGGCAGTAGTAGTCGATGAAGGCGTTGCCGAACCCGTCGCGCAGCGCCTTGTTGATCTTCAGGTGCTGCAGCGCCTCTTCGAGGGTACGCGGCAGGAAATCGGCCTTCGCCTCGTAGGGCGTGTCGGCCGAGCGCATCATCGGCATGCGCCGCTCGATGCCGTCCAGGCCGCAATAGATCTGCGAAGCGAAATAGAGGTACGGATTGGCGGCCGGCTCGCCGATGCGATTCTCGATGCGGGTGTCGGGATCGCGCGGACCGCCGATCACGCGCAGCATGGCGCCGCGATTTTCCTTCCCCCAGATCACGCGGTCGGGCGCCAGCGAATAAGGGCGATAGCGCTTGTAGCCGTTGATGGTCGGCGAGGCGAACGCGGTCGCGGCGCGCGCATGGGCGAGCAGCCCGGCGAGGTAGTGCTTGCCGGCGTCGGAGAGGTCTTCCTTGTCGGAGGTGAACGCGTTGAGGCCGTTTCGCGTCAGGGACTGGTGCAGGTGCCAGCCGCTCGACATGACGTTCGGCAGCTTCGGCCGGCACATGAAGGTGGCGTGGTAGCCGTGGCGCCGCGCGATCTGCTTCACCGCGCTGCGCAGCAGGACCATGGCATCCGCGGCGGCCATGCCGGCGCGCGGCGCGAGGGTGAATTCCAGCTGGCTCGGCCCGAATTCGAGCTCGAACGAGCGCAGCGGAAGCTCGAGCGCCGCCAGGCCGTCGCGCAGCAGCTTGATCACGCCATCGAGCTGGTCGTACTTGTGCTCGGTAAGGAGCTGGTAGCCGGTGGTGAGGAGCTCGACGTCGGGCGGGTTGCCCGGCTGCCCGGCGTCTTCTGGCTGAAGGCGCGCGTCGCGGATCCGGAAGACGTGGAATTCGACTTCCAGGCCGGCGACGAATTCATAGCCGACGCTCTCCAGCCGATCCAGCGCCTTGCGCAGCTGGTCGCGCGTGCTGAACGGCACCGGCCGGCCGTCGGGGAACTGCAGGTCGCACAGGAACCAGCCGGTGTCCGGCGCCCAAGGCAGGACGCGGAAGGTGGACTGGTCGGGAACCATCAGGATGTCGGCGGCGCCTTGCATCTCCGCCATGCCGACGCCGCCGCCCGGCGTGAATGCGGGAAATACCGTCTTGTGCGCCGTGTCCTTGAGGAGCAGGGTGCTGGTAACCGTCACGCCGCGCTCCATGGCGGCCCCGGCGGCGGACGCCGACAGCGTCTTGCCGCGCAGCACGCCGTGCTGATCGGCGAACGAAAAGCGGACTGCCTTGATGGCCTCGGGAAATTTCATGCGGCCCAGGCGGAGCGCCTGCGCCGCGTCTGGTCGGACTCCTTCCAGTACTCGTCGATCCGCGCAGTCGGCCCGATGCCGTCGATTGCAGGAGGCCCGGACGCGTCGACGGCGACCACGAACTCTCCCGCCTCGTTCCTCCGCATCGCGTCCACCAGCAGCCGGCGATAGAGCACGATGCCCTTGTCGGTGGTGCCGAGGTTCTCCTTGGTGCGATCGGCGATCACGCCGGGCGACTCGCAGGCGAACTGGTCGTGGATGTTGATATCGAAGCCCATGCCGGTGAAGGTCTGCTTCTTCTGCTCGCCGGCGTCGAATCCCCAGCCGTTGTCTCTGTTGAAAATCGGCTTGTAGTCCGGCGCCGGGTAGGTCCTCAGGCGCTGGCTGCGCATGGTGTCCTTGTCCACCGGCGCGCCGAAGCTGGTGAAGATCGAGTACCAGTAGCAGCCGGTATCGTCGACCGGGACGTGGAACTGCGTGATCGTCATCTCCGCGTTCATCGGGATGACGAAGGCCTGCGGGAACAGGATGTTGGTGACGCGGATGTGCGTCTGCGCCTCGCTGATCCTGCGCAGCGTGTGCAGGCGCATGCCGTACGCGGTGCGCTCGACGCGGATCTCGGGCCGGTCGTACTCGCGCAGCACCTTGCTGATCGGCAGCTCCGAATCCGCCGGCTGCCCGCGGAACTGCTTGCCGTAGCTGGCGGCCGTGTCCTCGTCCTCGAAGTACTTGTGCAGCCAGGAGGCGTGCGCCGGGTCGATGCCCACCTCGAGCGCCTGCAGCCAGTTGCAGTCCCAGTAGCCCTTGAAGGCAAAGGTGTAGGCATCCGGCGCGACGAAGCAGTCGAACTGCGGGAAGGCCGGCGCCGCGCCTTCGCCCAGGTACGCGAACAGGATCCCGCTTTTCTCCACGACCGGATAGGCGACGGTCTTGATGTGCTCGCACAGCCGACTACCTTCGGGCTCGGCCGGCGTCTCGATGCATTTCCCGGCGCTGTCGAACTTCCAGCCGTGGAAAGAACAGCGCAGCCCGTCGGGCTCGATGCGGCCGTAGGCGAGGTCCGCGCCGCGGTGGGGACATTGCCGCTGCATCAGCCCATATCCACTACTTGTCTTGTAGAGAACGAGATTTTCAGAGAAGAGGCGAACCGCCTTCACCGGGCGCTCGCCCTGCATCTCGTCCACCAGCGCCACCGGCTGCCAGTAGCGCCGCAGCAGCTTGCCGGCCGGCGTGCCGGGGCCGATGCGCGTCATCAGCTCGTTCTGCTCCCGGCTGATCATTCGCAGCTATGCCTCTTCCCGATACAGGGAGAGCGCCTTCATCGCCGGAATGTCGTTGAAGCAGAACAGCACCGCTTCGCCGTGCGCGCCGTGGCGGTAAGGCGCCCACGAGGGCACGCAGAAGATGTCCTTCTCCTCCCACTCGAAGCGCTCGCCCCCTACCTCTGACCAGCCGCGGCCGGTGGCGACCTGGTAGATCAGGCTGCCGGTGTGGCGCTTCTGCTTCGTTTCCTTGATGAGCTCGAGCCGCGCGCCCATCGTCGGCATGACGGGTCCGCCGGTCAGGGGGTTGGTGTATTCATGAATCTTTTCGGCCTTGACCTGCCTGTAAGCGTCATCCCATTTGTAGAGGAACACCGGCGAATAGGGCTTCGACCATCCATCCTTCGATGGTCCCCCCGGGATTGGCTTCTGCACGGTTTGCGGGTGCACCTCGTAAAAGTTCGCGTCCAGCGCGTTCATCATCGGGATGTCGAGCCCGTCCTGCCAGGTGCACTGGGTGCCGTCCGCCTCGACCCCGTGGTCGTGCCAGGTGCCATTGGGAGTGAGCACGAAGTCGCGCGCGCCGAGCACCATGCGCTCGCCGTCGACCACCGTGTAGGCACCCTTGCCCTCCATCACGAAGCGCAGCGCGCTTGCCTGGTGGCGGTGCGCGGAGGTGAACTCGCCGGGATTCATGACCTGCACCCCGGTATAGAGCAGGCCGGCGGCCGCGCTCCATTCCTTGCGTCCGGGGTTGACCAGCATGACGACGCGCCGCGCCGCCTTTTCGGCCGACACCAGCTCGGCGGCACGCCGCACGAATGGCTCGACCTTCTGCCACTTCCACAGCGTCGGCACCGATTTCGGCTGCGGGTACCAGGGCTCGATCTCGTTGGCGACGTTCCACAGCGCGCC
>DATFDV010000105.1:0-3704 GCA_035251855.1 Burkholderiales bacterium | reverse complement strand
CCGATCGCCGCGCTGGTGATGATGGCCCTCGCGCTGCCGTTCGCCTACATGCAGGCGCGCGCCGGGATGGTCGGCATCAAGGTGTTCCTCGGCATCATGCTCGGCATCTTCTTCCACATGATGAACAGCCTGTTCGCGCACATCGGCCTGCTGCAGAACTGGCCGCCGCTCTCCGCGGCGATGGTCCCGAGCGCCGCCTTTCTCGCCGCGGCCATCGCCATGATGTGGTGGGTCGAGCGACGATAGAAAAGGGGTCAGGACCCTTTTCTAGCGCGTCGACAGCAGGCGCGTTCCGGCAAGGCGGTCGTGCAGGAACTGGCGGTCGCGGTCGAACAGGGCCCACACGATAGAAACCGGCAGCAGGACGCCCGCCAGCAGCAACCGCAAGAGCGCTTTAAGCGGTGTCACGTCGACCAGCTTGATATGCCAGGCCTTCATCGCGAGGGTCTGCCCGCCGCGCAGCCAGCACCAGAGGAAGTAGGCGGCGAACACGGTGGCGATGAAGAGCTGCAGTGCATGGCGCCGCCAGCCGGAAGTCGCGTCCTGCGCGCCGCTCACGAAGAAGAACAGCCAGGCGGCGAAGAAGGCGACGGCGAACAGCAGGACTGCCTCGTACGCCATGGACGCGAGCCGCCGGGGGAGGCCTGGCGTGCTCAATTCACTTCTTCCGGCGCGGCTCCGCGGAGATTTCTTCGCGCTCGCGCGGCGCGAGCGACTGGTATTCCGCCCACTGCTGGCGCAGCTTGTCGCGCCGCGCCGGCGGCGCCTTGACGATCTGCTTGTAGGTCTCGCGCGCCTGTCGGCGCTGCTCGGGCGTGAGCTTGGCCCAGGTCTGCATGCGGCGCTGCACGCGTTCCTGGCCCTTCGGCGTCATCTTCGGATAGCGCTTCGCCACCCCGATCCACTTGCGCCGGCGCTCGGTCTCGAGGCTTTCCCACTCGGCTTTGAGCGGTGCGAGGATCATCTGCTGCTCGGCCGTCAGCTCGGCCCACGCGGGACGCGCCCTGGCCTTTGCCTGCGTCGCCGGCTTGGCGGCGGGCTTCTTCGCAGCGACCTTGGGTGCGACCTCCACGGGAGGCTCCGCGAGCGCGGGACTGGCGAGGAACACGGCTAAGACCAGCCATGCCGCGCGCATCATTGCTCCCCGTCGTGCTTGCGCAGCCAGTTCTGGAATCCGCGGTCGAGGTAGGCGTCGATCGGCAGGTCGTCGCTGAGGAGCAGCACATCGACTTCCTCGATCTCGGCTGCGCGCTGGTTCTGCTGCCAGGTGTAGAGCGCGCCGGCGCAGGCGATCAGCAAGGCGAGTGGCAGCAGCACGCGCAGCGCGAGGCCGGCCCAGCCGACGCTGCCGGTGACGTTGTCGACCCAGGCGAGCGCCGGCTCGGCGCGGTGGCGCTCGAGCGCGCGCTGGCGCGCCGCCGCCAGGCGCTCGGCGACGGCGGGTCGCACTTCGTGGGTCCCCTGATTCAGGATCTGGCGGATCCTGTGGCCGAACTGCTTTTCTTGTGTTTCGTTCATGATTTCGGGTCGGGCGTGATACCGCGTGCGGTAAGCGCCGATGCCAAAGCGTGCGCCGCCCGGGAGCAATGCGTTTTCACGCTGCCCTCGGAACAGTTCATCGCCCTGGCGGTTTCGGCCACGTCCAGTTCCTCCCAATAACGCAGAATGAAAGCCTCCCGTTGACGTGCTGGCAAGCGTGAAATCTCTTGTTCAATGATTTCAAGGGCTTGCCTTTGCTGCAAGAGCTCCGCGGGGGCCTCCTGCAGGTTGGACCCGTCGGTCGCCTCGAGGGTTTCCAGGGGATCCTGGTCATCGTCGTCGCGCCCGGGCGCCAGCGAAGAGAGCAGCGTGGTCCACAGCGAACGGACCTTCTGCCGGCGGTACCAGTCGCGGATCGCGTTCTGCACGATGCGGTGGAAGAGCAGCGGCAGCTCGGCGAGCGGCAGATGGCCGTACTTCTCGGTGAGCCGCAGCATCGCGTCCTGCACGATGTCGAGCGCCGCCTCTTCGTCGCGCACGGCGAACATCGCCTGCTTGAAGGCCCGCTTTTCGACGCCTGCCAGGAATGCGGAAAGCTCGCTTCGCGAGGCCAGGGGAATCCTCTGTTGTTGCGCACGATGGTACCAAAACGCGCTGCGGCGACGCCGGCCCGCGGCTTGACCGCACCGCACCAAGCACTTATTCTTCAAAGCTTTTCCGCACTTGGGCTGACCTCAATGGATCGCGCGAAGACCACCACGCTCACCGGCGCCGAGATCGTCGTGCGCTGCCTCCAGGAGGAGGGCGTCGAGTATGTCTTCGGCTACCCGGGCGGCGCGGTGCTGTTCATCTACGACGAGCTGTTCAAGCAGGACAAGGTGAAGCACGTGCTGGTGCGCCACGAGCAGGGCGCGCTGCACGCCGCCGACGGCTATTCGCGCTCGTCCAAAAAGGTGGGCGTCGCGCTGGTGACCTCGGGCCCCGGCGTGACCAACGCGGTGACCGGAATCGCCACCGCCTACATGGATTCGATCCCGATGGTGGTGCTCACCGGGCAGGTGCCGACGCACGCCATCGGCCTCGACGCTTTCCAGGAGTGCGACACCGTCGGTATCACGCGGCCCTGCGTGAAGCACAACTTCCTGGTGAAGAACGTCGCCGACCTCGCTTCGACGATGAAGAAGGCGTTCCACATCGCGACCACCGGGCGCCCGGGGCCGGTGCTGGTGGATATCCCGAAGGACGTGACCCAGCACACCTGCGAGTTCGTCTATCCGGAGAGCGTGCAGATGCGCTCGTACAACCCGGTGCGCAAGGGCCACGCCGGGCAGATCAAGAAGGCAGTGCAGCTCTTGCTCGAGGCCGAGCGGCCGATGGTGTATACCGGCGGCGGGGTAGTGCTGTCCGACGCTTCTTCGCAGCTGCGGGCGCTGGTGCGGCAGCTCGGATTTCCCATCACCAATACCCTGATGGGCTTGGGCGCCTACCCGGCGACCGACCAGCAGTTCCTCGGCATGCTCGGCATGCACGGCACCTACGAATCCAACATGGCGATGCAGCACTGCGACGTGCTGCTCGCGATCGGCGCGCGCTTCGACGATCGGGTCATCGGCAACCCGGCGCACTTCGCGCAGAATCCCCGCAAGATCATCCACATCGACATCGACCCGTCGTCGATCTCCAAGCGCGTCAAGGTCGACGTGCCGATCGTCGGCAACATTCCCGACGTGCTTGACGAACTGCTCAAACTCCTCAAGGGCGCCCCCATCCGGGACTTGAAACCCTGGTGGAAGCAGATCGGCGAGTGGCGCGCCAAGGACTGCCTGCGCTACGACCGCAAGTCGGCGATCATCAAGCCGCAGTTCGTGCTGGAGAAGTTGTACGAAGTAACGAAAGGCCAGGCTTTCGTCACTTCTGACGTCGGCCAGCACCAGATGTGGGCGGCGCAGTTCTACAAGTTCGACGAGCCGCGGCGCTGGATCAACTCCGGCGGCCTGGGCACCATGGGCTTCGGCCTGCCGGCGGCGATGGGCGCGCAGATGGCCAACCCCGGCGCAACGGTGGCCTGCGTCACCGGCGAGTCGTCGATCCAGATGTGCCTGCAGGAGCTCTCGACCTGCAAGCAGTACCGCCTGCCGATCAAGATCATCAACCTGAACAACAAGTACATGGGCATGGTGCGCCAGTGGCAGCAGTTCTTCCACGGCAACCGCTACTCCGAGTCC
>DATFDV010000104.1:0-6116 GCA_035251855.1 Burkholderiales bacterium | reverse complement strand
CGACGCCGGCGGATATCGCCGAGGCGATCGCCTTCCTTTGCTCGCCGGCCGCCCGCACCATCACCGGCATCCTCCTGCCGGTCGATTCGGGCTGGCTCGCGGCGGTGAGCTACATGACCTACGCAGGCGGCGTGCCTTGGGGCAAACCATGAACATCGGCTTCGTCGGACTGGGGAACATGGGCGGGCGCATCACGCGCCGCCTGATCGCCGCCGGCCACAGCGTGCTCGGGTTCGACCCGGCGCCGCGCCGGGCAGAGGCCTGCGGCGCGAAGGCCGCCGGCTCGGTGGCGGCGGTGGCCAAGGGCGCGGACACGATCCTGCTTTCGCTTCCAGACAGCACGGCGGTCGAGCCGGTCGCGGCTGAGATTCTCCAGATCGCGAGGCCAGGGCAGGTGGTGGTGGACCTCAGCACCGCCGCGCCCAGCTCCACCATCCGTCTCGCGCAGCGCTTCGCCGAGCGCGGCGCCAGCTTCATCGACGCCGGGATCTCCGGCGGCGCCGCCGCTGCGGAGAAGGGCACGCTCACCCTCATGGTGGGCGGCGACAAGGCGGCGGCGGACAAGCTGAAGGACGTGTTCGCGCCTTTCGCAACCAAGGTGGTGTACATGGGCGCGAGCGGCGCCGGCCATACCACCAAGCTGCTCAACAACTTCCTCAATGCCGTGAGCCTGGCGGCGACTGCCGAGGTGATGGTGGCGGGCAAGAAGGCGGGGCTCGACCTGCATCTGCTGCTCGAGGTGCTGAACGCGAGCAGCGGCGTCAACTTCGCCACGCTGAATCGCTTCCCGAAGATCGTCGACGGCGACTATCTCGAGGGCGGGCTCACCGGCAAGCTGATGACCAAGGACGTGGTCCTGTATGTCGATTGCCTGCACCGGCTGGGCGTGACCTCGCTCAACGCGGCGGGGCCGATGGCCTCGTTCGGCCTGGGTACCGCGCTCGGCTACGGCGACCAGATCAGCAACCGGGTGGTCGACGCCATCGGCGACATCTCCGGCGGCATCCGATTGAACGATTCCCAAGGAAAAGGAAAAAAATGACAAGGCAGAAGCTGGGCTTCATCGGCGTCGGCAACATGGGCGGGCCGATGAGCGGACACCTCCTCAAGGCGGGACACGATGTGGTGGTCTACGACAACAATCCCGCGGCAGCCGCGAAGGCCGCGGCGGCAGGCGCCTCCAGGCTCGGCTCCGTGAAGGAAGTCGCCGACCAGGTCGAGACGCTGTTCCTGTGCCTGCCGACGCCGCAGATCGTCGAGCAGGTCGCGCTAGGGTCGGGCGGGGTCATCGAGGGCAGCGGCGTGAAGACGGTGGTGGACCTCTCGACCATCGGGCCGCGCACCGCCGCCGCGGTGGCCGCCGGCCTGGCCAAGCGCGGCATCGCGTACGTCGACTCGCCGATCAGCGGCGGGGTGCCGGGTGCGGTCAAGGCGACGCTGGCGGTGATCGTCTCCTGTCCGCGACCGCTCTACGAGGCGCTGAAACCGATCCTGGAAAACTTCGGCAAGACCTTTTATCTCGGCGAGAAGCCCGGCCAGGCGCAGACCATGAAGCTCGCGAACAACATCCTGTCGGCCGCCGCCGTGGCGATGACCTCCGAGGCGGTGGTGATGGGCGTGAAGGCCGGGCTCGATCCGAAGGTGATGATCGACGTGATCAACGCCGGCTCCGGGCGCAACACCGCGTCGGCCGACAAGTTTCCGCGCTGCGTGCTGCCGCGCACGTTCGACGTCGGCTTCAAGGCTGCGCTGGCCTACAAGGATGTGCGCCTGTGCGTCGACGAGGCCGAGCACCTCGGGGCGCCGATGGTGGTGGGCTCCGCGGTGCGCGAGATGCTCGCCATCACGCTCGCCTTGATCGGCAAGGACGCGGACTTCTCCGAGGTGGTGAAGGTATGCGAAGCTTGGGCCGGCGTCGAAGTGCGGCGCTGACGTAATCGGGCTCTGACCCCGATTTATCGGCTGGCGGCGTAGTACTCGACGCGGCGCTCGAGGTAGGCGATCGCCTCCGACACGGCGAAGGCGAACAGGAACACGATGGTCACCAGCGCCCAGAACTCTTCCATCAGGAAGTTGTTGGAGTAGACCTCGAACAGCTCGCCGACGCCGATGATGGCCACCAGCAGCTGGCCGATGACCACGCCCTTCACGCCGCGGATCGCCCCGAGGCGAACCCCTGCGAGGATTTCCGGCAGTGCACTGAGAAACAAGACCTTCGTGTAAAGCTGCCAGCGGCTGGCGCCGAAGGAGCGCGCCATCTCGACCAGCGAGCGGTCGGCGTGGGTGATGCCGACCTGGGTGTCGAGCGTGATGACGAACACCGCGAACAGGAACACCGTGACCACCACGGTGGTCTCGCCGATGCCGATCACCGCCATCAGGATCGGCACCAGGGCCGAGATCGGCGCGCTGACGAAGATGTTGACCCACATGCCGAGCAGCTGCCCCGCCGCCTTCACGCGCGCCATCAGGACGCCGAGCGGGATGCCGATCACCAGCGCGAGCAGCATGCCCAGGCCGAAGGAGCGCAGCGTGATGATGGCGGCTCTTCCGAACTTCTCGGTCGGCGCGATCTCGATCATCGCCTCGATCACCGCGCTGAACGGCGGCACGATGGTCGAGATCTTCAGGCGCCCGGCGATCTCCCACAAGACGAACCAGACGATGAGCGAAAGCAGGGTCTTCATACGTACTGCCTCAGCATCTTCCAGATCTCGTCGACGGTGTCGAGGTAGCCCCGGTCGCGGCGGATCTCATCCGGGCTTTTCCGGCGATCGACATCGGGCCTGACGATGCGTGAAATGGTGCCCGGCCGCGGCGAGAGCAGCGCGATCTGGTCGGAAAGGTACGCCGCTTCCTCGATGCTGTGGGTGACGAAGATCACCGTCTTCTGATGGTGGCGCAAGAGATCGAGCAGGTCCTCCTGGAACTTGCGCCGCGTCTGCTCGTCGACCGAGGAGAACGGCTCGTCCATCAGGATGATGTCGGCGTTCACCGTCAGCGCGCGGGCGAGGCCGACGCGCTGGCGCATGCCGCCGGAGAGCTGCGCCGGGGTGCGGTGCTCGAAGCCCTTGAGGCCGACCTCGGCGATGTAGCGGCGCGCGGTTTCTTCTCTCTGCTTTCTTTCGACCCCCCGAAGCTCGAGGCCGAAGGCGACGTTGCGCAGCACGTCGGCCCACGGCAGCAGCGCGAAGTCCTGGAACACGAACGCGCGCTCGGGCCCCGGCCCGTCGACGGCCTTGCCGTTGACGAGAACCTCGCCGCCGTTGCGCGGGATCAGGCCGGCGATGATCTTGAGCAGGGTGGTCTTGCCGCAGCCGCTCGGGCCGAGCAGCGTCGAGAGCTGGCCTTTCGGGAACGAGAGATTGACGTCGCGCAAGGCCTCGACACCGTTGTCGTAGGTCTTGGCTACGTTGCGGACTTCGACGATCACGGGAACAGCCTGCGTTCGAGCCTCTGCAACCCGTGCAGCGACACCGCCGCCACCGCGACGATCGAGGCGATGGTGGCGAACATCTTCGGATAGTCGGCGGTCGAGCCGTGGTAGCTGATGAGGTCGCCGATGCCGGTCGGGGTGATGAGGAGCTCCGCGATGACGATACCGATGAAGCCCATCGCCAGGCCGAGGCGCAGTCCGGTGAAGATCAGCGCCGCGGCGTGCGGCAGCACGATCTTCACCACCTCCTGCACGCGTGTGCCCTGGAACGAGCGGCACATCTGCAAGAGCGAGGGCGGCGTGTTGCGGATCCCCTTGTACGAGTTCATCACGATCACCGGGGCGGCGAGCATGATCACCGCCAGCACCTTCGAGGTGAGGCCGATGCCGTACATGTAGGTGAGCAGCGGGATGATTGCCGCCATCGGCGCGGCCTGCAGGATGATGAACACCGGCAGGCTGAACCATTCGATGGTGCGCGACAGCCCCATGCCGATGCCGAAGGCGATGCCGGCCACGGCGCACAGCGCCACCCCCAGAAGCAGCGGTTGCGCCGTGATGAGATAGGCCTTGCCCAGGGAGCCATCGACAATCATCTCCCACAACCCGACCATGGTTTGTGAAAAGGGCGGGAAAGCCGGGCTCACCGGCCAGCGGCCGGCGAGCTCCCACAGCCCGAAGAACAGGGCGAAGGAGGCGAGCTGCCAGCGGCGCAACTTACTTCAGCTTCGCCAGCGCAGCCTTCAGCGGCGCGAGGTGCCAGAAGTCCTCGACCTTCGCGTCCGGTTTCTTGATCGAGCCCGACAGGGCATAGAACTCGAGGTCATTCTTCGGCGCGCTCTCGACGCCGCCGTCGTTCGGGAAGATGCCGCCCGCCACGCCTTCCTTGAAGTAGGTCGGGATCTCGGCGTCCAGCTTGGCGGGCAGGTCCTTCAGCAGGCCGAGTGTCTTGCGCACCGCGACCATCGAGCCCGGGTCCTTGTTGATCTCGCGATTCACGCGCACCAGCTCCTCGACCAGCACGGTAATCGCGGCCTGGTTCTTCTGCAGGTAGTCCAGGCGCGCGAACAGCGCCTCGTCGCTCGCCTTGACGTTGCCCAGCGGCAGCACGGTGAACTTGCTGCCGCCTTCCTTCATCAGGAAATTCTTGTTGGTCGAGTCCAGGATGGTGGCGCGGATGTTGCCCTTGAGCATGGCGAGCGCGCGCACCTGCGAGCCCGGCACGTAGCTGATGTTCTTGTACTTGATGCCGTGCTCCTTCGCCATCAAGAGCATGATCGCCTCGGTGCCCGAGCCGCGGCCCTGCACCGCGATCTCCTGGTTGTCGAGGTCCTTCCAGCCCTTGTAGTGCTCGTTGGCCACCACCGGGAAGAACTGCAGCGACCACAGCTGCACGAAGAAGCGGATCGGCACGTTCACCTTCTCGAGCGCCGCGTAGGGCGTGCCCTGGCCGACGTCGGCCTGGCCGTTGATCACCGCCTGCGTAGCGATGTCCTCGTTCTTGAACGAAGTGACCTCCACTTCCACGCCGCGTTTCTTGGCGCGCTCCGCCGCCACCAGCAGCGGCAGGTCGTCGATGCCGATCACGTCGCCGAGGGCGTACTTGATCTTGGTCTGCGCCGTGGCGACCCCGCTGGTGAGCGCGAGGGCGAGCAGGGCGGCGGTCAGGGTTCTCACGAGCTTCGATCTCCTTTGGTTGCTTGCTGGCGCGAATTCTGCGCTGCCGGCGGCGCCGATTCAATAGCTACAGCGGCTCGAACTCGGTCGCGTGGTGCTGCGCGGTGAACGCGGGCACCACCCCCCGCTTGGCGAGCGAAGCCACGGTCGCCTGCGTACCGGGCAGCCTGCGGGCCCGGCGAAGCCAGGTCCGCACCAGCCCGTCCCTTTGCTCCCAGATCTCCAATCGCTCGTCCTCGGACAGCTGGTCCGTATCCGCCTCCCAGCCGTCGACGAACACCTTCAGCACCTCGCCGGCGTCGAAGCTGCGCTCGCGGTCGGTGTAGACAACGGTGAGCGTCGAGGAGACCGAGTCCCATTCGAAGAGCACGATCTCGGTGCGCTGCGTGACATTGGCCTCCGCGAGGCGGCACATCTGGGCCACCGATTCGTCGATGGCGGCGCGGACGTCCTCGTCGTCGGCGCTCGCCACCGAAAGGGAATAAACCACGTACTCGGTCGGATTGCCGGCGACGACCGCAAACGGCGACGCTTGCGGTTCATGCTTCTTCCAGGTCAGGTTCATCGCGTGTGGAAGCGATGGCGCCGAGCATCAGGAGAACCGCCTTCCACGTTGGCATGCGCTCGGTGCTTTGCCGCGTGCTCACCGATGGGCCCAAACGGAAATGGGCGGCTTTCGGAACCACCACACGATCAAGGCCAGCAACTGGCCAAGCGCGGCGCTGGCCGGACCGTGAAACAAGATCCAACCGAGCGGCGCATTTCCGGCGCTATAACCCGTCGTGTTCTCGTGCCAGACCATCCAACCAATCGTGTAGGCGAGCGATGCGGCGGCTCCGGCGATGGCGAAGGCGACGGTAAGGAAGATGAGCGTACTGAACTTGGCTTTTTGCAGCCCGCGAAGCTTCGCTGCCGCTGCCGCGATCACGGCAACGAGCACCATCGCGACCGGCGACAGAAGGGCGACCCTCATCATGTCGATAACGTCCATGCGTCCTAACCC
>DATFDV010000103.1:0-17328 GCA_035251855.1 Burkholderiales bacterium | reverse complement strand
CGGCTTGCTCATCCACTCCGGCCAGTACTGCGCCCGCTTGGAATTCACGTCGGCGGCGTTCTGCATCGCCCAGTTGTGGCTGGCGGGGGAATTGTTCACGAATTGAGTCGCCGAATCCCACTCGGAGAACTCCGCTCCGTCGAGCTCGGCCTGGCGTACCGGCCGGAAGGAAAAGCGCGCCTTCCACACGCCGATGCGCGGCGTGACCAGCGCGTGATAGGTGCGCCCCGCCACCACCGTCGCACGCATGAAATCGGCCGATTCGCCCACCACCATGAAGGTGTGCTCGCCCGCCGGGACGGCGTGGGCGAACTTGTTGCCGGGGTAGACGATGCCGACGAACTTGCTCTCCGCAGTGGTGACATCGAACACCGACGAGGCCACCAGTCCGCCGTAGTTGCTCGGGCGCATGAACACGATCAGCGCCTCGCCTGGGCGCAGCGCCGGCGCCTGGCCGGCGGGGATCATCTGCGCGGCGCCGCCGCAGGCGCCGAGCGCGACCGCCAGCGCGATGATCAGACCACTGCGCCACCCTGCAAGCTTTTTCATTGCACCCCCTGGCACGAATTTACCTCAATCGGAAATATCCTGGCGCGGCAGCTGTTCACTTCCTCATGAAACCTCTCCTGATCGCGATCATCCTGCTCGCCGCCACCGCGGCCCAGGCGCAGCAAAAGGACATGTCCTTCTTCATCACCAGCCAGGGCCTCGGCAAGGGCGCCGACCTCGGCGGCCTCAAGGGCGCCGACGCCCACTGCCAGGCGCTCGCCAAGGCGGCCGGCGCGGCAGGCCAGTGGCGCGCTTATCTGAGCACCAATTCGGAGAACGCACGCGACCGCATCGGCAAGGGGCCGTGGAAGAATGCCAAGGGCGAGGAGATCGCCAAGAGTGTCGAGGACCTGCACGCCAACAGCCGCATCAACAAGCAGACCGGCCTGGACGAGAAGGGCGCGCCAGTGAACGGGCGCGGCGATACGCCGAACCGCCACGACATCCTGACCGGCTCGCAGGCCGACGGCCGCGCCATCCCCGGCGACAAGGACATGACCTGCGGGAACTGGACCAAGAGCGGCGAGGGCGCAGCGATGGTCGGCCACCACGACCGCATCGGCCTGCGCGACGACGATGCCTCGAAGTCCTGGAACGCCTCCCATCCCTCGCGCGGCTGCAGCCAGGACGCGCTGCGCAGCTCCGGCGGCGACGGCCTGTTCTACTGTTTCGCCGTGCGGTAGTTGCGTCCGATGCCGCGCGGGTCCAGCCGCGCGGCAACCCCCGCCTCGCGCAGCACCCAGGCGACGAAGGTGTTGCTGTTCGGGCCGGGCCACATGCGGTAGCGCTGGCAGTGCGGATAGTTCTCGGGCTTGTCCAGCACCTGGGCGATGCGCCGGGCGTCCTCGCCGTCCCACTGCGCCGCGATGCGAGAGGGACCGCCGCCCACGCCGGCGTCGGGCGCCTTCAAATCGCGGTGCACGTGGCCGATGCAGAAGCCGCCGGCGTTCTTCGCCTGCCAGACTTCCCAGCGGTGGCAGCCGCTTTCGTCGTTGACCACGAACCAGTAATGCCAGGCAACGATGCCGATGAACGGCAGCGGTGCATAACGCAGTTCGACGTTCAGGGGAGTCATGTCAAAGCTGCGAAAAAGGGTCCTGACCCCTTTTCAGAAGATCGAGATCGTGGTCCTGCCGCGGCGGTCGACCGAGGCGCGGTACATCCCTTCGCTGTTGAACGGCATCGCCACGTTGCCGCGGCGGTCAACGGCGATCAGCCCGCCATCGCCGCCCAGGCGCGCCACCTTCGCCAGCGCCCCCGCGGCCGCCCTGGCGAGAGATTCCTTGCGGTAGCGCATGCGCGCCGCGACGTCATAGGCCACCGCCGCGCGAATGAACGCTTCGCCAAGCCCGGTTCCGGAAACCGCGCAGGCGCGATTGTCGGCATAGGTTCCGGCGCCGATGATCGGCGAATCGCCGATGCGCCCCGGCAGCTTGCCGGTGTAGCCGCCGGTCGAGGTCGCCGCCGCCAGGTTGCCCTCGTGGTCCAGCGCGACGGCGCCGACGGTCCCATGGTGGTACTTCAGATTGCGCTTCAGCGCGCTCAGGCGCTTCTCAGTTGCAAAGTACGAAGGCTCTTCGAAGACCAAACCCTGCTCTCGCGCGAAACGCTCCGCCCCATCGCCCGCGAGCAGCACGTGGCGGGTCTTCTCCATCACCGCGCGCGCCGCGAGCACCGGATTGCGGATGCGCCGCACTGCCGCCACCGCGCCGGCACCCAGCCGCTCGCCTTCCATCACCGCGGCATCCATCTCGATCTCGCCGTCGGCGTTGAAGCACGAGCCGCGGCCGGCGTTGAAGAGCGGCGAATCCTCCAGGACCACGACGGCTGCCGTCACGGCATCCAAAGCGGTTTTTTGCCCGTAGGCAGCTTCCAGCGCCCGCCTGAGGACTGCCCGCTGCTGCTCGCCCGGCCTGTCGCGGCGCATGACGCCGGCGCCGCCGTGGATCGCGATGACCGGTCGCATCAGGTGGCGGCCCGCGGTGTGTCGCGCGGCTCCTCCTGGGTCGCGGCCGCGTCGGGCTCGAAGCTGAGCTTGATGCCCACCGGGAAGTGGTCCGAGCCGAACTTGCGCAGGCGCTTGAAGCTCACCAGGCGGAAGTGCTTGCTGTGAAAGCAGTGGTCGAGCGGATACCGCAGGAATGGATAGCGCGCATGGAAGGTATGGTAGAACCCGCGCCCGATGCGCGGGTCGAGCAGCCCGGAAAGCTCCTGGAACTGGTAGTTGGTGCGCGACCAGGCTACGTCGTTGAGGTCGCCCAGCACGATCGTGGGCCCGCGTTTGCGCTTCTCCTTCAGCTCGCGGCCGACGACGATGAGCTCGGCATCGCGCGGCGCGGCGTCCTTCGCCTCCTGCGGCGCGGGCGGCCGCGGGTGCACGCAACGAAGCTCGACCAGCGCGCCGGAGCGCAGCTTTACGCGCGCGTGGATGGAAGGCACGTCCGCCTGCACCAGGAACTTGACCTGCGGCTCGACCAGCTCGAGCCGGGAGTAGAGCAGCATGCCGTAGGTATTGTCCTGCGGCTGGCGCACCGCGTAGCGATAGGTCCGCGCGAGGGCGTCGAGCTCACCCTGCCACCACGCATCGGCCTCCACCGCGAGGACCAGATCAGGCTCCTCTTCGCGAATCAGCGCGAGCAGCCTTTGGGAATCGCGATTCGTCATCAGCACATTGGCGAACAGCACGGCGATCGTGGTCTCGTCGCCGGCGGCATGCGCGTCCTGCACCTGGCGCCGCGCGAGCACGGTGTAGGGAAACATCATGTATGTCTGGTACACGAGGGCAAGCGCCAGCAAGGCGATGCAGAAGTTCTGCCACGCGCTCGAGTGGTCTGCCGCGGCGAGCAGCAGCGCGAGCGTGCCGGCACTGACGATGGTGATCTGCAGGCGCGGGAAGTCGAACATCCGGATCCACCAGGCGCCCTTTCTCAGCAGCGGCAGCGCGGTGGCGATGATCATCAGCGTGCCGACCAGCAGGCCGGCGGCGACAAGCCAGCTCACGACCTAGAGTCCCAGATACGCCTGGCGCACGCGCTCGTTATGCAGGAGCTCGCTGCCGGCGCCGCTCAGCACGATGCGGCCGTTCTCGAGGACGTAGGCGCGGTCGGAGATCTTCAGCGACACGGCGACGTTCTGCTCCACCAGCAGGATGGTGAGGCCGCGCTCGTTCAGCAGGCGGATGCTGTGCAGCACTTCCTGCACCACCAGCGGCGCGAGGCCGAGCGAGGGCTCGTCGAACATGATCAGCTCGGGCGCGCCCATCAGGCAGCGCGCGATGGCGAGCATCTGCTGCTCGCCGCCGGACATGGTGCCGGCGAGCTGGTCCTTGCGCTCGGCGAGCTTGGGGAACATCGCGAAGACGTCCTGCAACGCCTTTTGCGCGCCGGTGCGCGCGCGCGGCAGCATCGCCCCCATCAGCAGGTTGTCGTGCACCGTGAGGCTGGGAAACACCTGGCGGCCTTCGGCGACCTGGCCGATGCCGAGGTTGCAGATCTCGTGGGATTCCAAGCCCGAGATCGGCTTTTGCTTGAACGAAATTTGTCCAGATCTGGGCGCTTCGATGCCCGCAATGCACCGGATCAGCGACGACTTGCCGGCGCCGTTGGCGCCGACGATGGCGACGATCTCGCCCTTGCCGACCTCGAGGCTCACGTCGGACAGCGCCTGCGCGTCGCCGTAATACAGATCGAGCTTTTCCACCGAGAGGAAAACGTGGTCTGTCCCTGTTTTCATACTTGGGTTTCTTCGCCGAGGTAGCACTCCAGCACCGCGGGGTCGCGCACCACCTGCTCGGGCGTGCCGCGCGCGATCACCTCGCCGTGATGCAGGACGCCGATGTGCCTGGCGAGGGCCATCACCGCGCGCATCACGTGCTCGATGAGGAGGATGGTCAGGCCCTCGCGGCGGTTGAGGTCGCGGAACACCTCGACCATCTGGTCGCATTCGGTCGGCCGCAGCCCGGCCATCACTTCGTCGAGCAGCAGCAGGCGCGGCCGCGTGGCGAGGGCGCGCGCCACTTCCAGGCGCTTGCGGTCGGGGAGGGTGAGCGAGGACGCCGGCAAGGCGGCCTTGGCATCGAGGTTGAGTTTTTTCAGGATGGAATTGGCAAGCATGCGAGCGCCGGCGGCAGTGCGTTCCCGAAGAAAGGCTCCGACCATGACGTTGTCGAGCACCGTAAGACCGGCGAAGGGCTTGACCAGCTGGAAGGTGCGGCCGATGCCGGCGGCGCACACCTGGTCGGGTCGCAGCCCCTCGATGCGCTTGTTCTCGAACACGATCTCGCCGCCATCCGGCGCGTACACCCCGGCGATGACGTTGAAGATGGTCGTCTTGCCGGCGCCGTTCGGACCGATCAGGCCGTTGATGCTTCCCGCGGGCACCTCGAAGGAAGCGTCGTGCACCGCTCGCAGGCCGCGGAAGGATTTGGAGACATGCCTGACTTCAAGCATGGATTTTCAGTTTCCTGGCAACGGCGGGCCAGATGCCATGGGGCAGGAACATCACCACGATGAGCAGCACCAGTCCGTAGAACACCTGCTTGATGCCCGGGATCTCCCAGCCCAGCGCAGCAAGGACCTCGGTAATGCCGTCCGAGAGCAGCGTCAGCACCGCGGCGCCGAAGATCGGCCCGAACAGGGTGCCGATGCCGCCGATCACCGGGCCGAGGATCAGCTCGATCGAGCGGTTCATGCTGAAGATCTCGTGGGGGAAGAGGTTGTTGTAATAGAAGGCGAAGAACACGCCCGAGACCGCGGTCATCGCGGCGCTGATCGCCACCGCCAGCATCTTCCAGCGGAAGGTGTTGATGCCCAGGGCCTGCGCCGCTTCCTCGTTCTCGCGGATCGCCTGCCAGTAGTACCCCGCCCTTGATCTCAAAAGGACAAAACAAATGAGAAACGCCAGAGCGGTCAGAAAAAGCATCGCGTAGTAGTACATCAGCGGCGGGCCGCGGAAGTTGAGCACGTCCCAGGTATCGCGCTGCGCCACCTTGAGGAACATGCCGCCCGGGCCGCCGAGCCAGTCGAGGTGGTCGAAGCCGATGCGCGTGAACTCGGCGAAGGCGATGGTCAGCAGCGCGAAGTACACGCCCGAGATGCCGAAACGGAAGGCGAGGAAGCCGATCACCAGGCCGAACGCCACGCACAGCAGCATCGCCAGCCAGAGGCCTGCCCACGGACCGATGCCGTAGTGGAAAAAGAGCGCGCCGGCGGTATAGGCGCCGACGCCGACATAGAGCGAATGGCCCAGCGAAAGCTGCCCGGCAAAGCCCATCATCACGTTCCACGCCTGGCCGGTATAGGCGAAGTAAAGAATCAGCGTGGCGACGGAAAGCGCGTACGGGCCTACGGCGGCGGGCAGCCCCACCAGAACGAGGCCGAGGAGGGACAGATAAATCCATTCGCGCTTCACGGCCGTCTGCCCAGAAGCCCCTGCGGGCGCAGGAGTAGCACCAGGATCAGAAGCCCGAAGCTGAACATGCTCTTCGCCGACGGCGTGATGAACAGGCCGGCGAGCGCCTCGGACATGCCGATCAGCACGCCGCCGAGCAGCGCGCCGGTCATCGAGCCCAGGCCGCCGACGATGACGATGACGAAGGCGAGCAGCGTGTAGTAGGGGCCGAGCGCCGGCGTAACGTCGACCAGCAGCGCCATCGCGCAGCCGGCCACCGCGACGCAGGCCGAGCCCAGGCCGAAGGTCAGCGCGTAGTACTTCTTGACGTTCAGCCCGACCACCTTGGCGCCAAGGTAGTTGTCCGCGCAGGCGCGGATCGCCTTGCCGGTGAGCGTAAACCTGAAGAACAGGAACAGGCCCGCGGCAGCGACGATGGCGGCGGCCGCCGCGTACAGGCGCGCCTTGTCGAGCAGGATCTTGCCGATCTCGAAGGACTCGAGCTGGTAGTCGAGCTGCACGTTGCGCGCGTCCGGCCCGAAGATCATCAGCATCGCATTGACCATCACGATCGCCACCGCCACCAGCAGCATGAACTGCGAATGCTCGGGGCGGGTGATGAACGGGTTGATGAGCCCCGCCTGCATCACATAGCCAAAGACGAAGAACGCCGCCGCCACCGGCAGCATGGCGAGGAACGGGTCGAGCTGGAACGCGGCGAACAGCATCGTCGCGCCGTACATCGCGATGGTCATCATCTCGCCGTGCGCGAAGTTGACCACCCGCACCACGCCGAAGATCACCGACAGCCCGAGCGCCATCAGGCCATAGACGAGGCCCGTGAGGACCCCGGCGATGACGACGTTGGCGACTAGGTCAAATGACAACTAGGTTTTTTTGTAGCCGGGGACCGGGAAGATGGGCTTGGCTGTCGCTGCATCCTTGGGCAGCACCACCGTCGGCGTGAGCTTGATGTTCTGCACGCACGCCGAGCCGATGCCTTCGACCTGGCCCTTCTCGTTGAACTTGATCGGGCCGCCGAGGGTCATCTTCTCGGTGATGTTGGTCTGCCGGATGGCGTCGGCCAGCGTCTTCGGATCGGTGCTTTTCGCGCGCTTGAAGGCGTCGGCGGCGATCAGGATCGCCTCGAAGGTAAAGCCGGCATTCAGGCCGTGGAACACCAGCTTGTCCTTGGGGTTCTGCTTGAGGAAGGCTTTCTCCACCACCTTGGTCAGCTTGGCATTGGGGTTGTACCAGGGCACGTTGGAGATCGAGTGCTCGGAGAGCTTGCCGAGCGCCTTGTAGTACTGCTCCTCGTACATGCCCGGCGAACCGGGGCTGACGATGCCCATCGGGTTCCAGCGCTGCTTCACCATCTCGCGCCGCAGGAGGATGGCGTCGTTCAGGCGGCACACCAGCATGAGGAAGTCGGCGTTCGACGCCTTCGCCTTGGAGACCTCGACGGTGAGGTCCTTGGCCGCCGGGTCGTAGGAGATGGTGTCGACGATCTTGAACGGCAATTGCGTCAGGCGCGGCATGAAGGCGCTGATGCCCTTGTTCATCGCCTGGCCGAAGGTGTCGTTGACGTGCATGAATACCGCGGTGCGCGGCACCGTGTTGGTGGCCTGGAACAGATCGCCCATCAGCGCCAGGCCGTTCCTCACGATGTCGGGCGCGGTCTGGAAATTGCGGAACACGAACTTGTAGCCCTGCTCGGTGATCTGCGGCGCGGCGGCGATGTTGATCACGAACGGCACGCCGCGCTGCTCCGCCACCTGCGCGATGGCGGCGGCGGCGCCGGAGTCGAACGGACCGACCAGCACGTTGGCGCCTTCCTGAATCAGCCTTTCCGCCCGGGTCCGCGCGGTGTCGACGTTCGACTCGAAGTCCGCGTTCATCAGCTCGACGTCGACGCCGAGCATGTCCCGGATCACGCCGGGGGCGAGGTCGGCGCCCTTCTGGCACGACTGGCCGATGAAGCTGAGGTATCCCGAGCGCGGCAGGATCACGCCCACGCGCAGCTTCTGCGACTGGGCACGTACGTAGGGCGTTGCCGTGGCGAGCGTGACAGCGGCAAGCGTCTTGTTGAACTGGCGGCGATCCATGAAATCCTCCTTGGCGGTCCGGTATTCTAAGCGAGCGATGAGTTCCATCCGCAAGGTCGCCTTCGGGCCCAGGGACGTGAAAGTCGAGCGCCGGGACGGCACGCTGGTCCTGCGCTCGCCGCACGCGCTGGCGGCCTACCCCGCCAGGCTGACCGAGCGCCTCGACTACTGGGCGCAGGCCGCGCCGGGCCGCGTCCTCCTTGCGCAACGCGACGGCGCCGGCTGGCGCTCGCTCACCTACGCGCAGGCACGCGAGCGGGCGAGGCGCGTCGCGCAATACCTGCTGCGCAAAGAGCTTTCGCCGCAGCGCCCGCTGCTGGTGCTCTCGGGCAACGACCTCGAGCACGCGCTGCTGCACCTGGGCGCGATGTACGCCGGCGTTCCGTATGCGCCGATCTCGCCGGCGTATTCGCTGCTGTCCACCGACTTCGGCAAGCTGCGGGCCATCTTCGCCCTGCTTACGCCGGGATTGGCGTTCGTGGCGGACCGAAACCTGTATCAGAAGGCTGTGGCGCATGCCGGGTGCGAAGTCATCGATCGCCTGGAAGAGCCGCCTGCCACCCGCGCGGTCGACGATGCGCATGCCCGCGTCGGCGCCGACACCATCGTCAAGTTTCTTTTCACTTCCGGCTCCACCGGCACGCCGAAGGCGGTGATCAACACCCAGCGCATGTGGTGCGCGAACCAGGAGATGATCCGCGCCATGCTGCCCCTCTTCGCCGACCAGCCGCCGGTGCTCGTCGACTGGGCGCCGTGGCACCACACCGCCGCCGGCAACCACGACCTGGGCCTGGTGCTGTACAACGGCGGCTCGTACTACATCGACGAAGGCCGGCCGATGCCCGGCGCCATCGACACCACCGTGCGCAACCTGCGCGAGATCGCGCCGACCTGGTACTTCAACGTGCCGAAGGGCTTCGAGGCTTTGCTGCCTTATTTGCGGTCGGACGCCGCGCTGCGGGCCAACTTCTTTTCCCGGTTGAAAGTGCTGTGGTTCGCCGGCGCAGCGCTGCCGCAGCACGTGTTCGACGAGATGAAGCAGCTCGCTTTCGAGACGCGCGGCGAGGAGGTCCCGTTCCTCACCGGCTTCGGCGCCACCGAAACCGCGCCGGCGACGCTGGGGCGCGTCTGGCCGGCGCAAAACGTCGCCAACATGGGCCTGCCGCCTCCCGGCGCCGAAATCAAGCTGGTTCCTTTGCAGGATTCCTTCGAGATGCGCGTCCGGGGCCCGCATGTCACGCCCGGCTACTGGCGCCAGCCCGATCTCACCGCGCAGGCATTCGACGAAGAAGGCTACTATCGGCTGGGCGATGCGTTCGTGCCCGAAAACCCCCAGGATTTCTCCGCCGGACTGCTGTTTGCCGGCCGCATCGCGGAAAATTTCAAGTTGACCACCGGCACCTGGGTGCGCGTCGGCGAGCTGCGCGCGCGGGTGATCGAGCACTTCGCGCCGCTGGTGCGCGACGCGGTGATCACCGGCGAGGGCAGGGACGAGGTCGGCGCCTTGCTGTTTCTGGCGGACAAGGCTTCCCCTGAAGCGTTGCGGGGCCGGTTGAAAACCTTCGGTTCCACCGGGAGCTCCAATCGCATCACCCGCGTCCTGGTGCTGGAGGAGCCGCCCTCGCTCGACGCCGGCGAGATGACCGACAAGGGCTCGATCAACCAGCGCGCGGTCCTGAAGCGGCGTGCCGCGCTTGTTGAAGAGCTCTACACGAATCCTCCTTCCGAAAGAGTGCTGTGGATCTGAAAAGCCTGGTTGCGATCGACGTCCACACCCATGCCTGGAAGTCCGCGCTGCGCGTCGAGGGCAAGCTGAGCGAGTCGCAGGAGGCGATGGGGCGCTACTTCCGCTACCAGCCGCAGCACCAGACGGTGCCGGAAATGGCCGAGATGTACCGCAAGCTGAAGATGGCCTTCGTGGTGTTCACCCTGGATGCCGAGCTCGGATCCGCCCCCGGACTCACGAACGAGGAGGTGGCGGAGCTCGCGCACAAGAATGCCGATGTGGCGATCCCTTTCGCGAGCATCAATCCGCACCGCGGCGCCGACGGGGTGCGGCAGGCGCGGCGCCTGATCAAGGATTACGGCGTGCGGGGCTTCAAGTTCCACCCGACCGGGCAGGAATTCTTCCCCAACGACCGTCTGGCCTATCCTTTGTACGAGGCCATCGCGGAGGCGAAGCTGCCGGCGCTGTTCCATACCGGCCAGACCGGCATGGGCGCCGGCACGCGCGGCGGCAGCGGGCTGCGGGTCAAGTACTCGAATCCGCTCTATCTCGACGACGTCGCGGCCGATTTCCCGGACATGCCGATCATCCTCGCCCACCCGTCGTTTCCCTGGCAGGAGGAGGCGTTGTCGGTGGCGACGCACAAACCGCAGGTCTACATCGACCTGTCGGGCTGGTCGCCGAAGTACTTCCCTCCGATCCTGGTGCAGTACGCCAACACCCTGCTCAAGGACAAGATCCTGTTCGGATCGGACTACCCGGTGCTCCACCCCGAGAAATGGATCGAGGAGTTCGACAAGCTGCCGATCAAGCCCGAAGTGCGGCCGAGGATCATGAAAGAGAACGCGGCCCGGCTCTTGCAGCTCTAAGCCCTATGCCCGTGAGACAGGAAATCAGCGAAGGCCTGGTGCCGGTCAAGGTCTATACCGGCGAGATCGAGCCGGCCGCACGCCAGCAGCTGGTCAACATCTCGCGCCTGCCGATCGTGCACCACCATGTCGCGGCGATGCCGGACGTGCACCTAGGCATCGGCGCCACCGTCGGCTCGGTGATCCCGACCCGGCGCGCCATCATCCCGGCCGCGGTCGGCGTCGACATCGGCTGCGGCATGATGGCGACGCGCACCTCCCTTACCGCCAATGACCTCGATGAAACCTCGCTGAAAAAGGTGTTTGCCCAAGTCACGCGCGATGTCCCGGTTGGCTTTGGCCAGCACGGGGACCGCGACGCGCGCACCGATGCGGCCAGGGGCTTTCAAAAGGATTTGAAGGCAATCCTGCAAAAGCACGGCGGCATCGGCAAGCGCATCGGTAAGAACTCGAGCTGGGTGCACCAGCTCGGCACGCTGGGCGGCGGCAACCATTTCATCGAGGTGTGCCTGGACGAGGAGAACCGCGTCTGGGCGATGCTGCATTCGGGCAGCCGCGGCATCGGCAACGCCATCGGCAGCTACTTCATCGAACTGGCCAAACGGGATTCCGAAAGAAACCAGTTGCAGTTGCCGGATCGAGATCTCGCCTATTTCCCCGAGGGCGCGCAGCACTTCGACGACTACGTCGATGCGGTGGGCTGGGCGCAGGACTACGCGCGCGCCAACCGCGAAGAAATGATGGACCTGGTGCTCGACGCGATGCGCCGCCACCTGCCGTCGTTCAACGTCACCGGCGGCGCGGTGAACTGCCACCACAATTATGTCGAGCGCGAGAAGCACTTCGGCGAGCAGGTATGGGTCACGCGCAAGGGCGCGATCCGCGCCGGCGCCGGCGAGCTCGGCATCATTCCCGGCAGCATGGGCACGCGCAGCTACATCGTGCGCGGCAAGGGCTCGGCCGACAGCTTCCACTCCTGCGCCCACGGCGCCGGCCGCTTGATGAGCAGGAATGCGGCGCAGAAGAAGTTTTCCTTGAGGGATCTCGAGGAACAAACCCATGGGGTCGTCTGCCGCAAAGACAAAGGCGTGATCGACGAGATCCCGGGGGCCTACAAGCCGATCGACGAGGTGATGGCCAACCAGGCCGACCTGGTCGAGGTGGTGCACACCCTGAAGCAGGTGCTGTGCGTGAAAGGATGACCATGAGACGAAGGCAGATCCTGGGAGCGGCGCTGCTGCTCCCGTTGCAGTCGCTGGCGCAGACCTGCGGCGTGATCACGCCGCGGCAGACCGAAGGGCCTTTCTTCAAGACCAATTCTCCTTTGCGGACTTCGCTGATCGAGGGCGGCTCCCCGACGCAGAGACTCCTGTTGACCGGCACCGTGCTGACGCCGGACTGCAAGCCGGTGGCGAACGCGCTGCTCGATTTCTGGCACTCGGACGAGGAGGGCGCGTACGACAACCGCGGCTTCCGCTACCGCGGCCATCAGCATGCCGACGCGCAAGGCCGTTATCGGCTGGAGACCATCGTTCCGGCGCAATACCCCGGCCGTACGCGCCACATCCACGTCAAGGTGCAGCCGCCGGGCGGCCGCGTGCTCACCACGCAGGTTTACTTTCCGGGCGATCCGGGCAATAAGCGCGATGGCCTCTATGTCCCGGAGCTTGAGATGAAGCAGGCAAAGGCTGGCGAAGGAAACTTCAATTTTGTCGTCAGCGTCTGACCTTGCGCCCCGCCTGGCACGCGCTGTTCGCGCCGCTGCCGGCTGACGCGCCGGTCCGCCGCGCGCCGGTGCTGAGCGACGAGCTCGCCGGCAAGCCGGAATCCGCGGCGATCGCCGGCTGGCAAAGCGTCTCGGTGGAGCTGTCGGCGGGCGCCGCCGGCCTGCGGCACGCGATGGTGACGCTGGACGCGAGCGGGACGCCGGTCTCGGCGGGCGACTGGGTGCTCTACTGCAGCGGCAAGCCGGTGGAGTACGTGCACGAGAACGTCGGCGGCCGCATCCAGCCCAACGGCACCTTCCTCGGCACGCGCTGGCGCAGTGTCGCCGTGGAAGTGCCGGGGAGCGAGGAGCCGCAGACGAAGGAGACCACGCATTCCGAGCCGAGCGAGGAGGACGTCGCCGGCCTGATGCGGGTGGTGCGCGAGCTTCTTAGCCGCGCCGGCTAGCGCCGGCCGTCGTACCAGGCGTGGCAGCTCTCGCGGCTGCGCAGGTTGCGCCCGCCCAGGAGCAGCGTCTTCAGCACGAACCAGAGGTGCTCGCGCTTGGTGTACAAGTGCGCCTTGCGGGCGCTGGTGCGCAGCGGATGGCGGTGCAGGATGACGATCGAGCGCCGCTCGAGCCGCGCCAGGCGCTTCAGTCGCATGAAAAGCTCGATTTCCTCGGCGGCATAAAGCTCCTGGCTGAAGCCGCCGAGCCGGCGGAACGCCGCCGCCTCGCAGAAGATGAACGAGCCCGCCGCCCAGCGCGCGCGGCGGCTGACGAAATTCCACGCCGCGGCCCACAGGCGGATCATCGGCTGCGTGCTCTCCATGGTCACCGTGGCTCCGCCCGCCAGGCAATGACCGCCCTGGATTGCTTCCGCCGTTTCGCGAAAAAGCTCTTTGGTCGGGTAGGAATCGGCATCGACAAATACCAGCCAGTCGCCGCTCGCCTGCGCCGCGCCGGCGTTGCGGGCGCGCGCGATCTGGTTCACCGGCTCGAACACCACTTTCGCGCCGGCCGAGCGTGCGATCTGCGCCGTCCGGTCGGTCGAGTTGTTGTCGCAGACGATGAGCTCGGCATCATCGAGGGCGCTCATGGCCTCGCGCATCGCCGCCAGTGAGCCGCCGAGCAGGCGCTCTTCGTTGAACGCCGGGACGACGACGGAAATTTTCAACCGGGCTGCTGCGGGTGCTGCCGGACCGCTCCCAGGTTCATCGCCCACGGCAATGCCGAGTTGCACCACACCTGCGACCTGGGAGCGAGCTGCGCGCGCTGGCGCACCGTGCCCAGGCGCAGGTTGAAGAGCTGGGGATCCTTCTCGGCCGAGGCCCACAGGCGCGAGCCGCAGTCGGGACAGAACGCCTGCGCGCGGCGGCTGCCGCTGGCCGCGGTCTTGACGTAGATCTTCGCTTCACCGGTCAGCCGGAATCCTTCCTTGGGCACCTGGATGTACGCAACATAGGGCGAGCCGGAAAGGGTCTGGCAATCGGTGCAGTGGCAGAGGCCGGCTTTCTCCGGGTCGGCCTCGGCTTCATAACGGATCCTGCCGCAGTGACAGCCGCCGTCGATGCGCATGCCCCGATTATCGGTCAAGCCGCGCGAAGGCGAGCGGCGTGAGCACCTGGAGCACGATGACGGCGATCGCCAGCTTCGGCGAGGCAAGCATCAGGATTGCCAGCGGCAGCGCGAGCAAGATCCCCGCCAGCAGCCACGGCACCGGCGGCGCGGTGCCCAGGTCGGCCTGGAGGTGGCGCTCGACCCAGGCCACCGCACGTGCGCGCGCCTTGCGGGTGCGGCGAGCCAGCGACTTGGCCAGCGCACGGCCCTCGAGCCAGGCGAGGAAGAGGTACGCCTGCAGGAACAGGCTGCCAACCAGGACGAAAGGCGCGATCAGCAGCGAGAGCAGCACCGTCAATGGGCGCGTGCCGCCGACGTACACCACGATGCCGAAGGCGAGCGCCAGGCTGGTAACGAGCATGACCAGCGCGGCGGGCACCACCAGCCAGAGGCGATCGACCACGTAGCGGCGGAACAGCGCGCCCTGCTGGAAGCGCTGGGCGAGATTCAACGCGTCTTTCAGCGGATCGGTGAGGGTGGTCAGGTGGTTCATAGCCGTGACGTAACGCGCTTTCCGTCGAGGATCTCGAGGCCGCACAGGCGGCCATCGCCGTCGGTCTCCAGGTTGACGCCGCACTCGTCGTAGAGCGAGAAGATCTCGAGCTTCACGCGCTCGACCGGGTCGGTGCTGAGGTAGAGGTAGGCAGTGTCTGAAAAATCATCGTAGGTCCAGCGCTCGAGGCTCGCCGCCTTGACCTGGCCCAGGAGGTCGCCGCGGCCGAGCTGCAGCAGCGCGTTTTCCAGGTCCGAGACCAGCTCGGGAAGGGCCTCCGCGAGCTTCATGCGCGCGGGGCAAAGCGGGCCACCGTGCGCAACAGCTCGTCGGCCATCACCGGCTTCATCAGGTGGCCGGCGCCGAGCTGTTTCGCGCGCTCGCCGACGCTCTGGTTCACGGTGAGGAAGATCACCGGAATGTGGCGCGTCGCCGGGTCCGCGCGCAGCGCCGTGACGAACTCGTAGCCGTCCATGAACGGCATGTCCACGTCGCAGAGGATCACGTCGGGCGAGCATTCCAGGATGATGCGCCCGGCGGCCACGGCGTCCTCGGCGGCGAACACCGCGTAGCCGGCCTTGCGCAGGTGCAGGTCCAGCAGGTAGCGAATGAAGCGGTCATCGTCGATGACGGCGATCTTCGCCTTGGGGGCGGGTTGCGGTTGGCTCGGCGGGGTCATCGGCCGCCAAGCTATACCACAGCCCCCGGGAGGCTGACATCAGTTGGCAAGGCGGCGTGCAATACGCCACAGTCGCGCCGGCGCGGAAGCGGGCAAGATGCGCTCGTGCCGAAGGACTTCAACCTCGGGCTGGTGTTCCTGTCCTACCTGGTGGCGGTGACCGCCTCGCACGTCACGTTGCTGCTGGCGGCGCGCGTGCGCGACCCGCACTCGACCAACTGGAAGCTGTGGGTGGTGAGCGGCGGCTTCGCGATGGGCATCGGCATCTGGTCGATGCATTTCGTCGCCACGCTCGCGCTCCAGCTGCCGATCCGCGTGCTCTACGACCTGCCGCTCACCGCGCTCTCCTGGGTATTCGCCATCGTGGCGTGCGGCGCGGCATTCATCGTCCTGCGCCGGCTCACCGGCAAGCACCGCGAGTTCCTGCTGCCGGGCGCGCTGATCGGCATCGGCATCGCCTCGATGCATTACACCGGCGACGCGTCGATGCGCCTGTCGCCGGGAATCAGCTACGACCCGGTCCTCTTCGTCGCCTCGGTCCTGATCGCGATCGGCGCGGCCACCGCGGCGCTGTGGATCGCGTTCCACCTCGCCCGGCAGCGCGCGGTGTTCACCAACTTCGGCGCCGCTCTGGTGATGGGCGCCGCGGTGGTCGGCATGCACTTCACGGCGGTGGCGGCGGCGAATTTCGACATCAATTCGATCTGCCTCGCCGCGGGGCCGATCCTGGACGGCGAGTGGATGGCCTACACCATCGGCGGCTTCACGTTCGTGATCCTGACCGCGACGATGCTTCTTTCGGCGTACGACGCGCGCCTGTCGTCGGCCATTGCCGGCGGCGCGGAGAAGCTGCGGCAGGCGAACGAGGAGCTCGAGCGGCGGGTGCGCGAGCGCACCGAGGAGCTGCGCCAGTCGCGCGATGCCGCGCGCGCCGGCTCTGAGGCGAAGAGCGCCTTCGTCGCCACCATGAGCCACGAGATCCGCACGCCGATGAACGCGATGATCGGCATGCTGGAGCTCTTGTCCTACAGCAAGCTCAGCGCCGACCAGCGCGAAATGCTCTCCGCCGCCCGCGACTCGAGCCGCTCGCTCCTCACCCTGATCGACGACATCCTCGACTTCTCGAAGATCGAGGTCGGCAAGCTCGAGGTCCACCCGGAGCCGTGCTCGGTGGCGCGCCTGGTCGAGGGCGTGAACGCCACCTTCAAGCACGTCGCGAGCGGCAAGGGACTGCTGCTCACGCAGCGCATCGATCCGGCGCTGTGGCCGGCGCACCTCATCGACCCTTCGCGGCTGCGCCAGATTCTCACCAACCTGGTCAGCAATGCGATCAAGTTCACCCATGCCGGGACGGTCAGCCTGGAGGTGAAGGTGCTGGAGGCCAGGTCCGGCAAGAATCTGGGCAGCCAGACCTTGTGCTTCAGCGTGCACGATTCGGGGATCGGTATGAGCGCCGAGACCCAGCGGCGCCTGTTCGAGCCGTTCCACCAGGGCGAATCCGACATCAGCCGGCGCTACGGCGGCACTGGCCTCGGGCTCACCATCTCGCGCCAGCTGGTCGAGCTGATGGGCGGCACCATCCAGGTCACCAGCACCGAAGGCCTGGGTACGCGCGTGGAAGTAACGATCGGCGCCGAGCAGGCTGCCGCCAGCACCGTTCGCGACGCAGAGCCGGCGCGCAGCGGCAAGGTCGCCCCGGTCGCGGTCTACGCGCCGGCGGGCACCCGGCTGCTGATCGTCGACGACCATCCGGTCAACCTGGCCATGCTGAAGCGCCAGCTGAAGATCCTCGGCCTGGAAGCCGACACCGCCAGCAGCGGCGCCGAGGCGCTCGCCAAATGGCGCCGCGAAAACCACAACCTCGTGATCACCGACCTGCAGATGCCCGAGATGGACGGCTACAGCTTCGCGCGTGCCATCCGCAGCGAGCAGGATGAGGAACACAAGCCCATGGTGGTCGCCTTCACCGCCAATACGCACAGCGAGGCGCTCGACCGCTGCATGGACGCGGGGATGGACGACTATCTCACCAAGCCCGCGGAGCTGGTGGCGTTGCGCGCAAAGCTCAAGCAGTGGCTCGGCAACGACGCTGCGCTCAGGACCGCGCCGGACGAGCGGCCCCAGGGCGCGCCGGGCCAGACTCCCATCGATCGCGCGCGCATCCAGGAGCTCGCCGGCGGCGCGGAAGGGATTG
>DATFDV010000102.1:0-10522 GCA_035251855.1 Burkholderiales bacterium | reverse complement strand
CCCCCCTTTTCCACCCGCCCTCGCTGCGGTAATCTCGCCACAGCGATTTCGGGAGGTTCATATGACTCCGTGGGAAATCAAGGGGCGCGAGCTCATCAACTGCAACTGCGCGTACGGCTGTCCATGCCAGTTCAACGCGCTTCCGACCAAAGGGTTCTGCGAGGCGATGGGCGCCATCGCGGTCGACCAGGGCCGCCATGGTGACGTGCGGCTCGACGGGCTGAAGCTCGGCGTGGTTTTTCAGTGGCCCGGGGCGATTCACGAAGGCAAGGGCAAGTGCCAGCCGATCGTCGACGCCAAAGCCGATCCGCAGCAGCGGGAGGCGCTGCTCAAGATCATGTCCGGCCAGGATACCGAGCCTTTCGCCACCATGTTCGCGGTGTTCGCCAGCACCCTGGACAAGGTGTTCGATCCGATCTTCACCGCCATCGACTTCGACGTCGATATCGAGGCAAGGCGCGGCAAGGTACGCGCCGAAGGCGTGTTCGAGCTGAGCGGCGAGCCGATCCGCAACCCGGTCACCGGCGCGGAGCACCGTGCGCGCATCGACCTGCCGCACGGCTTCGAATACGAGATCGCCGAAGTTGGCTCGGCCTCGAGCCGCTCTCGCGGCAACCTGGCCGTGGAGCTGAAGAACAGCTACGCCCAGTTCGCGCACCTGCACCTCAACAACAACGGCCCGATCCGCCACCGCAAGTCCGCTTGAGCAGCGTGGAGGCGCTTCTGCGGCGCGAACGGGCCATCGTGGCCGCCGCGCTCGCCGCGGTGGCGCTGCTCGCCTGGATTTACGTGTGGCGCGGCGCCGGCACCGGAATGTCGGCGCTGCACATGACTGCGCTGACGCTGTTTCCCCATCTGCAACCCGAAATGGCGGGCGGGATGCAATCGCCGTGGCTCCTGGTGGTGTCGATGTGGTGGGTGATGATGGTCGCGATGATGACGCCGAGCGCGGCACCGCTCGTGCTGCTGTACGGGCGCGTGATGCGCCACCACGCCGGCTCCGCCGAGCCGGCATTCGTGCCGTCGCTTTGCCTGTTCGCGGGATATCTCGTGGCCTGGCTGGTGTTCTCGCTCGCGGCGGCGGCCCTGCAGCGGGAGCTGCAGCCCGCCGGGATCATCTCGCCGATGATGCTGTGGTCGAAAAGCGCTTTGCTGTCTGCCGGAGTGCTTGCGGCGGCCGGCCTGTACCAGCTCTCGCCGCTCAAGCAAGCCTGCCTGAGGCAATGTCGCGGGCCGGTGCAGTTTCTGACGCGGCACTGGCGGCCTGGGCGCGTCGGCGCATTTGCCCTTGGGCTCAAGCACGGCGCGTACTGCGTCGGCTGCTGCTGGATGCTGATGGCGCTGCTTTTCGTCGGCGGCGTGATGAACCTCGCCTGGATCGGCGTGCTGAGCGTGCTGGTGCTGATCGAGAAGCTCACCGCGGCCGGCGAATGGGTAGGCCGCGCGTCAGGCCTCGCCATGATCGCCTGGGCGCTCGCCACCGTGCTGGCCTGAGGAACGGAACTTGCACGTCGCGGGCATGGACCGAACCCGCAAATCCGAGAAGCCCGAGCCGCAGCACCAGCCGATCGAGCCGGAGATGGAGAAGACGCCGGAGCAGGATCACGGGCGCGACCCCGCCACCGAGCCGCCCAAGGAAAAGCGCGTCGACGAGCTGTGATAACGTCGGGCTGAATGTTCCGCCCGAACGCGCTGAAGCAACGCCTGCTGGCGGGCAAGCGCGCGCTCGGATGCTGGACGGTGCTCGGCAGTCCGCCGGTCATCGAGCTGCTTGCCTACTGCGGCTTCGACTACCTGCTCCTCGACCAGGAGCACGGCTTCGGCGAGCCCTCCTCCCTGCTCCATTCCCTGCAGGCCATGGCGGCGGCGCCGCAATGCACCTCGGTGGTCCGCGTTCCTTCGAACGATCCGAACTATCTCAAGCGCGTGCTCGACGCCGGCGTCGAGGGCGTGATGGTGCCCAACGTCGAGACCGCCGACGAAGCGCGCGCGGTGGTCGCCGCGTGCCGCTATCCACCGCGCGGCCGGCGCGGCTCGGCGCTCGGATCGGCGCGGGCTTCTGACTATGGTGTCAATGCAGTGAAGTACAAGGCCACCGCTGCCGACGAACTGCTCATCGTGGTCCAGATCGAATCCCCAAAGGCGATCGACAACATCGGCGCCATCGCCGCGGTCGACGGCATCGACGTGATCTTCATCGGCCCGCACGACCTGTCCGGCGCGGTGGGGCAGCTGGGCGATCTCAAGCACCCGGAAGTGGCCAAGCTCATCGCGCGCGCCGAAGAAGCGATCCAGCGCAGCGGCAAGCCGATGGGCACGGTGCCGCATCCCGGGACCACCTGGCGCGAGATGTTCCAGCGCGGCTACCACATGATCAACGCCGGCAGCGATGTCGGCCGCCTGCGCGATGCCGCGCTGGCCGACGTAAAGGAGTTCCGCAGTGTTCACCCTTAATCCGCTTCCGTCCCAGCTCGATGCCAGGCTGGTTGAAAAATTCAGGAAAGCTGAACCGGCGACCATCGGCCACTTCCGCAACTGGGGCTTCATGGACCCCGGACTGCGCGCCATGCAATCCGACGTGCGCATCGCCGGTCCGGCGGTGACGGTGCGCGCACCGGGCATGGACGGCACCATCGTCGGCTATGCGCTCGGCCAGGTGCGGCCGGGCGACGTGCTGGTCATCGACCGCTGCGGCGACCATCGCCACGCCGCGTTCGGCGGCCTGGTGGCCTATGCCTGCAAGGTGGCCGGGCTGGCCGGCGTGATCATCGACGGCGTCGCCACCGACATCGGCGAAGTGCGCCAGTACAAGGTGCCGCTGTGGTGCCGCGGCCTCTCGGCGGTGACCACCAAGCGCATCGGCCTGGCAGGCGAATTCTGCGTGCCGGTGAGCTGCGGCGGCGTCGCGGTGAACCCGGGCGACGTCATCATCGCCGACGAGTGCGGCATCGTGGTGATGGGGCGGGGCCAGGCCGAAGCCGCGGCCGATCGCGCCATCGGCATGCAGGAGGCGGAAGTGGCTTCGCGCAAGCGCCTCGATGCGGGCGAGAAGCTGCCCGACATCTCAGGCGCGACCAAGGTCCTTCAGGACGCGATCGCCAAACAAAAATAATTAGGATTTTGCCAAGTCCAGGGCGGCACGGGCCACGACCCGCACTCCCGTCGGGATCGCCAGCTCGTTGCAATCGTAGTTCGCGCGGTGGATGGCGGTGTCGAGGCCGTCGATCTTCGAGCCGATGCGCAGGTGTGCCGCCGGCACCTTCTCGGCGAACCAGGCGAAGTCCTCGCTGCCCATGCTGGGTTGGGGCATCTCCATGATGTTCTCTTTCCCCAGGACACTTCGGGTGGATTCGAGCACCGAGGCAAGCGTGGCCGGATGCTGGCGCAGGGCGGGCGCCACTTTCTTCCAATCCAGCTCATAGTCGACGCGCATGCCGGTCTTCATGCCTTCGAGCATGCGGCGCACCGCGGCCTCGATCGCCTTGGAGACCGCCGGGTCCATGGTGCGCACGCTGCCTTTGAGGATCGCGGTGGGGGCGATCACGTTGCGCGCGGTGCCGCTGTGGAATTCCCCGATCGACAGCACCGCCGGAGAAAGCGGCGCCACTTCCCGGCTGATCACGGTCTGCACCTGGGCGACGAAGTACGCACCGGCCGCGAGCGCATCGATTCCCATGTGCGGATGGGCGCCGTGCCCGGTGCGGCCCTTCAGCGTGAGGTCGAAGGCATCGGCCGAAGCCATCACCGCTTCCGGGTGGTAACCCACGGTTCCCGCCTTCACCGGGGGCCAGTTGTGGTAGCCGATGATGGCGTCCATCTTCGGCGCCTCGTCGAGCACGCCGTCGGCGATCATCGCCGGCGCGCCGCTCAGCGTTTCCTCCGCCGGCTGGAAGATGAACTTGATGCGGCCGTGCAGCGACTCCTTCATCTCGCTGAGCGCGGCGGCGACGCCGAGCGCGATCACGGTGTGCACGTCGTGGCCGCAGGCGTGCATCTTGCCGGCGATCTTCGAGGCGAACGGCAGCCCGGTGTCCTCGTGGATCGGCAGCGCGTCCATGTCGGCGCGGATGCCGATGGTGCGGCCCGGTGCCGAGCCCTCGAGCACCGCCACGATCCCGGTCTTGCCGATACCCGCTCGAAAGGGGATGCCAAGCTTCTTGAGAAACAACCCCACGGCCTTGGCCGTCTCGTGCTCCTCGAAGGCCAGCTCGGGATGCTGGTGCAGCTGCTTGCGCAGCTCCACCAGCTGCGGCGTGATCCGCTCGGCGATCGCCGCGATGCGTCGGTTGAGGTCCATGGACTAGAATTATCCGCTATGGTGATCCGGCCCCTGCAAGGGCAGTTCGCTGCGGAGGTCGTCGGCTTGGCCCTGCCGGTCGACGAAAGCACCTTTGCCGCCGTCGAGGCGGCCTGGACACGCCACCCGATCCTGGTGTTCCGCGACCTCGAGATGACCCCGGAGCAGCACATTGCCTTCAGCCGGCGCTTCGGCGACCTGCACATCATGGAGCCGCTGCAGTACAACCTGCCCGGCTACCCGGAGCTGTTCGTGGTCTCCAATGTCGAGGAAGGCGGCAAGGCGCTCGGCATGAAGCGCGCCGGCTGGGGCTGGCACACCGACGGCGAGGACAAGGCGATCCCGAACGCCGGGTCGATGCTTTATGCGCTGCAGTTGCCGCCCGAGGGCGGAGACACGCTGTTTGCGGACATGTACGCCGCCTACGAGGCTCTTCCAAAAGAAGTAAAAAATAAGATCCAGGGAAAGCGTGGGTGCTTCAGCCGCACCAAATTGCACCACGTCCATTACCCTCACCTGCCGGCGCTCACCGAGGAAGACAAGCTCAAGAAGCCCGACGTCTGGCACCCGCTCGAGCGGCGCCATCCGAAATCCGGCCGCACCGCGCTGTACATCGGGCGCTGGGCCTGCGGCGTCGAAGGCATGTCGGAGGTCGAAGGCGCGGCGCTGGTCCAGTACCTGCAGGAATTCTCGGTGCGCCCCGAATTCGTGTACCGCCACCGCTGGCGGCTGCACGACGCGGTGCTGTGGGACAACCGCTGCGCCCAGCACTGCGCCACGCCTTTCGACGACGCCAGGTACCGCCGCCACATGCTGCGCACCACCATCGAGGGCGACAAGCCGGTGATGGCGACTACATCTCCAGGCAGCTCTCTGGCGACGCACTGAACCAGACGCGCTCGCCAGCCTGGAACTTCGGCGGCCCGCCGTGATTGGGCGCCTCCACCAGCCCGCGCTCCGCGTTCTCCAGCTCCAGGTGGTATTCGAGCGTGGCGCCTAGGTAGAGCACATGGCGCACCGTAGCTTGGCGAGCAAATGCAGAATCCGGTTTTTCACGGGCAAGCATTGCTCGTTCAGGGCGAATCGCAATGGTCTTCCCCCCGGCGCGAAAGAAATTCATCCGGCCGATGAACTGCGCGACGAAAGGCGTTGCCGGCCGCTCGTAGACGTCGGCCGGCGTGCCGAGCTGCTCGATGCGCCCGGCGTTCATCACCGCGATGCGGTCGGACATCACCAGCGCCTCGCCCTGGTCGTGGGTCACGAACACGGTGGTGATGCCCAGGCGCCGCTGCAGGCCGGCGATCTCGACGCGCATCTCCTCGCGCAGCTTGAGGTCCAGGTTGGAGAGCGGCTCGTCGAGCAGCAGCACCGCGGGGCGGATCACCAGCGCGCGCGCGAGCGCCACGCGCTGGCGCTGGCCGCCGGACAATTCCAGCGGCCGGCGATGCGCCAGGCCACGCAACTGCACCAGCTCCAGCGCTTCATTGACTCGGGTCTGAATTTCCTCCTTCGGCAAGCCTCGCATGCGTAACCCGAACGCCACGTTCTCACCCGCCGTCATGTGGGGAAAGAGCGCGTAGTCCTGGAACACGACGCCGATATCGCGCTTGAAGGGCGGCAGGCCGGCGACCGGACGGCCTTTGAGGAAGATCTCGCCGGCGCTCGGCGCAAAGAAGCCGGCGATCAGGCCGAGCGTGGTGGTCTTGCCGCAGCCCGAGGGCCCGAGCAGGGTGAGGAATTCGCCCTCGCGCACTTCGAGGTCGACAGCGTCGACCGCGACGGTCGCGCCGTAGCGCTTCTCGATGCCGGCGAGGCGCAGCGCCGGGTCAGACACGCTCGCGCTGCCCGTAGATGAAGTCGCCAAGCCCGGTGACGCGCTGCACGATGGCGACCAGGGCAAGTGGCAGAAGCAGCGTGATCACCGAGACCGCCGCCAGGGTCGGCGCGAAGCCGAATTCGAGGAAGCCCAGGATCTTGACGGTGATCGGCACCTCGCCCGGCCGCGCCAGGAAAATCGACAGGTTGACGTCGGTGAACGAGTGCACGAAGGCGAACACCGCGCCGGCGATGATGCCGCTCTTGATCAGCGGAAACACCACGTGCCAGAGCGTGCGCGCGCGCGAGGCACCCAGGCTCGCCGCGGCGAGCTCTACGTTGGGCGGCAGGGTGTGCAGGCTGATGGCGACGGTGCGGACCGCGAACGGCAGGCAGATCACGATGTGCCCGACCAGCAGCGCCGTAAAGCCGATGTAATCGCGCAGGCCGGCGTACTGGAAGAGCTGCAGCAGCCCCACGCCGGTGACCAGCGCCGGCAGCATCAGCGGCCCGAGCGTCAGCGCGACCATCGCCTCGCGGCCGCGGAACCGATAGCGCGCCAGCGCGAAGGCGAGCGGCAGCGCGAGCAGCGTGCTCAGCACCGCGGTGAGGCTGGCGAGCTTCAGGCTGAACCACAGCGGATCCACCCATTGCGGCGCCATCGCGCGCTGCCACCACTGCAGCGAAAAGCCCTGCGGCGGGAACTGCGAGCGGTTCGACTGGTTGAAGGACACCGCCGCGGTGATGAGGATCGGGCCGAGCATGAATACATACACGGCAATCACAACTCCCCGCAGCGCGCCCCACGGGCTCATATCGCGGCCTGCTTCGCGCCCAGGCGAGCCGCGGCGAACAGCAACAGGAAAGAAGAGACGATCAACACCACCGCCAGCGCGGCGCCGATCGACCAGTCGAGCAGCTGGGTGATGAAGCCGTAGATCGCGGTGGCCATCACCTGGGTGGCCGGGCCGCCGAGGATCGCCGGCGTGGCATAGGCGCTGATGGCGATGGAGAACGCGAGGATGAACCCGCCGGCGATGCCCGGCAGGCTGAGCGGCAGCACCACGTGGAAGAAGGTGCGGGTGCGGCTTGCGCCGAGGCTCATCGCCGCCTGCTCGAGGTTCGGGTTGATGCCGTTGAGCGAGCCCATGATGGTGAGCACGGTGTAGGGCAGCAGCGCGTGGGTCAGGCCGATGATGATCGCGCCGGTGCTCGGCATGAATGCAATTCGCTCTGAGATCACGCCGAGGGAGAGCAGAACATCGTTGGCTACACCAAACCTGTTGAGGATGATGTACCAGCCGTAGGTGCGCACCACCACGCTCGCCAGCAGCGGCGCGAGGCACACCGCGATCAGCACGCCTTTCCACGGACTGGTGGTGCGCACCAGGAAGTACGCGAGCGGAAAGCCGAGCAGCACGGTGCACAGGCCGACTGCGGCACCGACGATGAAGGTGCGCAGGAAAGCCCACTGGTAGATGGGCCTGCCGAAGAGAAAGGTGTAGTTCTCGAGCGTGAGCTCGCCGGTGAGCTGCTGTGCCTCGGACTTGAGAAAGCTGGTCGAGAGGAGCAGCGCGTTAGGTAAAACGAAAAACGCCAACAGCAAAGCCATTGGCGCCGCGACCAGCAACCACGGCGTTCTCGTCACGCCATGATTTCCTGCCACTTCAGGGTCCAGTCCTTGCGCCGCGCGCCGATGGTGCCGGAGTCGGGGAACTGGGTCTTGGCGATCTGCTCCTTGCTCACGATCTGGCTGGCGGCGAACTTGGCCGGCAGCTCGACGCCGGGGCGCGTCGGGCTGCTGAAGTAGGCGAGCGCCCAGGCGCGCTGCACCGCCGGGTCGAGGCGCCAGTTGAGGAATTCATAGGCCAGCTTCTTGTTCTTGGCGCCGACCGGGATGCAGGCCACGTCGAGCAGGCCGATCACGCCTTCCTGCGGGATCACCATCTCGAACGGCAGGCCGCGGTCGATGTAATAGCCCGAGCGCGCGCTCCAGTAAGGCGAGATCCACACCTGGCCGTTCTCGAAGTGCGGCACCGCCTCGGCCGAGCCGGTGACCACCACGCCGACATAGGGCTTCTGCGCCTTGAGGCGCGCCCACGCCGGATCCATGTTGTCGACGCCGCCGTTGCCGAGCTGCGCGGCGTGGATCAGCGCGTAGACCGAGAGCAGGTTCGCCGGGTTGTAGTTGATGATGTGGCCCTTGACCTTGTCGCCGTATTTCTTCTGCGGCTCCCAGTAGTCGGCCCACGAGGTCGGCTTGTCGAGCTTGTCCTTGTTGTAGACCAGCGCCGCGTACTGCAGCGTGTGCGGCGCGCCCGAGCCGCCGGGGATCACCTGCCAGGTCTTGTCCCACAGGTGCTTGAGGTTCGGCAATTCGCGCTCGGTGAGCTTCTCGAGCAGCCCCTCCTTCACGCCGAGCATCACCTCCGGCGGGGTCAGCAGGCCGGCGACGTCGAAGCCCGGCGCGCCGCGCGCGGCGCGGATCTTGGCGTAGTCCTGCGAGGCGGTGCCGGTGGCGTCGTGGATCACCTTGACGCCGAACTTCTTCTCGAAGGGCTGGATCACCACCTTCTCGACCAGCTCCTGGTACTCGCCGCCCTGCGTGTTGACGATCAGCGTTTCCTGCGAGCGGGCGGTCATGACATAGGGCGCCGCGACGGCGATCGCCGCGCCCCGCTTGAGCAGTTCTCTGCGCTTCATGGGTCCTCCTCCTAGCGGCGAAGCATAACGCCAAGCCGATGCAGTGAGCGTACCGCCGAGTTCGCGTCCAGCGTGCGTGTTTCGATGCCGAGGCCCGCTGCCGCCTGCTGGTAGAGCGCCGCCAGGTCGGGGGCGCCGAGCAGGGCGAAGCTCTTTCCCTCGAAGGTGCGCAGCTCGTGCCCGATGACGATGCCCGACAGGTAGGACGCCGATGCCGCGGGACCGAGCTCGCCAGCCAGTCCCCGGGTGCGCACGCCGAACAGGTGGTGCAGCAGTCCGCCCGGCTGGCCCGAGCGCCGGACGCCGTCGGCAAAGGCGCCGGCATCGGGCTTCCCCTCCTCCATCATCCGGCCAAGGATGCTGTGCTGCTTGAGCACCGCGTAGACCTCGCCGGTCATGAAAGTGCAAAAACGCTCGATGCGCCCATTCTTCACCTCGATCCATTTGCTGTGCGTGCCGGGCAGGCAGACGGTGCCCTCCACGCCGCAGCCCAGGATCTGGGTTTCCTCGCCGCGCATCACGTCGAGCACGCCGGCGGCGTCGCGGCATGAGAGGCCGGGCACGATCCAGGCGCTGCGTCCGCCCCAACGCACGTCGTGCAGGCATGCGGCAATCTCGTCGAATCCGGCCGGGCATGGCACGTAAGGCGCCTCGGCCCAGCCCTGGCGGCTGCCGACCATGCCGCTCATCACGATCGGCCCTTCCTCCCAGCCACGGATCTGCTCTTCCAGGATGCGGGGGAATTGTCCCGGCGCAACGTTCATGATCCCCTGGTTCGATGCCCTCGATTCCAGAATGCTACCGAGCGCATCCAACCGGTATGCCCGAAAGCTGCTGGTACCCCAATCGATCGCGATCATGTCGAGAGCATGGCCGAGCGCTCCTTGAAGCCGATCGCGGCGCAGAAGAAGCCGCCGTCGGCGCCATCGATGAAGTGCAGGTGCCGGCCCGAGTAGTCGAACACCAGGCAGGTCATGTGCGCGCGATCGGTGACGTGCAGGCCGTAGGCGAGCTCGCGGCGCGCGTAGCGCTCTTCGAGCCAGGCGGTGAGCGCGGCGCGCTGCGCGGCGGTGCCGGCGAGCACCTGGCGGTACACATCGTTGAACTTGCGCACGTCGCTGTTGCGCACCAGCGTGGGCTTGTAGCGGCTCCAGTCCGTTTGCGCGGTGCGCACGCCGAATTTCATCAGGAACCAGCCGAGCAGCACCACCAGGCGGATCCACAGGCGGCGGCGCCACTTGCCCCACCAGTCGCTCTCGGCGGCGCGCACGCCGACCTCGTTGTCCAGCCGGCGGCCATCGAGGGTCATCGACAGCGCCGGCAGCGTGACCGGGTGGCATTGCTCATCGCTGCCGTAGATCTGCGCCACCTTCGCGATCAGGTCGCGGTAGACCCGTGCATCGCCGCCCGCGGCGCGCACGATGAGGCTCACGGTCTCGCCGTGCCGGCTGGGAATGTCCCGCCAGCGGCATTCCAGGCCCTCGTGGCTGCCGCGCGCGGCCACCTGGGCGCCGACCGCGCACAGGCCGGCGCTGGCAGGGTCCTTCATGTAGCGGTCGGCCCACGCCATGCCGCCGCCGGCGAACACCGCCTGAATATAGTTCTCCGACACCTGGTAGCGGGCGACGAGGATCTCTGAGCCCGCGGCGCGCACGCGCGCCGCGGGCACGGTCGCCACGCGCAGCTCGAGGCCGAAGGAAGCGCGCG
>DATFDV010000101.1:0-10686 GCA_035251855.1 Burkholderiales bacterium | reverse complement strand
GTCCCGTCGCCGTTATCGGCGATCCATTCGTGCGATTCGGTGTACTTCAGTTTCTCTGGCAGATCCACGGCGCCTCCTCGAGCGAGCATGACCGACCCGGCTGGGTCACGCCCCCTCTGTCCGTTTGCCTGAGAAATTGGCGGCAAGCACATGGCTTGCGGCGTGTTCCGTCGGCGAGGCCGCCAGGGCCTTCTCTCCAGAGCGCCCGGGCCTCGCGCGGTCCTTTTGCCTGAGAGTTTTGCGGGGCTTACCCCTTCGGCGCCGGCGCCGCAACGGCGGACCGGTCTCTCCCACGCGAGCTGGATGGGCGCAACGAATCTACTCCAGCTACGTCGCCAGCCGCAAGTGAAAGCATGCAGCTGCGCCCCGAGGCCTAAAATCAGGGACAGACCACGTTTTCCGGTTCCGCCGATTGCATGGCCAGCTTTTCGCCGCTTTGTGTCAACTGACCAAAAAGCCAAGGGAGGCATATGCGTACGGGTCTATTTTTGCTCTCCGGTTTCTTGTTTCTCGCTGGATCGCTCATCGTAGGCAAGCTGTTTTCCACGATCTATCCAACTGCCACTACTGCGGCTACGGTGCTTTTTCTGGCGGTTTGGCTGGCGATAGCCGCAGTCAACATGTGGCTTGGTGTCGCGAAGGCCGGCTACTCGGTTTCGGTCGAGTTTCCGATATTCGCGCTTATCTTTGCCGTGCCAGCCGCCGCCGCCGTGCTGGCGCGGTGGAAGTTTCTATGAGGGCCTCAATCCTGAAAAACGTGGTCTGTCCCTGATTTAGGTCTTTAACCGCAGGTGAAACGATTTCGGACGGGTAAAGTTTTCGAGCCCCAGTTTCGATAGCGTGCAGCCGCGGCCGGAGTCCTTCACGCCGGTCCAGGCAAGCGCGGGGTCGAGGTAGTCGCAGCGGTTCATGAACCAGGTGCCGGTCTCGACGCGGTCGCCGATGCGCAGCGCGGCATCGGCGTCTTGCGTCCAGATCGAGGCGGTGAGGCCGTAGCGGCTGTCGTTCATCAGGCGGATGGCTTCTTCGTCGCCCTTCACGGCCTGAATGCCGACCACCGGGCCGAAGCTCTCTTCGGTCATCACCGCCATGCTGTGGTCGACATTCACCAGCACTTCGGGCGGCAGGTACGGGGTGCCGGGCTTGTCCTTCAGGTTGAGCAGCGCCTTCGCGCCTTTTCGGGTCGCCTGCTTGATTTGCGCGCGCACGCTGTCAGCGGCGTCCGTGCGCACCAGCGGCCCGAGATTGGTTTCCTTCTCCAGCGGATTTCCCAGCTTGTACTGGCGCGTGAGCTCGACAAAGCCTTCCACGAACTCCTTGAACAGGGGTTTTTGAACATAAATGCGCTCGATCCCGCAGCACGACTGCCCCGAATTGAAGTAGCTGCCGTCGACCAGGTTCTCAACCGCGAACTTGAGGTCGGCGTCGGCGCGCACGTAGGCCGGGTCCTTGCCGCCGAGCTCGAGGCCGGTGCCGATGAAGCGCTCGGCGGCGGCGCGCTGGATCGCTTGGCCGCCGGGAACCGAGCCGGTGAAGGCGACAAAGCCGATGCGCGGATCGGCGATGGTCTTCGCCACCTGGTCATGGCTCAGGTGCAGGAACTGGAACACGCCGTCGGGCAGGCCGGCGGCCTTGAACGCCTCGGCATAGCGCTCGGCGACGAGCGGGGTCTGTGCCGCCATCTTGAGGATCACGCTGTTGCCGGCGAGCAGCGCGGGAATGACGGCGTTCACCGAGGTGAGCCAGGGATAGTTCCAGGGAGCGACGACGAGCACCACGCCGAGGGGCTCCCGGCGGATGAAGCGCTCGAAGTCTGGTTTGGGTTCGACTTGCAGGTCTGCGAGGGCGCTTTCCGCTTGGGAACACATATATAAAGCGCGTTCATGAAAGCCGCGGCGCAGCTCGCCGGGGGCTTGCGAGACCGGCCGGCCCATCTGCCAGCTCAGCTCGGCGGCGAGCTCGTCGGCACGTGAGACGCACCACTCGGCCATGCGGCGGCAGATCGCCGCGCGCTCGGCCACCGCGACCTGCTTCCATGATTTCTGTGCCTTCACGGCGCGGGCGAGGGCGCCTTCGATGGCCTGGCCCGAGGCCAGCTTGCGCGTCAGGTAAACGGAGCCGTCGACTGGCGTGATCGTGCGCTGCAAATTGGATTTCATGACGGGAGTTTATCGCCTCGTCCAGTTTTGCTTTGGCGAACCTGAGAGTACATTCACTCCGTGGCTTCGGTACTCGCTCCGGTCGAAGAAAACGCGGGCAGCGTAGTCGAGAAGCTGTTGCCGCTGCGGCACTGGCTCGGGGCGGAGGCCGGCCGCAACATGGAGCAGAGCCAGGCCCGCACGCGCCTCATCTGCACCCTGGTCGCGCTCTCGGGCTTCGTCATCGCCTCGCTGTTCGCCGACCTGCCGGAGCTGGTCGTCGCCATCGCCGCCCTCTATACGCTCTACGCGATCGCGCTCGCCATCGACATCGACCGGCGTCCGAAGCCATCGCACTGGCGCCGCGGCATCTCGGTGGTGTTCGACAACGTAATCGGCAGCGCGATCGCCTATTCCGGCGGCGGCTTCGCCGCCTACGTGGGCTTCAACTTCCTCACCACGGTGGGCTGGGGCCTGCGCTTCGGCCGGCACTATTTGTTTCTCGCCACGGGGATCGCCATCGCCGCCATGGCCTACAACATGGTGGCGGCGCCCTACTGGCAGCAGCAGCTCATCTTCGGCGGCTCGATCATCTTCGGCATGCTGGCCACCGCGGCCAACTGCGCGATCCTCCTCACGCGCATCGAGCGCGGCAACCAGCGCCTGGCGGAGAAGATCGACGAAGTGGCCAAGCTCGCCTGGCAGGACCCGCTGACGCGGCTGCCCAACCGCCTGCATTTCCACGAGCGCCTGGCTCAGGCGCTCGCCGCCGCGACGCGCAGCGACCGGCAGGTGGCGCTCCTGATGTTCGACATCGACGGCTTCAAGGCGGTGAACGACACCCTGGGCCACGAAGCCGGCGACCGGCTGCTGCAGGAAATCGCGCAGCGCGTCGGCCGCCGCCTGCGCCAGGCCGACACCTTCGCGCGCTTCGGCGGCGACGAGTTCGTGGTGCTGATGGAGCTCGCGCGCGACCACCTCGACGCGATCTTCGTCGCCGAGAACGTGATCAAGGTGATCGACGAGATCGATCTCTACCGCGACGCCGGCCTGCGCATCGGCGCGAGCTGCGGCATCGCCTGCTACACGCCCGGCGCGACAGGCGCCATGACGCCCAACGATCTGGTGAAGCAGGCCGACCGCGCGATGTACGAGGCCAAACGCGCCGGCAAGGGCTGCTACCGCATTGCCCGCTAAATCGGGGTCAGAGCCCGATTAATTAGGGCTCCGTCCCCGAATTACGGCCTTACGGCGGGCGCTTCCATCTTCATGCCGCGCGCGCGCCACATCAGGTAGAGCTCGAGGTCGACCAGCTCCGGTGCGCCGTGCGGATAGAGCTCGGCGCGCATCCCGGTCAGGCAATTGCGCAGCCGGCGCGTGAGCGAGCCGACGCCCTGCCATTCCAGCCGGTAGAGCGGGTAGCCGGTCGGGTGCGCCTGCGGGATCGGCGTGCCCGCGAGCTTCTTCCCCCAGTTGTCGTCGTGGCACTGCGCGCAGGCGAGATTGAGCTGGCCTTGGCGGCGATGGAAGAAGGCTTTGCCGGCGTCCAGATGGGGCTGAGTTGGTTTCACTTCTATAGGTAACCCCTTGGACTGACTTGCAACGTAGGCGGTCAGGGCGAGAAGGTCGCGGCTCTCGTACGCGAGCTGAGGCGCCTTGTGGCGCACCCGCTGCTCGAGCGTGGTGAGCTTGCCGTCGACCACCGCCGGGTAGCGCGCGGCGACACCCTTCATGTTGGTATGACAGCCCCCGCAGCCGAGCTTGCTCCATAACGCCTCACCGTCGAGCAGGGTGAGCACCGCCGGGCCGGTGATCTCGTCGTCCTGCATGGCTCTGGTTTCGCGACTCATGAATTCATAGCCGCTGCGCCGTTCGGCGAGAGGTATTTCGGACTGGGAAACGACTGGGGCGAACAGGGCTAAAAAAAGCGCGAATCTCTTCACACGACCTTGATCGCCGCTTTCTCGGTGGCCGAGAAGCCGTTGTCGCCGGTCCAGCGGAATTCCAGCGTCCCGCTCTCGGTGGCGACGGTGGTGAAGGAGATCAGCGGATTCGCCGCGATCGCGGGATGCAGCTCGGCGCGGAACACTTCGACGCCGTTGTAGGTGCACACCAGCGTGCGGATGATGTCGCGCGGGATCAGCTCGCCCACCTGCGTGCGGCGAAAGCCGGTCTCCATCGGGTGGCCGGCGAGGGTGCGGATCTCGATTACTTCGCCGCGCTTGGCTTCGGCCGGCACGTTGACCACCACGCGGGCCATCAGATGAGCCCTTCTTCCAGGCAGGCCGAAAGGGTAACGATGACGCGCACGCTTTCGGACCAGAACGAGCCGTCGGACATCTGGGCGATGGCGATCACTTCGCCGGTATCGCCGATGCGCGCGCGGGTGGCGAGGCGCGCCTTGCCGGCGCGCGGCCCGAGGTGCGCGGTGAGCACGTAGGGCTGTGGGTTGCGCTCGGTAAAGACGTGGATCGCCTTGACGTGGTCGGCGGGGCTCATCGGGCTGTCGACCTCGACCGAAAGGGGCACCGCGTTGCCGTTGTCGATGAGCGGCGGGATCTCGAGCTTCACCCTGCCGCGGCGCACCTCGGCATTGCCGGTCACCTTCGCAATCGCTTCCTTCAGGGCGGCTTGCCGGATTTCGGCGATGTTGGGCGGCAGTTGCGCCCGCGCCGTTCCGGCGACCAGACCGACGAGAAGAAAAGCGCGGCGCGAAATCATTTGAGCGTCACCAGGAAGGCGACCACGTCCTCGATCTGCTGCGCGCTCAGCACGGTCTTGCCGCGCTGGGACGGCGCGACGCGGGTGAGGCCTTCGGTGCGGAAATACGCCGGCATGATGGTTTGCGGGTTGACGCGGCTGGCATCGACGATTCTGAGCCGGATCTGGCCCGCCGACAACCGCGCGCCGACGCCGGCCAGGCTTGGAGCCAGGTCGCCCTGGAAACGTTCCTCCGGGAACGGCCCGCTGTGGCACAGCAGGCACAGGCCGACATGCCGGTCGAGCACGATCTTCTTGCCGGCGGCAGCATCTCCCGCCGCCCCGGTGAGGGACGACGGGAGACTATCGCTTGCGGACGCAGCGGAGGCAGCCAGTAAGGCGAAAACGGCTGCCCGACGTCTCACACCATCTCGATCCCGTGGTTCTTCAGCGGGACATCGCGGTAGCGCTTGCCGGTCGCGCGATACAGCGCGTTCAGCACCGCGGGCGCGGCGACGCAGATCGTGGGCTCGCCGATGCCGCCCCAGACCGTGCCGCCGCCCTGGATGATGATCGTCTCCACCTTCGGCATCTGCGCGAGCTTCATCGACGGGTAGGTGTGGAAGTTGTCTTCGACGATGCGCCCGTCCTTGACCGTGCACTCCTGCATGAACAGGCCCGACAGCCCGTAGACGAACGAGCCCGACACCTGGCGCTCGATCTGCGCCGGGTTGACGGCGTAGCCCGGGTCGGTGGCGGCGACGATGCGGTGCACCTTCACCTTGTTGCCGTCTTTCACCGAGATCTCGCAAGCCGCGGCGACGAAGCTGTTGAACGCCTTCATCTGCGCGAGGCCGCGGTGGATGCCCTGCGCCGCCGGCTTGTCCCAGCCGATCTTCTTCGCGACCGCGTCCAGCACTGCCTGGTTGCGCGGCAGGCCAGCCATGTTCTTGCGGCGGAAGGCGAGCGGATCCTGCCCGGCGGCTTCCGCGAGCTCGTCCATGAACGACTCGATGAACACCGCGTTCTGGTTGATGTTCACCCCGCGCCAGAAGCCCGGCGGCACGTGCGTGTTGCGCATGGCGTGGTCGATCAGCAGGTTCGGGATGTTGTAGCCGAAGGAGTGCTCGCCACTGTCCGCCAATCCCTGGAAGGTGAGCGGGTCGCGGCCTTTCTGCTGCTCGACGATCGCCGGCCGCACCGCGGCCAGGATCGACTGCCCGGAGAGGCGGACGTGCAGCCCGGTGAGGTTGTTGCTGGCGTCGAGGCCGCCGGTCAGCTTGGCATGCATGATCGGGTGGTAGCGCCCCTGCACCATGTCCTCCTCGCGCGACCAGAGCAGCTTGATCGGCGTGCCGGGCATGGTCTTGGCGATCAGCACCGCCTGCGTGACGTAGTCCTGGAACGCGCCGCGCCGCCCGAAGCCGCCGCCGAGGTTGATCTTGTAGACGTCGCACTTGTCCGCCGGAAGGCCGGAAGCGGCAAGAAGGGCGGCGAAGGACGCTTCGCCGTCCTGCGTCGGCACCCACACTTCCGCTCGCTCGGGCGTAAAGCGCGCCGTGGCGTTCATCGGCTCCATCGGCGCGTGGTTCTGGAACGGGTAGGAGTAGGTCGCCTCGACCTTCTTCACCGCGCCGGCGAGCGCTGCCTTGATGTCGCCGTTCTGGTTGCCGACGAAGGCCTGCGGGGCATCGAGGCCGGCCTTGAGCATCTCGGCAATCGAGGCGCTCGACACCTTGGCATTCGGACCTTCATCCCACTGGATCGGCAATTGGTCGAGCGCGGTCTTCGCCTGCCACCACGTCTCGGCGACCACCGCGACGGCGGAATCGCCCACCGGCACCACTTTCTTCACGCCCTTCATGCTGATGACCCGGCCGGCGTCGAAGCTCTTGATCTTGCCGCCGAACACCGGGCAATCCTTGATCGCCGCGTTCAGCATGCCGGGAAGCTTGAGGTCGAAGCCGTAGACCTGCTTGCCGGTCACCTTATCGGCGGTGTCGAGCCGCGCGAGCGGCTTGCCGATCACCTTCCACTCTTTCGGGTCCTTCAGCTTCACGTCTTTCGGCTGCTCGAGCTTGGCGGCGGCTTCGGCCACCTTGCCGTAGGTCGTCTTGCGGCCCGAGGCCTTGTGCGTGATGACGCTGTTCGACACGGTGCACTCGGAGGCCGGCACCTTCCACTGGTTGGCCGCGGCCTGGACCAGCATCACGCGCGCCGTGGCGCCGCCCATGCGCACGTACTCGTGCGAGGTGCGGATGCCGCGGCTGCCGCCGGTGGAGTAGTCACCCCAGATGCGCTTGCGCTTGAGGTTGGTGCCCGGCGTCGGATATTCGTAAGTGACCTTCTTCCAGTCGCACTCGAGCTCTTCGGCGACGAGTTGCGCGAGGCCGGTGATGGTTCCCTGGCCCATCTCCGAGCGCGCCATGCGGATGACCACGGTGTCGTTCGGCTGGATCACGACCCAGGCGTTCACTTCGGGCGAGCCGTCCTGCGCTCGAGCGATTTTATTTGTGAAGGGGATTTCAAAACCAAGTGCCAAACCGCCTGTAACGGCGGCGGAGCTGACGATGAAGGAGCGACGATTCATTTTCATGGGTCTCTCCTCAGGCTTTCGCCGCGTCGTGGATCGCCGCGCGCACTTCCTGGAACGTCCCGCAGCGGCAGATATTGGTGACGGCGGCGTCGATATCCGCGTCGGTGGGCTTGGGCTTCTGCGCGAGCAGGGCAGCAGCGGCCATGATCATGCCGGCCTGGCAGTAGCCGCATTGCGGCACTTCGTGCTTGATCCACGCCGCCTGAACCTTGTGCAGCTTGTTGCCGCTCGCCAGGCCTTCGATGGTGGTGATCTTCTGGCCGACAGCCGCGCTTACGGGCATCACGCAAGAGCGCACCGCAGTGCCGTTCATGTGGACCGTGCACGCGCCGCACTGCGCCATGCCACAGCCGTACTTCGTGCCGGTCAGACCGACTTGCTCACGAATCGCCCACAGCAAAGGAGTGCTGGGGTCGACGTCGACCTCGTGAGTTTTCCCGTTGATCGTCAACTTGACCATGCCTGCTCCCTTCCCGGTGGATTAGATGGCGTGAGCTACTCTAGTCCCCCGGGGAGAGCGGCGGCAATAGTCATTCGACAAAGCGCTGCCGGTTGCGGCAGCGCAGCGTTATGCGACGACCACCAGAATCGTGACGAAGACCAGACCTACGGAATAAAGCCAATAATCGTGTGTGCCCATGCCGGCATGTTGGCGCCGGCACAAAGCGGCTCGATTTCAGCCGCCGGGCGGTTGATTGCGGATGAAATCGACGAAGCCGGCCAGATATTTCCGCAGTTGAGCGCGAATTGCTTCGTCGGTGAGCTCGCCGGCCGCGTCGAACACGTTGCCGGCGCGCGAAACCTGCATCCGCCCGCCGAACCAGGGGCGGGTGCCGAGCGTCCGGAGCACCGGAAGCCAGGCGTTCTGCGCCAGGATGGTGCCAAAACCGCCCGGAGAAGCGCCGATCACCCCCACCGGCCGCTCACCGAAGACCCTTGGGATGTCCGCGGACGGCCGGGAAAGCCAGTCGATGGCGTTCTTGAACGGCCCGGGCAGGGAGTTGTTGTACTCCGGCGTCACCAGCAGAAGCCCCTGAGCTTGCAGGATCCTGTCTTTCAGCGCCTGGACCGCCGGCGGACTGCCCTGCGCAGCTTCCAGGTCGCCGTCGTAAAGCGGGATCCCATGAATCGAGTCCGCTTCGAGCTGCACTCCTTCGGGCATCAACCCGACGGCGGCCTTGAGCAGCGCGGTGTTGTACGACCCTTTCCGCAGGCTGCCCGAGATGCCGAGGATCTTCACTCGGGAGTCACGTATGCCGCCGTGATCCCGCCGTCGACCAGGAAGTCGGTGCCGGTGACGTAGGAGGAGTCGTCGGAGGCCAGAAACAACGCCGCCTTGGCGATCTCCTCGGCTTCGCCGAAGCGCCCCATCGGGATGTGGACCAGGCGGCGCTGCTTCTTGGCCTCGGTGTTCAGGAATGCCATCAGCAGCTCGGTCTTCAGCGGCCCGGGGCACAGCGCGTTGACGCGGATGTTCTGCCGGGCGTGGATCACCGCCAGCTCGCGCGTCATCGCCAGCACCGCGCCTTTGCTCGCGGTGTAGGCCACCTGCGGCGTCGCGGCGCCCATGCGCGCGACGAACGAAGCGGTGTTGATGATCGAGCCACCGCCGGCGCGCTTGAGCGCCGGGATGCCGAATTTGCAGCCGAGGAATACGCCCTTGGCGTTGATGTCGAGCGTGAGATCCCAGATCTCCTCGGGCGTCGACATCGCGTCGTCGTCCTTGCCGTGCATGATGCCGGCGTTGTTGAACATCACGTTCAGCTTGCCGAACTGCTTTTCGGCGGCGGCCACCATGCGCTGGCAATCCGCGGCCTTCGATACGTCGGCTTGCACCGCGATTGCATTCTTGATCGACGTGGCCGCGTCCTTCGCAGCCTTTTCGTTTACGTCCACGCAGATCACCGCCGCACCCTCGCTAGAAAAGAGGCGCGCAGTCTGAAGCCCGATGCCGCTACCCGCGCCGGTGATGAGCGCGACCTTGTCTTTTAGTCTCATATCCTCTCGAAGTATCTGCGGCGTTCCCAATCGGTCACCGCTTTGTCGTAGGCCGCTGCTTCGGTGCGATAGAAGTGGCTGTAATGCTCCACCACTTCGTTTCCGAACGCGGCGTTGGCGAATTTGCTGTTCTCGAATTTTTCCAAAGCCTGGCTGAGCGTATACGGCACGCGCGGCAGGTCACGCGCCTGGTAGATATCGCCGACGAAGACTTCCGGCGGCTCGATCTTGTTGGCGATGCCGTCGAGGCCGGAGGCGAGCGAGGCGGCGAGGGCGAGGTACGGGTTGCAGTCGGCGCCGGGGATGCGGTTCTCGATGCGCAGGCTCTGGCCGCTGCCGACCACGCGGAAGCCGGCGGTGCGGTTGTCCATGCTCCAGGCCATGCGCGTCGGCGCCCAAGAGCCGTCGACGTAGCGCTTGTAGGAGTTCACCGTCGGGGCGTAGAACACCATCACGTCGGGCACGTGCGCGATCCAGCCGCCGAGGAACCAGCGGAAGAGGTCTCCGCCTTTCTCGAACACGTTCTTCTTGTCGCGCCACAGGCTGAAGTGGATGTGGCAGCTCGAGCCGGCGCCGTCGGCGGCGAACTTGGCCATGAAGGTGACGCTCATGCCCATCGCTTCGGCGATTTCCTTGAACGCCTGCTTGAACACCACGTGGCGGTCCGCCATGTCGAGGACTTCGGCGTAGCGCACGTTGAGCTCGTGCTGGCCTTTGCCCCATTCGCCTTTGGAGTTCTCCACCGGCACGCCGGAGTTCTTGAGGTGGCGGCGCGCCGCGGCATGGAAGCCCTCGGTGCGAGTGCCCTGCAGCATGTGGTAGTCCTCGAGGTACCAGCCGGCGGGCTCGAGGTTCCGGTAGTCCTGCTGCGCGGCCTGGCGGTACGTCGTCTGGAAGAGGTAGTGCTCGAGCTCGGTGCCGGCATAGCCGGTGTAGCCGAGCTTCTTCGCGGCGTCGACCTGGCGGCGCAGGATCGAGCGCGGAGCCACCGCGACGTAGTCGTGCGTCTTCTCGCTTTTCACGTCGCACAGCACGAACGCGGTCTTGTCGAGCCAGGTGGCGAGGCGCAGCGTCGCCAGATCCGGCAGCATGTGCACGTCGCCGTAGCCGAGCTCCCAGTTGGCGAAGCTGTAGCCCGGCACCGGCTCCATCTCCATGTCGACGGTGAGCAGGTAGTCGCAGGCGCCGGTCCCGTCGGCATCGGCGCCGTCGAGGTAGAACGTCGCGTCGCAGCGCTTCCCCATGAGCCGGCCA
>DATFDV010000100.1:0-2823 GCA_035251855.1 Burkholderiales bacterium | reverse complement strand
TGCTCGCTCTGATGCTCCATCACCATCCGCACGGCACGCGCGCGCACTTCAGGCGGGTATGTCTTCGCTGTCTTCCTCGGTTCCATAGCTCCATCCTCTCAAGAGTTGGAGCCTCCGGCAAACCCGGGGCGGTTCAGACCGATGGACACCTGCGAGCGCGGCGACGTCGGCGGCGGTCATCCCTAGTGTTGTGACTCTAACGCTTGTCGCCCGCGGGCGACTTTTTCGAGGATGTGGACGGCCGAGGCGGTCCAGACGAAGGGCTTTGGGTTGGCATTGTGATGCTCCAGGTAGTCGTGGATGGCGGCTTCGAGTTCGGCGACGCTGTGGAAGACGCCGCGGCGGATGCGTTCTTCGGTGATGAGGCCGAAGAAGCGCTCGAGTTGGTTGAGCCAGGATGCCGAAGTGGGGGTGAAGTGCATGTGGAAGCGGGGATGCTTGGCGAGCCAGGCCTTCACGTTCGGGTGTTTGTGGGTGGCGTAATTGTCGGCGATCAGATGCACGTCGAGGGGCTTGGGCACGGCGCGGTCGATGGCGCGCAGGAAGCGCAGCCATTCCTGATGGCGATGCCGCTTCATGCACTGCCCGATCACCTCGCCGGTGGCGACGTTCAAGGCGGCGAACAGCGTCGTCGTGCCGTGCCGCTTGTAGTCGTGCGTCATGGTGCCGGCGCGCCCCTTCTTCAGCGGCAGGCCGGGCTGGGTGCGGTCGAGCGCCTGGATCTGGCTCTTCTCGTCGACGGCGAGCACCAGCGCCTTGTCCGGCGGGTCGAGATAAAGCCCGACGATATCGGTGACCTTCTCCACGAAGTGCTTGTCGTTGGACAGCTTGAAGGTCTTCACCAGGTGCGGCTTGAGATCGTGCGCCTTCCAGATGCGCTGCACGCTGGTGTGGCTGATCCCCGCGGCGCGGGCCATGGAGCGGACGCTCCAATGCGTCGCTCCCGGCGGGGCTTCGTGCAAGGTCATCTCAACCACGCGCGCGATCACCGCAGCCGAGAGCGGCGGCTTGCGCCCGGGCCGGCTGGCGTCGCGCCGCAGCCCTTCGATGCCCTGCGCCAGATAGCGCTCCTGCCAGCGGCCGACCGTGCGCTTGCTCTTGCCCACGGCGCGCACGACCGCCATCGTCCCGCTGCCGGCCGCCGACATCAGAACGATACGCGCCCGCCACACCAGTTTCTGGGGCGTATTGCGGTCCGCCACCCAACCGTCCAGCGCCGCCCGATCCACAGGAGACAACCAGATGCAACTCTGCTTCTTCATCCCCGCAGAATCGCATCTTTCGCTCCCTCTGGAAATCCTTTGTTAGTGACGGAACACTAGCTGCCGACCTTCGGACCGGGGCAGGGCAGGGGCTCCGCGTCGGCGTGGCTCATCTCGACGACGAAGCCGGTGCCGGCACCGCCCTCGACGAGCTCGGCCGCGAGGCCGCCCGGGCGTGGCAGGAAGCGCCAGCACTGCGGCGCCGGCGCGTCGGCGTAGCGGAAGCAGATCGCCTCGCCCTCGTCCCACCAGCGTCCTTCGGTGCAGGTTCCGTCGGCGTGGCGCCAGAGGCTGCGGCGGCCGGCAAAGAACTGCTCGGCCCCGTAAGGAGCGCCGAGGTGGGTGAAATGCAGGGTCTGGCCCTCGGATATCGCCTCGAAAGCGCCAGGCGTCAGCGCGCCCTGGCCAGCCGCCGGAGAGGCGAGAATCGCGAGCAGCGCCAGGAGGCGGCTGGAACGCAGGCGGTGGGGCGGTCGGTCGGATGCTGCTGACGGCACGGCGGAATCCCCGTGGAGGGCGCGGCCGACCTATGCTAACGCCAGCCGCATCGGAGGGAAGGCGATGGATCTTTTCGCGGAAGTCAAGGCGCTGGTGCTCGACGGCATCGCGCGGCTGGTAGCGGCCGGCAGGCTGCCCGAAGGCCTCGACCTCGCGGGCGTCAGCGTCGAGCCGCCGCGCGACCCCGCGCACGGCGACATGGCGACCAATGCCGCGATGGTGCTCGCCCGCCCCGCCCGGATGGGCCCTCGCGACATCGCCGCCGCGCTGGCCGAGACGCTCGCCGATGCGCCCGGCATCGTCTCGGCCGAGGTGGCGGGCCCGGGCTTCCTCAACCTCCGGCTCGCGCCCGACCGCTGGTTCGGCGTGATCCCCGCGGCGCTCGCCGCCGGCACCGACTTCGGCCGCTCGGATCTCGGCGCCGGGCGCCGGGTCAACGTCGAGTTCGTCTCGGCGAACCCGACCGGGCCGATGCACGTCGGCCACGTCCGCGGCGCTGTCTTCGGCGACGCGCTGGCCGGGCTCCTCGCCTTCGCCGGTCACGAGGTGACGCGCGAGTACTACATCAACGACGGCGGCGCCCAGGTCGACGTGCTCGCCCGCTCCGCCTACGAGCGCTACCGCGAGGCCTGCGGCCTCGAGCCGGCGATCGCCGAGGGCCTCTATCCGGGCGACTACCTGATCCCGGTCGGCGAGGCGCTGAAGGCGAAGTACGGCGAGAGCCTCATCGACCGCCCCGAGGCGGACTGGCTCGCCGAGGTGCGCGAGTTCGCGACCGAGGCGATGATGGCGATGATTCGCGAGGATCTCGCGCTGCTGCACGTCCGCATGGACCACTTCTTCTCGGAGAAGTCGCTCTACGGCACCGGCCGGATCGAGGCGGCTCTGGCGGCGCTGGAGGCGCGGGGGCTGATCTACGAGGGGGTGCTGGAGCCGCCGAAGGGCAAGCTGCCCGAGGACTGGGAGCCGCGCGAGCAGACGCTGTTCCGCGCCACCGCCTACGGCGACGACACCGACCGCCCGGTGAGGAAGTCCGACGGCGGCTGGACCTACTTCGCCCCCG
>DATFDV010000099.1:0-20674 GCA_035251855.1 Burkholderiales bacterium | reverse complement strand
GCTCGACGCCGGCCGCCTGGCACACGCCTACCTCGACGTCTTCGAGCACGAGCCGCTGCCGCACGACCACCCGCTGTGGACCCACCCTGCGATCACCATCACCCCGCACGCCGCCGCCCTCACCGAGCCGCGCACCGCCGTTCCGCGCATCGTCGAGAACATCGAGCGCCTGCGCCGCGGCGAGCCGCCGCACAACCTGGTGGACTTCGACGCCGGGTATTGAGCGCGGGACCTAATTCGGGGTCAGGTTCGCAATTCGTCTCGCACTACGTGCAAACAGAATTGCGAACCTGACCCCGAATTACGTTGTTTCATCTGTAATCCGCCCCCGCCTTGACAGTCGCCGCGCCCGGCGAGACACTAAACCTAATGGTTAAGTATCAGGATCCCGCGCTCGATGACGTGTTTGCCGCGCTGGCGGATTCCACCCGCCGCGGGATCCTCGAGTCGCTCTCGAGCGGCGGCGACGTTGCGGTGAGCGAGCTGGCGGCGCCGCACGACATGTCGCTGCCGGGATTCATGAAGCACCTGAAGGTGCTCGAGGACGCCGGGCTGGTCACGCGCAACAAGGAAGGGCGGGTGGTGAGCTGCACGCTCGAGGCGCAGCCGATGAAGCAGGCCTCGGCCTGGATGGCGCGCTACGAGAAGTTCTGGACCGAGAAGCTCGACTCGCTCGCCCGCTACCTTTATCAGCAGGAGGAACTGCAGACATGGAACAGAGACTGGCCACGAAGCCCTCGCTCGCCCTCCAGCGGCACTACCCGGTCGCGCCGGAAAAAGCCTGGCGCGCGTGGACCGACGCGGAAGCGCTGAAGCGCTGGTGGGGCCCGGGGCCGGGTGAGCCGGTGTCGCTCGCCGAGCTCGACGTGCGCGTCGGCGGCCGCTTCCGCATCGTGTTCGGCGGCCCCGACGGCAAGATGCACGAGTGCGCCGGGGTCTACAAGGAAGTGGTGCCGAACCGCAAGCTGGTCTTCACCTGGCACTGGCCCAACAGCACGCCTGAACGCATCTCCGTGGTGACGATTGAATTTCACGGCTCCCCCACCGGTACAGATCTCGTCTTCAAACACGAGCAGCTGTTCGACGAGAAGGCGCGCGACGACCACAAGCGCGGCTGGAGCGCCTCGCTCGACAAGCTGGCCGATTTCCTGAAGGCCGCATGAGCCGCCTGAACGAGCCGCGCTACGGCTGGGTGATGGTGGCGCTCGGCGCCTTGATGACCTGCATCGCGATCGGCGCGATGTTCTCGCTGGCGGTGTTCCTGCGCCCGATCATCGAGTCGACCGGCTGGTCGAACACCGCGGTCTCGACCGCGATGACGCTCAACTTCCTCGCCATGGGCGCGGCCGGGTTCGGCTGGGGCGCGCTCAGCGACCGCATCGGGCCGCGGCCGGTGGTGCTCGCCGGCGCGGTGCTACTCGGCGTGGGCCTGTTCCTCGCCAGCCGGGCGACCAGCGCGCTCGAGTTCCAGCTCGCCTTCGGCCTGTTGGTCGGCATTGCCGCCGGCAGCTTCTTCACGCCGATGATCGCCGCGGTGATGGGCTGGTTTACCCACCATCGCGGCCTTGCAGTGTCGCTGGTCTCGGTGGGAATCGGCGTGGCGCCGATGACCATGTCGCCGTTCGCCGCCTGGCTGATCACGCAGATGGACTGGCGGTCTGCCCAGCTCGTGTTCGCCCTCATCGTCTGGGCGACGCTCATCCCGGCGGCGCTCTTCTTGCGCCGGCCGCCGGCCACGCAGGTTTCATCGGCATCCGCCAGCAATACGAGGGAAGAACGCTTATCGGTCGGGAAAGCGCTGCGTTCGGCGCCGTTCATCGTCCTCGCGGTCACCTTCTTCGCCTGTTGCGCGGCGCACGCCGGACCGATCTTCCATACGGTGAGCTACGCCATGACCTGCGGCCTTGCGCCGATCGCCGCGGTCACGGTCTACAGCGTGGAGGGGCTCGCCGGCCTCGGCGGGCGCCTCGCGCTCGGCGTGGCCGCCGACCGCCTCGGCGTGAAGCGGGTGCTCATCGCCGGCCTGCTGGTGCAGGCGGTCGCGGCCGGCGCGTTCATCTACGCCTCGCGCCTCGGCGAGTTCTACGCCGTCGCCGCAGTGTTCGGCTTCGCCTACGGCGGCGTGATGCCGCTCTACGCGGTGCTCGCGCGCGAATACTTCGGCCAGCGCATCCTCGGCACGGTGTTCGGCGCCGCGGCCATGATCTCGAGCCTCGGGATGGCGCTCGGGCCGGCCATCGGCGGCTGGATCTACGACACTTTCGGCCGCTATACGTGGATGTATCTGTTTTCGGCCGCGATCGGCCTCGCCGCGGTGGCGATCGCGCTTGCCTTCCCGCCCTTCCCAAAAGCGATCAGAGCCGCCGCTCCGGTCCCAGCTTAGCCACGAAATTTCTCAAAAGACGGAGACTGTCATGGCCTATGTAGATGGATTCGTATTGCCGGTGCCGAAGAAGAACCTCGCGGCGTATCGCAAGATGGCGACCACCGCAGGCAAGGTGTGGCGCGAGCACGGCGCGCTCGATTACAAGGAATGCATCGCCGACGACGTGAAGAAGGGCAAGTCGACCTCCTTCCCGCAAGCGGTGAAGCTCAAGCCCGGCGAGGTGGTGTGGTTCTCGTGGATCCTCTACAAGAACCGCAAGCACCGCGACAGCGTGAACAAGAAGGTGATGAAGGACAAGCGCATCGCCAGCATGATGGACCCGAAGAAGATGCCGTTCGACGGCAAGCGCTTCTTCTGGGGCGGCTTCAAGGTGGTGGTCGACCTGTGAAGCCGTTCGAGATCTCCCGGCTCTACGACGCACCGCGCCAGAAAGTGTGGCAGGCATGGACCGAGCCCGAGCGCCTGAAGCACTGGTGGGGACCGCGCGGCTTCCGCGTGCACACGTGCAAGGTCGACCTGCGTCCGGGCGGCACCTTCCTCTACGGCATGAAGGCCCCCGACGGCAGCGAAATGTGGGGCAAGTTCGTCTACCGCGAGATCAAGCCGCCGGAGAAGCTGGTGTTCATCGTGTCCTTCTCCGATGCGCAGGGCGGCGTGACGCGCCATCCGTCGTCGCCGGGATGGCCGCAGTACATCCTCTCCACGGTGGAGTTCTCGGCCGTGGATGGGAAAACGAAGGTTTCCATCCGCTGGATACCCCACGAAGCCACCGAAGCCGAACGCAGGACCTTCGAGGAAGGCCGTCCCTCGATGCAGCAGGGCTGGGGTGGAACGCTCGATCAGCTCGAGGCTTATCTGGGCAAATGAACCAGCACACCGTCGTCCTGACGCGGGTGTTCGATGCGCCGCGCTCGCGCGTATTCGAATGCTGGACGCGCGCCGAGCACCTGCAGCACTGGTTCGGCCCGAAAGGCTTCACCATCCACTCGTGCGAGACCGACCCGCGCCTGGGCGGCGTGTTCAAGCTGTGCCTGCGCGCGCCCGACGGCAAGGACTACTGGGTGCGCGGCCAGTTCAAGGAATTGGATTTCCCGAAGCACCTGGTCATTGCCTGCGTTGCCGACGACCACAAGGGCGTCGAGCGGCTGCAGGAAGTGATCGAAGTGACGTTCACGGAGTCCGAAGGCAGGACCACCGTATCGCTGAATGCAGTGGCGCGCGGGCCGAGCGACGAAGCGGCCGCGATGCTCAGGGGGATGGACCAAGGCTGGGCGCAGACCGTCGATCGGCTCGGCACACACTTAAGGAAATAGCAATGCTGAAATGGAGCTTGGCCGCGATTGCGGTCGTCGTCGCAGGATTTCTCATCGTCGTCGCGCTGCAGCCCACCGACTTCAAAGTCGAGCGCAGCGCCACCCTGCGCGCGCCGGCGCCGGCGGCGTTCGCGCAGGTGAACGACTTCCACAACTGGCAGGCGTGGTCGCCGTGGGAAAAAGTCGACCCGGCGCTCAAGCGCCAATATGAAGGCCCGAAGGCCGGCACCGGCGCGGTTTATGCATGGCAGGGCAACCACGAGGTCGGCGAAGGCCGCATGACGATCACCGAAAGCCGCCCGGGCGAGCTGGTGCGCATCCGGCTCGAATTCTTCAAGCCGATGGCGGCGGTGAACACCACCGAGTTCCGCTTCCGGCCCGCCGGCGAGGACACCGCCGTGACCTGGACCATGACGGGGCAGAACAACTTCCTGTCGAAGGCGATCTGCCTGTTCGTCGACATGGACCGGATGGTCGGCGGCATGTTCGACCAGGGACTGAGCCAGATGAAAACCGTACTCGACAGGAGGCCGTAAATGAACGTGGAGCCCTATCTTTTCTTCGAAGGCCGCACTGAGGAGGCGCTCGAGTTCTATCGGCAGAAGCTCGGCGCGAAGGTTGAAGCGGTGCTGCGCTACAAGGAGAACCCGGAGCCGAAGTACAACCCGCCGAACTCGGACAACAAGGTGATGCACGCGCTCTTCAGCATCGGCGATACCAAGGTAATGGCTTCCGACGGCAACTGTACCGGCAAGCCCAGCTTCCAGGGGTTTGCCCTCACCATCAACGCCAAAGATGCGGCCGAGGCGAAGCAGCGCTTCGACGCGCTCGCCGATGGTGGCAAGGTGCAGATGCCGCTCGCCGAGACCTTTTTCGCCAAGAGCTTCGGCATGGTCGCCGACCGCTTCGGCATGGGCTGGATGGTCATCGCCGGCCCAAAGAACCCGTGAAGAAGACCTATCAGGGCAGCTGCCATTGCGGCGCGGTGCGCTTCGAAGCAGACCTCGACCTCGCGCAGGGCACCTTCAGGTGCAACTGCTCGATCTGCTTCAAGACACGGGCGTGGCTCGCCGGGATTCCGGCGAGCGATTTCCGCCTGCTCTCAGGCGAGGGCTCGCTCGCCGACTACCAGTTCGGCAGGAAGGTGATCCATCACCGCTTCTGCCAGAGGTGCGGGGTGCGAGCGTTCTCGCAGGCCGGCGACCAGCTGGCGGTGCGGGTGAACTGCCTGGACGGCGTCGACCCGCAGGCGCTCATCGACGCGCCGGTGAAGTATTTCAACATGCGGCACGACGACATGAAGTCGCCGCCGGCGGAGACCCGGCACCTGTGATGACCGAACGCAAGCGCTGGCTGGCCTTCTATCTGCTGTGCGCGGGCGAGTTCATGATCGTGATCGACACCACGATCGTGAATGTCGCGCTGCCCTCGATCCAGGCGAGCCTCCGCTTCAGCGACGCGTCGCTGGTGTGGGTGATCAACGCCTACATGGTGACCTACGGCGGCTTCCTGCTGCTCGGCGGGCGCCTCGGCGACCTGTACGGCCAGCGCCGCTGGTTCCTGCTCGGCACGGCGCTCTTCACCGCGGCGTCGCTGGTGTGCGCGCTGGCGCATACGCAGTGGCTGCTGGTGGTGGCGCGCGCGGTGCAGGGGCTGGGCGGCGCCGCGGTATCGGCGATCGCGCTCTCGCTGATCATGAACCTCTTCAGCGAGACCGCCGACCGCGCCAAGGCGATGGGTCTCTACGGCTTCATCTGCGCCGGCGGCGGCAGCGTCGGCGTGCTCGCCGGCGGCCTGCTCACCAGCGCGCTGGGCTGGCACTGGATATTCCTCGTCAACCTGCCGATCGGCGCCCTCGTATGCGCGCTCTGCTTTTCCCTTCTTTCGCCCGATACCGCGCCCGCGCAGAAGCGGCGCCTCGACGTCGCCGGCGCGCTCACCGTGACGGCTTCTTCGATGCTGGCGATCTACGCCATCGTCAACAGCAGCTGGGCGCTGCTGGTCGTTGCAGCGGTTTTATTTGGAGCATTCCTCGCCATCGAGTCGCGCATCGGCGACCCGCTGATGCCGCTGCGCCTGTTCCGCATCCGCAGCATCGCGGTGGCGAACGTGATCGGCGTGCTGTGGGCGGCGGCGATGTTCGCCTGGTTCTTCATCTCCGCGCTCTACCTGCAGCTGGTGCTCGGCTACACGCCGATGCAGATCGGCCTCGCCTTCCTGCCGGCCAACCTGATCATGGCGGTGTTCTCGATCGGCCTGTCGGCGAAGCTGGTGATGCGCTTCGGCCTGAAGCTGCCGATCGCCGCCGGCATGCTGCTCACCGCCGCCGGCCTCGGCCTGCTGGCGCTTGCTCCTGCCTCTTTTCCGTCGAGCGGCGGCTTCATGCTGCACGTCCTGCCGGGCATGCTGCTCCTCGGCGTGGGCTGCGGCATGGCCCTCAACCCGGTGATGCTCGCCGCGATGAGCGACGTGGACCCGAGCGAGTCCGGACTCGCCTCGGGGGTGGTCAATACCTCGTTCATGGTAGGCGGGGCGCTTGGCCTCGCCGCGCTGGCGAGCCTTGCCGAAGCCAAGGGATATCACGCCGCCTTTGCGGCCGGCGCGGCGTTCGCAGCGGCAGCCGCGCTGATCGCCGCGGCCTTGCCGCGCGAACGCCCGCAGGTCGCCGCCGAACAGGGAGCGACGTGAAGACCTGGCGCTGGCTGACGATCATGCTGGCGGCGCTGTGCATGGGCACCACCTGGGCCCACCTGCTGGAGATGCCGGCCAAGATCCGCCTCGACGGCGCGACCTGGCTGATGCTGCTGCAGACGATCTACCCGCCGGCCTTTGGCACCGTCGGGGCGTTCTTCGAGATCGCCGCCCCGATTGCGGCAGCGGTGCTCGCGTTCCTGGTGCGCGCGCAACCGGCGTTTCGCTGGACGCTCTTCGGTGCGCTCTGCCTGATCGCCGCCGACGCCGCATTCTGGATCTGGGTCGCGCCGGTCAACGCGACCCTGGTGCCGCTGACAGCCGACACCCTGCCGCCGGACTGGGCGGCGCTGCGCGACCAATGGGAGTACACCCACGCCGCGCGCGCCCTGCTCCAGCTCGCAGGCCTGGGATTCCTCGTGTTTTCAGTGGTTTCCGAAAAATCGCGGCGGCCTGTCGATTTCGCCGGGGCCCGTTCGTCGTAGAGGTAGTGGTCCCTCAACCGAACGAAAGGAGAAGCAAATGCGTTTCATGATCATCGTGAAAGCCACCAAGGACTCCGAAGCCGGCGTGATGCCGCCGGAGAGCCTGCTCGCCGAGATGGCGAAGTACCACGAGGAGCTGCAGAAGGCCGGCGCGCTGCTCGACGGCACGGGACTTCAGCCGAGCTCGAAGGGCTTCAAGGTCAAGTACAAGGGCAAGCAGCGCAGCATCGTCGACGGGCCGTTCACCGAGGCGAAGGAGCTGATCGCCGGCTACAGCATCATCCAGACCAAGAGCGTCGAGGAAGCCAAGGAGTGGGCGCGGCGCTTTCCGAACCCGACCATCGACGGCTCCGACACCGAGATCGAGGTCCGCCGGCTGTTCGAGCTCGAGGACTTCGCGCCCAGCGAGGCCATCGACCATCACAAGGAGCTGTGGAACAAGGTGAAGAAGTAACCATGCCCACCGTCATCTCCAGGGACGGCACCCCGATCGCCTTCGAGCGATCGGGCGCGGGTCCGGCACTGATCCTCGTGGACGGGGCGCTGTGCTACCGGGCCTTCGGCCCGATGCCGCAGCTCGCGGCGCTGCTGGCGCGGGACTTCACCGTCTACACCTACGACCGCCGCGGCCGCGGCGAAAGCGGCCACACCGCGGCGAACCGGATTCCCGGCATCCGCAAGCTGGCGCTGTACGAAGCCCCGTTCATCGTCGACGGCTCGCGTCCCCCGGTGCTGTCCACCTGGGACGAGATCGATCAGGCCGTCGCGGCCGACCGCCGTGCCGACGCGCTCAAGCACTTCATGAAGATGGTCGGCATGCCCGCGATCCTGATCGCGCTCATGCGCGTAATGCCGGCGTGGTCGAAGCTGAAGGCCGTGGCGCACACGCTCCCGCACGACGGCGCGGTGATGCGGCGGCACATGCGCGGCGAGCCGCTGCCTGCCGGGCAGTGGAGCGGCATCTCGGTGCCGACGCTTTCCGTGGCGGGCGGCAAAAGTCCGCAATGGATGCGCAACGCCATGCAGGCCGTGGCGCGCGTGCTGCGCTCGGCGCGTTATCACACGCTCGAAGGCCAGAACCACATGGTGAAGCCCACGGCCATTGCCCCGGTCCTCACGGAGTTTTTCCAGTGAAAGAGATCGAAGCCGTCTGGCGCATCGAGTCCGCCAAGGTGATCGCCGGCCTCGCGCGCATGGTGCGCGACGTCGGCCTCGCCGAGGACCTGGCGCACGAAGCGCTGGTCTCGGCGCTCGAGACCTGGCCACGCTCGGGCGCGCCGGACAATCCCGGCGCCTGGCTGATGGCCGCGGCGAAGAACCGCGCGCTCGATCACTTCCGCCGCGCGAAGATGCTGGAGCAGAAGCACGCCGAGTTCGCCCTGGAACAGGACGTTTCCTTTGAACCCGATTGGGACGACGACATCGGCGACGACCTGCTGCGCCTGGTCTTCACCGCCTGCCATCCGGTGCTGTCGACCGAAGCCCGGGTCGCCCTGACGCTGCGGCTGCTCGGCGGCCTGACCACCGACGAGATCGCGCGCGCCTTCCTGGTTCCCGAGCCCACGATCGCGCAGCGCATCGTGCGCGCCAAGCGCACGCTGTCGGAAGCGCGCGTGCCCTTCCAGGCGCCGGCCGCGGCCGAGCGCGCCGAGCGCCTTGCCTCGGTGCTCGAGGTGATCTATCTGGTCTACAACGAAGGTTATTCGGCCACCGCCGGCGCCGACTGGATGCGTCCCGCGCTGTGCGATGAGGCGTTGCGCCTGGGACGCATTCTCGCCGGCATGCTTCCGCAGGAGCCCGAGGTGCTCGGCCTGGTGGCACTGATGGAGTTGCAGGCGTCGCGCTTCCGGGCGCGGCTGGACGCCAACGGCGCGCCAGTGCTGCTGATGGAGCAGGACCGCTCGCGCTGGGATCAGCTTCTCATCCGCCGCGGCATGGCGGCTTTATCGCAAATCCGAGGCCCGCTCGGACCCTACGGCCTGCAGGCCGCCATCGCGGCTTGCCACGCGCGCGCGCGCACCGCTGATGAAACCGACTGGCCGCGCATCGTCGGTCTGTACGACGCGCTGGCCGAGCTCACCGGTTCACCGGTCGTCGAAGTGAATCGCGCCGTCGCCGTGGCGATGGCCTTCGGCCCCGCGGCGGGCCTGGAAATCGTCGACCAGCTCGAATTGAAGGACTACTACCTGCTTCACGCCGTGCGCGGCGACCTGCTGGCGAAGCTGGGCCGCGTCGATGAAGCACGCACCGAGTTCAATCGCGCCACCACCCTCACCCGCAACGAGGCGGAGCGCAAAGTCCTGGCGCGCCGTGCCGCCATGAAAGGAGTCTGAGATGCAGAAAATCACCACCTTCCTCTGGTTCGACAAGGAAGCCGAGGAAGCCGCGAAGTTCTACTGCTCGGTGTTCGAGAAGTCGAAGATGCTCGGCGTCACGCGCCACCTCGAAGGCAGCGGGGTCGGCAAGGGCGACGTGCTGACGGTGCAGTTCCGGCTGGGCGACCAGGAATACGTCGCGCTGAACGGCGGGCCGCACTTCAAGTTCACCGAAGCGATTTCGCTCATGATCAACTGCAAGGACCAGGAGGAGGTCGACTACTACTGGGAGAAGCTGCTTGCCGGCGGCGGGCAGGAAAGCGCGTGCGGCTGGCTGAAAGACAAGTACGGCCTGTCTTGGCAGGTGACCCCGACGATCCTGCTCGAGATGGTCGCCGACAAGGACCGCAGGAAGGCGCAGCGCGCGTTCGACGCGATGCTGCAGATGCGCAAGATCGAGATCAGCAAACTGAAGGAAGCTTACGATGGGTAACGCAGTGGTTCATTTCGAGCTGATGTCCAGGGAGCCGGAGAAAATTTCCGGGTTCTACGCCAAGGTGTTCGACTGGAAAGTCACGCACCACCCCGAGATCAATTACCGCATCGTCGAGACCGGCGCCGAGGGCGAGATGCACGGCATCAACGGCGGCATCGTCAAGCCCGACAAGCCGGGGCCGTGGCCGGGCAACATGCTGTTCTACATCCTGGTGGACGACCTAGCGGCGTACCGCAAGAAGGTGATCGCCGCCGGCGGCAAGATCGCCATCGAGGAGCAGAAGGTGGCCGGCATGGGCAAGTTCTGCCTGTTCACCGATCCCGAGGGCCGCATGATCGGCCTGTGGAAGGCGAAGGCGCGATGATTGCGATCCGGCCCGCGGGCGGCCGTGTCCGCGTGACATTCAACGGCGAAATCATCGCGGAGAGCCGCGACGCGCTGGTGCTCGAGGAAGGCAAGTACCAGCCGGTGTACTACCTGCCGCGCAAGGACGTGAAGATGGAGCGGCTGATCCGCACCTCGCACACCACCCACTGCCCGCACAAGGGCGACGCCACCTACTACAGCCTGGCCAACGGGCGCACGGCGCGCAACGCCGTCTGGAGCTACGAGCAGCCGCTGGTCCAGGTGCAGGCGATCAAGGATCACCTCGCCTTCTATCCCGACAAGGTCGACGCCATCGATTGCAGCTGAAACCGTCGCCGCGCGATCCGGGTACTCTTGCGGCGGTGATCTCGATTTCCGGGCTGACCAAGACCTACGCCTCCGGGCTTGCCGCCCTGAAGGCGGTGAGCGTCGACATCCGCCGCGGCGAGATCTTCGCCCTGCTCGGGCCCAACGGCGCCGGCAAGACCACGCTCATCAACATCGTCTGCGGCATCGCGCGGCCGACTTCGGGCAGCGTGACGGTCGACGGGCGCGACATCCAGCGCGACTACCGCTACACGCGGGCGAAGATCGGCCTGGTGCCGCAGGAGCTGCATACCGACATGTTCGAGACGGTGTGGGGCACGGTGAGCTTCAGCCGCGGCCTGTTCGGGCACGCGCCCGACCCCGACCACCTCGAGAACGTGCTGCGCCAGCTCTCGCTCTGGGACAAGCGCAACGACAAGATCATGACGCTGTCGGGCGGCATGAAGCGGCGGGTGCTGATCGCCAAGGCGCTGGCGCACGAGCCCGAGGTGCTGTTCCTCGACGAGCCGACGGCGGGCGTCGACGTCGAGCTGCGGCGCGACATGTGGGCGCTGGTGCGCCGCCTGCGCGACGGCGGGGTCACCGTGATCCTCACCACGCACTACATCGACGAAGCCGAGGAGATGGCCGACCGCATCGGCGTGATCAACAAGGGCGAGCTGATCGTGGTGGAGGAGAAGAGCGCGCTGATGAAGAAGCTCGGCAAGAAGCAGTTGACCTTGCACCTGGTGCAGCCTTTGCAGGCGTTGCCCAGCCCGCTGTCCGAATGGAAAGTTTCTTTGAAAAACCATGGCAGCGAGCTCGAATACACCTTCGACGCGAGCGAGGAGCGCGCGGGCATGCCGGCGCTGCTGCGGCGCCTGAGCGAGCTTGGCATTGCCTTCACCGACCTGCAGACCAAGCAGAGCTCGCTCGAAGACATTTTCATCGACCTGGTCCACCAGCGATGAACCGCCACGCCGTCGCCGCGATTTATAAATTCGAGATGGCGCGCTTCAAGCGCACGCTGTGGCAGAGCCTGGCCACGCCGGTGATCACCACCGCGCTCTACTTCGTGGTGTTCGGCGCGGCGATCGGCTCGCGCATGAGCGAGATCGGCGGGGTGCCCTACGGCGCGTTCATCGTGCCCGGGCTGATCATGCTGTCGATCTTCACCGAGAGCCTGTCGAACGCCTCGTTCGGCATCTACCTGCCGAAGTTCACCGGCACCATCTACGAGGTGCTGTCGGCGCCGGTGTCGCCCTTCGAGCTGGTGCTGGCCTACGTCGGCGCGGCGGCCACCAAGTCGATCGTGCTCGGCTTGATCATCCTGGCCACCGCGAACATCTTCGTGCCGGTGAGCATCGTGCACCCGTTCTGGATGATCGCGTTCCTGGTGCTCACCGCGACCACCTTCTGCCTGTTCGGCTTCATCCTCGGCATCTGGGCAAACGGCTTCGACCAGCTGCAGTTCGTGCCCATGCTGGTGATCACGCCCCTCACCTTCCTCGGCGGCGCGTTCTATTCCATCGACATGCTGCCCGCCGCCTGGCGCGCATTCAGCCTGTTCAATCCGGTGGTGTACCTGATCAGCGGCTTCCGCTGGAGCTTCTACGGTACCGAGGACGTGCCGGTGCTCGTGAGCCTCGGAATGACGCTGGGATTTTTTGTGATCTGCCTCGGGGTCGTGGCCTGGATCTTCAAAACCGGTTACCGCCTCAAGACCTGATGATCAGGACTGCAACGAAAGCGGACGCAGCCGCGGCGACCAGCGTCCTGGTGCTCGCGTTCGCCGCGGACCCGATGACGCGCTGGAGCTGGCCCGCTGCGGATACCTACCTCGCGCACTTCCCCGCCGCCGTCAGGGCATTCGGCGGCCAGGCGTTCGATCAGGGCGGCGCCCACCTCGCCGAGGGCGGAGCCGCGCTATGGCTGCCGCCGGGCAGCGGACCCGACGAGGAGGCGCTGGGCAGCCTGCTGGAGCGCACCGCGCCGGCGCGCATCCGCGGCGACATTGCGGTCATCCTGCAAGGGATGGGGCGCTATCACCCGAGCGAGCCGCACTGGTACCTGCCGCTCATCGGCGTCGACCCGGCGAAGCAGGGCCGCGGGCTCGGCTCGGCCTTGATGCGCCACGCGCTTGCGGCCTGCGACCGCGACCGGCTGCCCGCCTACCTCGAGTCCAGCAACCCGGCGAACATCCCCCTCTACGAGCGGCACGGATTCGAGCGCCTGGGCGCCATCCAGTCCGGCGACTCGCCGACCGTCGTGCCGATGCTGCGCCGGGCAAGGACCTAGCGCGCCAGGAAGCCCGAGTCGACCGGTAGCGTGACGCCGGTGATGCAGCGCGCAGCGTCGCTGCATAGGAAAACAATAGCGGCGGCGATGTCCTGCGGCTCCGGCAGGCGGCCGAGCGGCGTGTGGCCCATCACGACCTTCAGGAGCTCGGGATTGGAAAAAATCGGCGTGGTCAGGTCGGTGCGCACGTAGGTCGGCGCCACCGCGTTGACGCGGATGTTGTCCGCCGCCCACTCGAGCGCGAGCGCGCGCGTCAGGTTGACCACGCCGCCCTTGGACGCCTGGTAGGAGGCATTGGGCGTGATCCCGCCCGAGAATCCCATGATCGAGGCGAGGTTCACGATCGAGCCGCCGCCGCGCTTCTTCAAATAGGGATGCGCGAGCCTGGAGCAGCTGAAGACCGCGCCCAGGTTGAGATCAACCACCGCATCCCAGTCCTGCTTGGTCAGCTCCACCGCCGGCTTGCGCGCGGCGCGGCCGGCGTTGTTCACCAGGATGTCGATGGTGCCGATGCGGGCAAACGCCTCTTCGACCTGCTCTTCCTTTGTCACGTCAATGCCACGCTCGAGATCCAGCACCTCGACCTTCGCGCCGGCGGTTTCCAGCAGCGTGACGGTGGCGGCGCCGATGCCCTTGGCGCCCCCGGTGACGACCGCGACTTTGTTGCTGAGCGTGAGCGGAAAAATGGTGGTCTGTCCCTGATTTTCGCTGAGTATACTCAGGCGCGATGTTCGACCTCGCCATCCATGACGCCATCCTGCTCGACGGAACGGGCTTGCCGCCGCGGCGCGGCGGCGTGGCGGTGAAGGACGGCCGCATCGTCGAGGTCGGCTACATCGCCGGCGCCGCCAGGGCCACGGTGGAGGCCGAGGGCCTGGCGCTGATGCCGGGAATCATCGACAACCACACCCACTACGACGCCCAGATCACCTGGGATCCGTGGGCCTCGCCCTCGCCGACGCTGGGCGTCACCACCGCGATCATCGGCAACTGCGGCTTCACCATCGCGCCGTGCCGGCCCGGCGACCGCGAGCTGGTGATGCGCAACCTCACCCAGGTCGAGGGCATGTCGCTCGAGGTGCTGCGCGCCGGGGTGCGCTGGGATTTCGAGAGCGTGCCGCAATACCTCGACATGCTCGAGCGCCTCGGCAGCGCCATCAACATCGCCGCCTTCGCCGGGCATTCCTCGATCCGCACGTATGTGATGGGGGACCGGGCGACCGAACGTGCCGCCTCTCCCGAAGAGATCGAAGCGATGCGCAAGCTGGTATTGGAAGCCATGCAAGCCGGTGCCATCGGCTTCTCCACCAGCACCTCGCCGGCGCACAACGGCGAGGGCGGCAAGCCGATGCCTTCGCGCCTGGCCGACGAAACCGAGCTGCGCGCACTGGTCGGCTGCCTGCGCGAGAGCGGGCGCGGGGTGTTCATGCTCACCAAGGGCGGTCACACCCGCATGGATTTTCTCGAGGAGCTGGCGCGCGACTCGAGGCGGCCGGTGGTGGTGGCGGCGCTGCTGCACAACAGCACCAACCCCGACTCGGTGTTCAACGACCTCGATGCGATTGCCGAAGCGCAGGCGAACGGCCATTACGTCGTCGGCGCGGTGTCGTGCTGCCCGCTGTCGATGGATTTCACGCTGCGCTCGCCCTACGTGTTCGAGGGCCTGCAAAGCTGGCAACCGGCGCTCCCCCTCAAGGGCAAGGCGTTCCGCAACAAGCTGGCGCAGAAATCGTTTCGCGACGCGGTGCGCGCGGAGCTCGCCCGGCCCACGCATTTCCGCCTGTTCAACAGCGAGTGGGACAAGGTCCAGGTCATCGAATCGAAGCGCAAGGAGCTCGAGCAGCAATCGCTCGCCGACCTCGCGCGCGGCCAGGATCCGCTGGATTTCATGCTCGACCTCGCGCTGGCGGAGGACCTCGACACGGTGTTCAGCGCCCTGCTGCTCAACTCGGACGAGGAAGCGGTCGGCCGCATGCTGAAGCACCCGGCGAGCCTGGTCTCGCTCTCCGATGCCGGGGCGCACCTCACCTTCTTCAACGACGCCGGCTTCGGGCTGCACCTCCTCGGCCACTGGGTGCGCGAACGCGGCGTGCTGACGCTGGCCGACGCCGTCTGGCGCCTGACCGGCCAGCCGGCGGCGCTGTTCGGCATCCGCGAGCGCGGGGCGCTCAAGCCCGGCTACCACGCCGACCTCCTGCTGTTCGACCCGGCGACGGTGAACCGCGGGCCGAAGCGCCGCGTGTTCGACCTGCCCGGCGGTCATCCGCGTCTCTCCACCGGCGCAGTCGGCGTGCACGGCGTGTGGGTGAACGGGGTGCGCATCGTCGGCAAGGAGGGGCCGCTGCAGGGCCAGAAATTGCCGGGACGCCTGCTGCGCGAGTTTGTAAACTGACGGCCGTGGACCTCGAGCGCTTCATCGACGATTGCCGCGCGGCGCACGCCGCCGACCGCAGCCACAAGGCGGTGCGCGAGGTCGTGGCGCGCGCGGTGTCCGAGCCCGGCGCGGTCCTCAAGTGCCTCGGCGCGCCCAAGCGCGGCGAGGTGCAGAAGCTCTACCACTCCCCCGGGCTGACCATCCTCAACGTGGTATGGGCGCCGTACATGACCATCTATCCCCACAACCACCGCATGTGGGCAGTGATCGGCGTGTACACCGGCCGCGAAGACAATATCTTCTGGAAAAGAGCCGGAAGCAAAGTCGAGGCGGCGGGCGCGCAGGCGCTGAGCGAGCGCGACGCGGTACCGCTCGGGCAGGACATCATTCATTCGGTCACCAACCCGATCCCGCGCCTCACCGGCGCGCTCCACGTCTACGGCGGCGACTTCTTCGGCGCCGAGCGCAGCGAATGGGATCCGGAGACGCTGGTTGAAGGCCGCTACGATGCGCAGAAGACGATGCGGCACTTCGAGCAGGCGAACAGCCGTAGTCAATAAGCGACAGAAAAAGCTGAACCGCTACAACGCGTTGCGATTTCGCTAGCAACAGGCTGTCGCCTTTGGCCGACGCAGGGTCTTTCCCCTCACTCCGGCTATTGAGAACTTTCAACCACTTAGCGGCAGGTATGGATCGTGCGTATGAGGATGCGCTGTCCTACCCATCACTACAGAGAGGGAACTGAAAGTGCTACAAAAAGACGGGTTCTTCCGTAACCGGCGCGACGAATCGTTTCGCCAGACTCAACCGATCGCCCCGGCGCCTGTGACTGCCACTCCCGCGCCCTCCATGGAGTCCGACAAGAAAGTCGACGAGCGCAAGGAATCGAAGCTCGTCGTCGGTCCGGACATCAAGCTGAAGGGTGTGGAAATCAGCGATTGCGACACGCTGGTCGTCGAAGGCCGCGTCGACGCCACGCTCGACGCGCGCATCCTCGAGATCGCCGAGAACGGCGTGTTCCAGGGCACCATCGCCGTCGACCAGGCCGAGATCCGCGGCCGCTTCGAAGGCGAGATCACGGTGCGCAAGCAGCTGGTGATCCTCGGCACCGGCAAGGTTTCCGGCAAGGTGCGCTACGCCAAGATCAAGGTCGAGGAAGGCGCGGAGCTTTCCGGCGACCTCGCGGTCCTGGACAAGTCGGCCACCGCCATCAACGTCAACAAGCGCGTCGCAAACGCCTAAGGACCAGGTTTTTCGCGTTTTGCGCCTCCTCCCCTGAAGGATGCGCAGGCAGCTCCCCGGGCGCGGACTTCCGTGCCCGGGGCTTTTTTATGCCCGGCTTCAGGCGAGCAGCGGCTCGTAGCCCCAGCCGAACAGCGGCTCACCGCCCCGCTCGGTGATGAGCACCACTTCCTCCAGCCAGGCGCGCTCGGTTTCGCCGCCCGGCAGCACGACGTGCAAAGGCACCACCATCCCGGCCTCGAAGCGCCAATCGGCAGTCCGGTCCTCCAGGTCCCAGTGCGACAGGCCGAGGCCGTGGAAGAAAATCACCGCGGCGTCGGCGCCGGCGATGCCGGCCTTGCGGTAAAGCTCGCGGCCCCTGCCCTGCAGCACGCTGGGGCGGGCCCCGGGCTTCATCTCTGAAACCAGCTGCTGCGCGACCTGGGCCGTAGCGCGCAGATTGCGCTTGCCCTCGGCGTGCGGCTCGCCGCCCACCACCCAGGTCTTGCCGCCGTCCCAGCAGTACAGGTCGAGGGTGCCGTGGCAATCGAACATCACGTGCTGGCCGCGCTCGACCTCGAAGTCTTCCAGGCCGGTTTGCAGCGTGAGCGCGGTTTCCGCGCCGCGCGGATGGCCCCAGACCATCGCGCCGGGATCGCGCACGAAGCCGCCAAGGTCCAGCGCCGCGGCGTGGTAGGCGCGGTTCAGCTCGCGCCAGGTCATACCTCTCTGCCACGTCGTCACGGTGCGCTCGATCGCGGCACGGTTGAGCGCGGTCGCGCGGCGCAGGAGCTCGATCTCGGTGGGAGTCTTTACTGCGCGCGCGAACATGAGGGCGTCGTAGGCATCGACTGCCGCACCCTGCTCTGGTCGAAGGCGCTGGCCGAGCGCGAGGTCGTCGAATCCCACCCGGCCGCGCTCCATGCCGAGCTCCGCCAAGGCGCCGCGCAACGCGGAGGGCATGTCGAAGGCGTATCGCTCGCGCGCGCCTCGCACCCACTCCAGCTGCTTTGCCCGCTGGGGGATAAACCGCTCGAGGTCTTCGCGCTGCGCTGCCCGGTCGATCGGCATCATCACGGCGCGGAACGGCCGGATGTCGCGCACCCAGGTCGGCTGGCTGAGGATGCTCGCCAGGTAGTAGTCGGCAAGCACCAGGATTGGGTGCTCCGGAGCATGGCGCGACAGGAGCAGCGCGTAGGGACGCGGCTCATCCGCCTTGTGCGCGATGCCGTTGAAGCCGCTAAGGTAAAACACGTTGAGCGGGGTCGACACCACGATGCCGTCGAGCTTCTGCGCCGTCATCGCGGCGAGCAGCCGCTCGAGGTTGCAGAAGCGCTCGGGGAGCGGCTTGCGTACGAAACGGCTATCCATGGAAAGACTTCAATCGCGCCACGCCGTCGGCGAGCTTCTCTTCGGAGGCCGCGAAGCACCAGCGCACGAAGCCTTCGCCCTCGGGCCCGAACGCCGAGCCGGGCGCAAGGCCCAGCCCGGTATCGCGCACCAGCTTCTTGCAGAACGCCAGGCTGTCGTCCATGCCCGCCACTTTGAAGAAGACGTACATCGTGCCGGTGGGCACCGCGACTTGCACCTTCGGAATCTCGCGCAACTGGGCGACCAGAAAGTCGCGAGCCTTTCGAAAGCGATAGCGAGTGCGCGCGATGACCGGCTCGCCTTCCTTCACCGCCGCAATCCCGGCGCGCTGCACGAAGACCGGCGCGCAGGAGGTGTTGTACTCGATCAGCTTGCCGAGGTCGGCGCTCAGGCCCGCCGGCACCACCAGCCAGCCCAGGCGCCAGCCGGTCATCAGCCAGGACTTGGAGAAGGTGTTGGCGCTGATCAGACGATCTTCGTCGGAAGAAATGTCCAGGAAGGACGGGGCGACGGCCTCCGCCCCGAAATAAAGACGCTCGTAGGCATCGTCGGCGAAGATCCAGATGCCGTGACGGCGGCAATGCTCGAGGATCGCCTTCAGCTCGTCCTTGGTGACCGTCCACCCGGTTGGATTGTTCGGCGAATTCAGGTACAGAGCTCGGGTACCGGGGGTGAGCGTTTTGACGAGCCGTTCCAAGTTCAGACGCCAACCCCCCGTAGAAAACTCGAGCGGCACCGTCTGCACGGTGGCGCCGAGGATCTTCGGGATCTCCTGCAGGTTGGGCCACAGCGGCACCACCTGCACCACGCGGTCGCCCGGATCGATGAGGAGCTGGGAGGCGACCATCAGCGCGTTGACGCCTGAGCTGGTGACGGCGATCTGATCGACTTCGACTTTCTTGTGGAGTCTGGAAATGTATCCCGCCAACGTCTCCCTCAGCTCGGGGATGCCGAGGTTGTGCGTGTAGAACAGCTCCCCGGCGGCGATCGAGCCGCTGCCCGCCTTGCGGATAAAATCCGGCGTCGGCTCGTCGGGCTCGCCGACCCAGAACGGCAGCACGTTCGGGTTGCCGAGGCCTTCGTTGTAGAGCTCGCGGATTTTCGACGCCGTCAGCGCCCGCACCGCGGCGCGTGCTGTCAGGGGAGATTCGGATTTCATGGAGGTCGAATTCTAGACCGCTCGCTGGCGGCCGCCCTTGCCACGATGCTGGTGTGGGGCGTGAATTTCGCCTTCACCAAGCACGTGCTCGACCACCTGGGCGTCGGGGCGTTCGTGTTCATCCGCTTCGCGGTGCTGCCGCTGCTCGCCCTCGTCCTGCTGGTGGTGATTTTCCGGCGCCGCATCCGCGCCACCTGGCCGCGCCGCGCCGACCTGCCGCGCTTCGTGCTCTGCGGCCTGGTCGGCCACGCGCTGCACATCAGCGTGGTGATGAACGGGATGAACCTGTCGACGCCTTTCTCCTCCTCGCTGGTGCTGACCAGCGGGCCGCTCTTCACGCTGGCGATCCTCGCCGCGCTAGGCGCCGAGCGCCTGCGCGCGCGCCAGGTCGCCGGCACGCTGATTGCCTGCGCCGGCATCGTTTTGTTCCTGTCGGACAAGTTCGCGCGCGGCCTGGCCGGCGCCGGCGCCGGCGACCTGCTGCTGCTGGTGGCCGCGTTCCTCTTCGCCCTCTACACCGTGCTGGTGCAGCCGCTCGCCAAGCGCTACGGGCCGCTCATCGTGCTGTCCTATACCCTGTTCTTTTCTGCCCCATTCATTTTGATTTTTACCGCGAAACCATTTCTGGATACCCCCATGAATGCGCTGCCCGCCAGCGTCTGGACCGGCATCATCTGGGGCGTGATCGGCGCCAACTTCTTCGGCTGGCTGATGTGGACCTGGGTGAACAGCGTGCGCGGCATCGCGCGCTCGGCGCCGTTCGCCTACCTGACCCCGCCGATCGCCGGGGTGGTGGCCTGGCTCACGCTCGGCGAGGTGTTCACCTGGCTGAAGATCGTCGGCGCCGCGGTCACCATGGGCGGAGTCGCCTGGGCGCAGTTCAGCGGCGGGCCGCCGCGCAAGGAAGCCGGCCAGCCGGATTCGGCATGAGGGGATAATGCGGCGATGGAGCCCGCCGACAGCATAGGGCGACTCGGATTCTCGCGCTGGTACGAGCGCCGGCTGATCGAGGGGCATGCCTGGTTCGTCAGCGCTTTTATCTGCGTGATCGCCATCGCGGCCTGTGCCGAGGAGCTGGCCTTCCGCGGCTCGATCGGACGGCTGTTCCTCTACGTCCTCGTCATCCTGGGCGCGGGGGTGACGGCGATCTACGGCATGGTGCGCTACCACCAGATCCTGAGCGAGGCGGAGCGCATCGGCGAGCAGGCCACCTGCGGCGGCTGCGGCGCCTATGCGCGCTTCAAGATGATCTCGGCTTCGGAGGCGCGCTGCCGCAAATGCAACCACGAGTGGCGCCTGATCCCTCCCGAATGAGCCCGCGCCTGCTGTTCGCGTTCGCGCAAGCCTGCATTTTCTTCAAGCAGCACGCGCGCGCGCTGCAGGCGCTCGAGGCGCTGCTGCGCGCGCAGCCCGATCATCCGCGCGCCTGGAGCATCGCCGGCTTCCTGTACGCCGAGAAGAACCGCTATGCGGACGCGATCGGCGCGTTCGAGCGCGCGCTCGCCCTGGCGCCCGACGATGCCACCACACTGTTCAATCTGGGCTTCGTGCTGCAGAAGGCCGGGCGGCACGAGGAGGCGATCGAGCGCCTCGCCCGCGCGGCGGAGCTCAACCCGCCCCTCGACCGCGCCTGGTACGGCCTGGGCATCTCGCTCATCCATACCGGCCGCTTCCGCGAGGCGATCGAGCGCCTGACCGAAGCCGCGCGCCTGCAGCCCCTGAACCCGTACCCGCGCTACCAGCTCGCCGCGGCGTGGTTCAAGCTCGGCGAGCCGGAAAAGGTGCGCGCCGAGTACCGCAAGCTGAAGGGCTTCGATCCGAAGGTCGCCGCGCACGTGCGCGAGGATTTCGGCGTGCCGCGCGACGGCGACGAGGTGGACTTATGAAGGTACA
>DATFDV010000098.1:0-26667 GCA_035251855.1 Burkholderiales bacterium | reverse complement strand
GTCTTCGGCGCCGGCGGCGACCGCGACCCGAGCAAGCGCGCCCCGATGGGCGCCATCGCAGCGCGCCTCGCCGACCGTGTGCTGATCACCTCGGACAACCCGCGCGGCGAAGACCCACTGGCGATCATTTCCGAGATCGAGAAAGGCATCTCCGCGGACCATGGCGTGGAACCCGATCGCGCGCGGGCGATTGGGAAAATCATTGCCGAATCCGCAAAGAGCGATGTGGTCCTGATCGCCGGAAAGGGCCACGAGACCTATCAGGAAGTCGCCGGGAAGCGCTCGCACTTTTCCGACGAAGAGCAGGCGCGCGCTGCCCTCAGGCAGAGGGAGAAAGCCGGGGGGACGGGATGATGCGCCTGGACGAAGCCGTCGGCGCGCTCGGCGCGCGCGCGAGCGGCGGCGACGCCCTGTTTACCGGCGTATCCACCGACAGCCGCAGCCTGCGCGAGGGTGATCTCTTCGTCGCGCTGCGTGGCGAGCGCTTCGACGGGCACGGCTTCCTCAAGGCGGCGGCGACGGCGAAGGCGGCCGCCGCGATGGTCGACACCAAGTACCGCGGCGAGTACCCGCTGCCGGCGCTGGTCGTGGAGGACACCAAGCGCTCGCTGGGCGACCTTGCGCGCTACTGGCGCGCGCGCTTCGCGCCGGCGCTGGTCGGGATCGCCGGCTCGAACGGCAAGACCACCGTCAAGGAAATGCTCGCGGCGGTTTTCAGGAAGCATGCAACCGAGACGGCGGTGCTTGCCACGCGCGGCAACCTGAACAACGACATCGGGCTGCCCCTCACGCTGCTCGGGCTGCGCCATCAGCACCGCTGGTGCGCGATCGAGCTCGGCATGAACCACAAGGGCGAGATCGGCTACCTCGCCGGCATCGCGCGCCCGACGGTGGCGCTGGTCAACAACGCCCAGCGCGAGCACCTGGAGTTCATGAACTCGGTCGAGGAAGTCGCGGCGGAGAACGCCTCGCTCTACGAGGCGCTGGCGGCCGACGGCATCGCAGTCATCAACACCGACGACGCCCAGGCGGCTTTCTTTCGCAGCCGCGCCGGCAAGCGCCGCACGGTGGAGTTCGGCCTGGACGCTGGCGCCGCGGTCACCGCGCGCTACCAGCTCGAGCGGCTGTCGAGCGCGATTCGCCTGCGTACCCCCGCGGGCGAAGCCGACGCCACGCTGGCGATTCCCGGCATCCACAACGTGCGCAACGCGCTCGCCGCAGCGGCCTGCGCGCACGCCGTCGGCATCGCCGTCGCCACCATCGCCGCGGGGCTGACGGCCTTTCGCCCCTACATCGGCCGCCTGCAGGTGAAGCAGGCGGCGAGCGGCGCCACGCTCATCGACGACAGCTACAACGCCAACCCGGATTCGGTGCGCGCGGCGATCGACGTGCTGGCGAGCTGCCCGCCGCCCACCGCGCTGGTGCTCGGCGACATGGGCGAGGTCGGCGAGCGCAGCAGCGAATTTCACCGCGAGGTCGGCGAATACGCGCGCGCGCAAGGCGTGACCCAGCTGCTGGCGATGGGCGAGGCAAGCCGCGAGGCGGTGGCGGCCTTCGGTCAGGGCGCGCGCCACTTCGACAGCGTCGAGGACCTGGTCTCCAATTTGAAAGGCAACACCATCCTGGTCAAGGGCTCCCGCTTCATGAAGATGGAGCGGGTGGTGGCCGCGCTTACGGGTAGCTCCGAAGGAGGGCACTGATGCTTCTCGAGCTCGCGCAATGGCTCGCCCGGGACTTTCGCCTGTTCAACGTGTTCAACTACATCACGCTGCGCGCGGTACTCGCCTGCCTCACCGCACTGGCGGTGTCGCTGATCCTCGGGCCTTACGTGATCCGCAAGCTCACGGCGTACAAGATCGGCCAGTCGGTGCGCGACGACGGGCCGCGCTCGCACCTCACCAAGGCCGGCACGCCGACCATGGGCGGCGCGCTGATCCTGGTGTCGATCTGCCTGACCACCCTGCTGTGGGGCGATCTCTCCAACCGCCTGATGTGGGTGGTGTTGCTGGTGACGCTGGCCTTCGGCATCGTCGGCTGGATCGACGATTACCGCAAAGTCGTGCACCGCAATCCGAAGGGGCTGCCGGCGCGCTGGAAGTTCTTCTGGCAGGCGCTGATCGGCCTGTCCGCCGCGATCTACCTGGGCTACCTGTCGCAGTCGATGCCGGCGCTCAACCAGCTGATCGTGCCGTTCTTCAAGCACATCGCCTACCCGCTGGGCACCATCGGCTTCATCGTGCTGACGTTCTTCGTGATCGTCGGCACCTCGAATGCGGTGAACCTGACCGACGGCCTCGACGGCCTGGCGATCATGCCGACGGTGATGGTCGGCAGCGCGCTGGGCATCTTCGCTTACGTCGCCGGCCACGCGGTGTTCTCCAAGTACCTCGGCCTGCCTTACATCCAGGGCGCGGGCGAGCTGGCGGTGATCTGCGGCGCGCTCGCCGGCGCCGGGCTGGGCTTCCTCTGGTTCAACGCCTACCCGGCGGAAGTGTTCATGGGCGACGTCGGCGCGCTGGCGCTCGGCGCGGCGCTCGGCACCATCGCGGTCATCATCCGCCAGGAGATCGTGCTGTTCATCATGGGGGGCGTGTTCGTCGCCGAGACCCTGTCGGTGATGATCCAAGTGCTGTACTTCAAGTGGACCGGCGGCAAGCGCATCTTCCGCATGGCGCCGCTGCACCACCACTACGAGCTCGAGGGCTGGAAGGAAAGCCAGGTGGTGGTGCGCTTCTGGATCATCACCATGATGCTGGTGCTGTTCGGCCTGTCGACGCTCAAGCTCAGATGATGCGCGAGCCGGCTTTTTCGCTTCTGCCCGTTCCGAAGAGAACTTCCCTTTCGGGAAAACACGTTCTCGTTCTGGGCCTCGGCGACAGCGGCCTCTCGGCGGCGCGCTGGATCGCGCATCAGGGCGGCCACGCGCGGGTCGCGGATACCCGGGCCTCGCCGCCGCGGAACAAGGACTTTCGCGGCGAGCTGCACCTCGGGCCGTTCGCGCGCGGCCTGCTGGAAGGCATGGATCTGGTCTGCGTCAGCCCGGGGCTGTCGCTCGAGGAAGAAGTCATCCGCGCCGCCGTCGCCGCCGGCATCCCGGTGCTTGGCGACATCGAGCTGTTCGCCTGGCACAACCGCCAGCCGGTGCTGGCGATTACCGGCACCAACGGCAAGACCACGGTGACGTCGCTGACCGGCCATCTGCTGCGCGCCGGCGGGGTAGCGTGCGAGGTGGCTGGCAACATTGCGCCGCCGGCGCTGCAGGCCCTGCAGAAAGCAGAAGAGTCCGCAACGCCGCCGGGCGTGTGGGTGCTCGAGCTCTCGAGCTACCAGCTGGAGACGACCTGGTCGCTGGCGCCTGCGGCGGCGGCGATGCTCAACCTGACCGAGGACCACCTGGACCGCTACGCCGGGCTGGACGATTACGGCGCCGCGAAGGCGCGCATCTTCATGGGCGCGCGCACGCAGATCCTCAACCGCGACGACCCGCGCTCGATGGCCATGGCGCAAACCGGCCGCAAGATCGTCACCTTCGGGCTGGATGCGCCGCGCAGCGACGACTTCGGTGTAGTCGGAAACAAGCTGGTTCGCGGCCGCAACGAGATCCTGGGTATCGACGAGCTGGCCATCCGCGGGTCGCACAACGTCGCCAATGCGCTCGCCGCTTGCGCGCTTGCTTCATCCTTGGGGATGGAGCCCGCAGCGCTGGTCGCGGGACTGAAAAGCTTCAAAGGCCTGCCGCACCGCCTGCAGCTCGTCGCCGCGCGCCGCGGCGTGGAGTGGTACGACGATTCCAAGGGCACCAACGTCGGCGCCACGGTGGCGGCGCTGCGCGGCCTGGGCAAGAAGGCGGTGCTGATCCTCGGCGGCGAGGGCAAGGGGCAGGATTTTGCGCCGCTGCGCGAGCCCGTCGCGCGTTTCGCCGTTCGTGTTCTCCTCATCGGCCGCGATGCGCCGCTGATTGCGAAGGCACTGTCAGGCTTGCCGAGCGAATTTTGCAGTTCCCTTGAGGATGCAGTGCAGAAAGCTTCGCAACTTCGGGCCGAGGCGGTGCTTCTCTCGCCGGCGTGCGCGAGCTTCGACATGTTCCGTGACTACCGGCACCGCGGCGAGGCGTTCGCGGGCGCGGTAAAGGCGCTGGCGCCATGAGCCAGACCTATGTCTTCGCCCGCAGCGCGCCGGACGCGGAGTATGACCGCTCGCTCGCGTGGGCCGCGCTGCTGCTCGCGGCGATCGGTCTGGTGATGGTGTACTCGGCCTCGATTGCGACGGCCGAGTCGAGCCGCTTCACCGGCAACAACGCAGGATGGTTCCTCGCGCGACATGGTGCATACATGGGCATCGCGCTCGGCGCCGCGATCACCGTGTTCCTCATCCCGGCGCGCTGGTGGCAGAAGGCGGCGCCATGGCTGTTCTTCGGCGGCGTGCTGCTGCTCGCCTTGGTGCTGATCCCGGGATTCGGGCGCGAAGTCAACGGCGCGCGCCGCTGGCTGGACCTGCCGGGCTTCGGCTTCCAGCCCTCCGAGGCCATGAAGCTGGCGGTGGTGCTCTACGCCGCCGATTACACCGCGCGCAAGCACGCGGTGATGAAGAGCTTCAAGCGCGGCCTGCTGCCGATGCTGGCGGTGATGCTGCTGGTCTCGTGGCTGCTGCTGCGCGAGCCGGACTTCGGCGCGCTGGTGGTCATTGCGGTGATCGCCTTCTCGATCCTGTTCCTCGGCGGCATGAACGGCCGTCATTTCGCTGCGCTGCTCGGCATGCTGGCGGCGGGCTTCGCGCTGCTGGTCCTCACCTCGCCGTACCGCATGCAGCGCATCTTCGGCTTCATGGATCCGTGGTCCGACCCGTTCGGCAAGGGCTACCAGCTGTCGCACGCGCTGATCGCCTTCGGCCGCGGCGAATGGCTCGGCGTGGGACTGGGCGCGAGCGTCGAGAAGCTGCACTACCTGCCCGAAGCGCATACCGACTTCCTGCTGGCGGTGATCGCCGAGGAACTCGGCTTCGTCGGCGTGGTGCTGGTGATCGGCCTGTTCGCCTGGCTGGTGGCGCGCGCCTTCGCCATCGGCCGCCAGGCCTGCCTGCACGAGCGGCACTTCGCCGCGCTCGCCGCGCAGGGCATCGGCATCTGGTTCGGCTTCCAGGGGCTCATCAACATGGGCGTGAACATGGGCCTGCTGCCGACCAAGGGCCTGACGCTGCCGCTGATGAGCTACGGCGGCTCGGGTCTACTGACCAACTTCATCGCGCTCGCCATCCTGCTGCGCATCGACTGGGAAAACCGCCAGTTATCGAGAGGATTGAACGCGTGAAAACGATCCTCATCATGGCGGGGGGCACCGGCGGGCACATCTTCCCCGGGCTCGCGGTCGCCGAGCAGATGCGCGCCGCGGGCTGGGAAGTGGTGTGGATGGGCGCGCGCGGCGGCATGGAGGAGCGCCTGGTGCCGAAGCACGGGTATCGCGCGGCCTGGATCCGCGCCAAGGCGGCGCGCGGCAAGGGCATCGTGCAGAAGCTCCTGCTGCCGGCGAACCTGCTCTATTCGTTCTGGGAAAGCGCGCGCTGCATCCGCCGTCTGCGGCCCGACGTGGTGCTCGGCCTGGGCGGCTACGTCGCGTTTCCCGGCGGCATGATGGCCTCGCTCTGGAATCGGCCGCTCGCCCTGCATGAGCAGAACGCGGTCCCCGGCCTCGCCAACCGCGTGCTCGCGCAGGTGAGCGACAAGGTGATGGCCGGCTTCCCGCAGGCGCTGAAAGGCGCCGAGTGGACCGGCAATCCGGTGCGCGCCGACATTGCCACCATGGCACCGCCCGAGGTGCGTTTTCGGGGAAGGCAGGGACCCCTACGCATCCTGATCGTGGGCGGCAGCCTCGGCGCGCAGGCCTTGAACGAAACCATGCCCAGAGCGCTGGCGCTGCTGGAGAACCGGCCGCTGGTCGTGCACCAGGCGGGCGAGAAGCACCTCGATGCGCTGCGCAAGCACTACAAGGACGCCGGGGTTCAGGGCGAGCTGGTCGCCTTCATCGACGACATGGCGCGCCGCTACGCCGAGGCCGACCTGGTGATCTGCCGTGCCGGGGCGGTCACCGTCGCCGAGCTTTCCGCCGGCGGCATGGCGAGCATCCTGGTGCCGTTCCCGCACGCGGTGGACGATCACCAGACCGCGAACGGCAAGTTTCTCGCCGACCGCGGCGCGGCGATCCTGATCCAGCAGCGCGACCTGACGCCGCAGGCGCTGGCCCAGCGGATCCAGGGCCTGGACAGGACCCGGTTGCTCGAGATGGCGCGCCAGGCGCGCGCTCTCGGCAAGCCCGACGCGGCGCGCGTGGTCGCCGAGCGCTGCATGAGCATCGCGCGATGAAGCACAAGGTCCGCCACATCCACTTCGTCGGCATCGGCGGCTCGGGCATGTCCGGCATCGCCGAGGTGCTCGCCAACCTCGGCTACCAGGTGAGCGGCTCCGACCTTTCCGAGAACACCGCTACCCGGCGGCTCAAATCCCTCGGGGTGAGCGTGAAGACAAAGCACCTCGCGGAAAACATCAACGGCTCGGATGCGGTGGTGATCTCGAGCGCGGTGCAGTCGGACAACCCCGAGGTCGTCGCCGCGCGCGAGCGCCGCATCCCGGTGGTGCCGCGCGCGCTGATGCTCGCCGAGCTGATGCGCCTGAAGCAGGGGGTGGCGATCGCCGGCACCCACGGCAAGACCACCACCACCAGCCTGGTGGCGAGCGTGCTGGCCGAGGCCGGCCTCGACCCGACCTTCGTGATCGGCGGGCGCCTCAATGCCGCCGGCTCGAATGCGCGCCTGGGCGCCGGCGATTTCATCGTGGTCGAGGCCGACGAGTCGGACGCCTCGTTCCTGCACCTGCAGCCGGTCATCGCGGTGGTCACCAACATCGACGCCGACCACATGGATACCTACCAGCAGGACTTCGCGAAGCTCAAGCAGGCCTTCGCGCAGTTCCTGCAGAACCTGCCGTTCTACGGCGCGGCGGTGCTTTGCACCGACGATGCCCATGTGCGCGAGGTCCTGGCCGAGGTGACCAAGCCGGTATTGACCTACGGCACCGGCGAGGACGCCATGGTGCGCGCCGAGGCGATCGAGCACGACGGCGGCCGCATGCGCTTTCGCGCGCTGCGCAAGGATGCGAAGCCGCTGGACGTGGTGCTGAATCTGCCCGGCCGCCATAACGTGCTGAACGCGCTGGCGGCGATCGCGGTCGCCACGGAGCTCGGAATCGCAGATCAGGCCATACGAAAAGCCCTGGCAGAGTTCCATGGCGTCGGCCGGCGCTTCCAGAACTACGGGCAGGTGAACCTCGACAGCGGCGGCTCGTTCACGTTGATCGACGATTACGGCCACCATCCGGCGGAGATGGCCGCGACCATCGAGGCGGCGCGCGGCGCGTTTCCGGGCCGGCGCCTGGTGCTCGCGTTCCAGCCGCATCGCTATACGCGCACGCGCGACCTGTTCGAGGATTTCGTACGCGTGCTCTCCAGCGTCGACGTGCTGGTCCTCGCGGATGTCTATGCCGCCGGAGAAGCACCGATCGTCGCCGCCGACGGCCGCTCGCTCGCGCGCGCGGTTCGCGTCGCCGGCAAGGTGGAGCCGCTGTTCGTCGAGGACATCGCGGACCTGCCGGACACCATCCGGCGCGCCGCGGCCGACCGCGACGTCGTCATCACCATGGGTGCCGGCTCGATGGGTGGCGTGCCGGGGCAGCTGGCAACGCAGATGACATGAACATGGCCGAGACCCTCTGCTTCCACAAGCTGCGCGGCGAACTCAGACGCGACGAGCCGATGGGCCGCCACGTCAGCTGGCGCACCGGCGGCCCGGCCGACCGTTTCTACGCGCCGGCGGACCTGCACGACCTGGGCGAATTCCTGCGCCAGCTGCCGCACGAGGAGCCGCTGCTGTTCGTCGGCCTGGGCTCGAACCTGCTGGTGCGCGACGGCGGCTGGCGCGGCACCGCGATCCTGATGCACGCTGCCTCGCGCCGGCCCGAGCTGCGCGAGGGCAGGATCTATGCCGAAGCCGGCGTCGCCGGTCCCAAGGTCGCGCGCTTCGCCGCCATGCACGATCTCGAAGGCGCGGAGTTCCTGGCCGGCGTGCCGGGAAGCATCGGCGGCGCGCTGGCGATGAACGCCGGCTGCTACGGCGGCGAGACCTGGGACGTGGTCGATCACGTCGCCACCATCAACCGCCAGGGCAAGATGGTGGTGCGCGGCCGCGACGAATACGACATCGGCTACCGCCACTGCGCGCCGAAGACGCCGGGGGAGGAATGGTTCGCCGCGGCGTGGTTCCGGCTAAAGCCCGGCGACGGCGCCACTTCGCGCGCCATCATGAAGGAGCTGCTGGCCCGCCGCATCGCCACCCAGCCGCTTTCGCTGCCGAACGCCGGCAGCGTGTTCCGCAATCCGCCGAAGCACCACGCCGCGCACCTGATCGAGACCTGCGGCCTGAAAGGCTTCGAGCGCGGCGCGGCGCGCGTCTCGGAGAAGCACGCCAACTTCATCGTCAACCCGAAGGGCGCGGCGAGCGCGGCGGACATCGAATGGCTGATCCGCCACATCCAGCGCATCGTCTACCAGATGAAGGGCGTCTATCTGGCGACCGAAGTCCGCATCGTGGGAGAAGAAGCTTGAATTTTGGAAAAGTCGCTGTGCTGATGGGCGGCAAGTCGGCCGAGCGGGAAATCTCGCTGATGAGCGGAAACGGCGTACTGAAGGCGCTGCGCAGCAAGGGCATCGACGCGCATGCCTTCGACCCGGCGCAACGCGACCTTTTCGACCTGAAGCGCGAGGGCTATGCGCGCTGCTTCATCGCGCTGCATGGCCGCGGCGGCGAGGACGGCACCATCCAGGGCGCGCTCGAGGTGCTCGGCGTGCCGTACACCGGCAGCGGCGTGATGGGCTCGGCCATCGGCATGGACAAGTGGCGCACCAAGATGGTGTGGATCGCCAACCAAATCCCGACACCGCGCTTTCGTATCCTGAACGAAAAAGAAAACTGGGCGTCGGCCGCGCGGGAGCTGGGCCTGCCGCTGATCGTCAAGCCGGCGAACGAGGGCTCGACGCTCGGCCTGACCAAAGTCACGGCCGTGAAGCAGCTGCCCGCGGCGTATGAGCTGGCGACCAAGAAGTACAAGGACCTCGCGCTCGCCGAGCAGTTCATCGACGGGCCGGAGTACACCGCGAGCGTGCTCGGCGAAGAGGTGCTGCCGCTGATCCGCATCGAGGCGCCGAAGGGCAACTACGACTACCAGAACAAGTACTTCACCGACGACACGAAATACCACTGCCCGAGCGGCTTGCCGGCGAAGAAGGAAGAAGAGCTCAAGGCGCTCACGCTGCGCGCCTTCCGTGTCCTGGGCTGCAGCGGCTGGGGGCGCGTCGACATCATGCTCGACGCCAAGAAGAAGCCCTGGCTGCTGGAAGTGAATACCTCGCCCGGCATGACCGGCCACAGCCTGGTGCCGATGGCGGCGCGCGCCGTCGGCATCTCCTACGAGGACCTGTGCGTGCGCATCCTGGAGCTGGCCCATGCCGGCTAAGGCTCGCTCCTATCTCACCCTGGCGGCGGGAATCGTCACCGGAATGGCGGTGCTCGGCGCGTGCTTCGGAGCGCTCTACTGGCTGCTGCTGCCGCAGCACTTCCCGCTCACGCGCGTCGACCTGAAAGGCACGGTGCTGCGCACCACCACCGCGGAGCTCGAAGCCGCGCTGCCGCGCGCCTCGGGAAACTTCTTCGCCGCCGACCTCGGCGAGATCCGCGCCCGCGTCGAGCGCCTGCCCTGGGTGCGGCACGTCGCGGTGCGCCGCGTGTGGCCCGGCCGGCTGGAGATCTCCATCGAGGAGCACGTCGCGCTCGCGCGCTGGGGCGACGAGGCGCTCGTGAATACCCATGGCGAGCGCTTCGTCGGGAAAACGCAGGACGCGCTGCCATCGTTCATCGGCCCGGCCGGCACCCAAGCCGAGGTGGCGCGACGCTATGCACGCTTCAGCGCGATCGTCGCGCCGCTCGGCACCAAGGTCGAGCGCGTGGTGCTGAGCGCCCGCCATGCCTGGCAGCTGCGCCTCGCCAATGGCCTGCACCTGGCGCTCGGCCGCGACCCGGAGGCGGCGGAGCTGCGCCTGAAGAGCTTCGTCGCCGCCTACCCGGCGACGCTGTCGGCGGGCGGCCGGCGCTACGAGTACGTCGACCTGCGCTATCCGAACGGCTTCGCGGTGCGCGTGCCGGACCTGAAGAGCTGAGATGCCCAAAGAAAACAAGAACCTCATCGTGGCCCTGGACATCGGAACTTCCAAAGTGGCGTGCCTCGTCGGCGAGCTCGGCGCCGACGGCATGCTCAGCCTGCTCGGCATGGGCAGCCACGAGTCGAAGGGCCTCAAGAAGGGCGTGGTGGTGAACATCGAGGCCACGGTGTCGGCGATCCAGCGCGCGCTGGAGGAGGCCGAGCTGATGGCCGACTGCAAGATCGCCGCGGCCTACGTCGGCATCGCCGGCAACCACATCCGCAGCTTCAACTCGACCGGCATGGTGGCGGTGAAGGACCGAGAGGTGAGCGCGCTCGACGTCAACCGCGCGCTCGACACCGCGCGCGCGGTCAACATCCCGACCGACCAGCAGATCCTGCATGTGCTGCGGCAGGAATTCATCATCGACGGCCAGGAGGACGTGCGCGAGCCGATCGGCATGTCGGGCGTGCGCCTGGAGGTGAAGGTGCACATCGTCACCGGTGCGGTGTCGGCGGCGCAGAACATCGTGAAGTGCGTGCGCCGCTGCGGCCTCGAGGTGTCCGACCTGATCCTGCAGCCGCTCGCCTCCTCGCGCGCGGTGCTGTCGGAGGACGAGAAGGACCTCGGCGTGTGCCTGCTCGACATCGGCGGCGGCACTACCGACATCGCCATCTTCACGCACGGCGCGATCCGGCACACCGCGGTGATCCCGATCGCCGGCGACCAGATCACCAACGACATCGCCATGGCGCTGCGCACGCCCACCGCGGACGCCGAGGCCATCAAGACGCGCCACGGCGTGGCGCTGCGCCAGCTCGCCGACCCGAACGCCATGATCGACGTGCCGGGCATCGGCGACCGCGGCTCGCGCTCGATGTCGCGCCAGACCCTCGCCGAGGTGATCGAGCCGCGCGTCGAGGAGCTCTACTCGCTGGTGCAGCAGGTGCTGCGCGAGTCCGGCTTCGAGGAGCTGCTCTCCAGCGGCGTGGTGCTCACCGGTGGCTCTTCGGTGATGCAGGGCATGGTCGAGCTCGGCGAGGAGATCTTCCACATGCCGGTGCGCATCGGCGTGCCGCGCTACGCGGGCGCGCTCGCCGAGGTGCTGCGCACGCCGCGCTACGCCACGGCGATGGGCCTCTTGTACGAGGGCGTGGCGCAGCGCGAGCAGGGCAAGCTTTCGCGCCAGAGCGGGTCGGTGACGGCCGTGCTCGGGCGCATGCGGGAGTGGTTTCAACGCAATTTCTAAGTGCTCAACAAAGGCAAGGAGACGACAACATGTTTGAAATAGTGGATAGCCAGGCAACCGGACCGATCATCAAGGTGATCGGGGTGGGCGGCGCGGGCGGCAACGCCGTCAACCACATGATCGAGCAGGGCGTCGACGGCGTGGAGTTCATCGCCGTCAACACCGACGCCCAGGTGCTCGCTCGCAACAAGGCCCGCAACCAGCTGCAGCTCGGCTCGAGCGGCCTGGGCGCGGGCGCCAAGCCGGAGGAAGCGAGGGCCGTCGCCCTCGCCGACCGGGAGCGCATCGAAGAGGCAGTCGCCGGTGCGCACATGGTGTTCATCACCGCCGGCATGGGCGGCGGCACCGGCACCGGCGCGGCCCCGGTGATTGCCGAAGTTGCCAGAAATCTGGGAATTCTCACGGTGGCAGTGGTCACCAAGCCCTTCACCTTCGAGGGCTCCAAGCGCATGAAGATCGCCGAAACCGGCCTCGAGGAGCTCGCCCCGCACGTCGACTCGCTGATCGTGATCCTCAACGACAAGCTCGAGGAAGTGCTGGGCGAGGACGTGACGCAGGAGGACGCCTTCCGCGCCGCCGACGACGTGCTGAACAACGCCGTCGCCGGCATCGCCGAGATCATCAACCTGCCTGGCCTGGTCAACGTCGACTTCCAGGACGTGAAAACGGTGATGTCCGAGCAGGGGATGGCGATGATGGGCTCGGCCAGCGCGAGCGGCATCGACCGCGCGCGCATCGCCGCCGAGCAGGCGATCGCCTGCCCGCTGCTCGAGGGCGTCAACCTCGCCGGCGCGCGCGGCGTGCTGGTGAACATCACCGCCTCGCGGCCGAGCCTCAAGCTGCGCGAGACCAAGGAGGTGATGAACATCGTGCGCACCTTCGCCGCCGAGGACGCGACGATCATCTACGGCGGGGTCTACGACGACTCGCTGGCCGACGATCTGCGGGTCACGGTGGTGGCCACCGGCCTGGGCATGGCGCAGGCAGCGCGTGCGCAACCCAAGCCGCAGCTGGTAGTGTCGCAAAAGACCGGAACGGACAACGCACCCGGCCCAGTGGACTACCAGCAGCTCGACGCGGTACCCGCCGTGATCCGGCGCAACCGCGCCTCCACGGTCGAGGCCTTGCAGCAGAGCGGTGTCGACAAATACGACATCCCGGCGTTCCTGCGAAAGCAGGCCGACTAGTCGGCAAAAGCAAGACCGGGGCCGCCCTTCACTTGCCGGGGCGGCCCCGGCTTTCCCAGTGTCCCGAGAGTAGAATCCGCACTGCGATGTTGAAGCAGCGAACACTCAAGACCCTGATCAAGGCCTCCGGCGTGGGCCTGCACACCGGCCAGAAGGTGCGCATGAGCCTGCGTCCCGCGCCGCCCGACACCGGCATCGTCTTCCGCCGCATCGATCTGCCTTCGCCGGTCGACATTCCGGCCCGCGCCGAGCTGGTGGGCGAGGCACGGCTCGCCTCCACGCTGATCAAGGGCGGCACCAAGGTCCACACCGTCGAGCACCTGATGTCCGCGCTGAGCGGCCTTGGCATCGACAACGCCTTCGTCGATCTGGACGCGCCCGAGCTGCCGATCCTGGACGGCAGCGCCTCGCCGTTCGTGCTGCTGCTGCAGCAGGCGGGGCTGGAAGAGCAGGCCGCCCCGAAGAGATTCTTGAGAGTCAAAAAAACCGTTGAGGTCCGTGATGGCGACAAGTGGGCGCGGCTCGAGCCCTACGAGGGCTTTCGCCTGTCCTTCTCGATCGACTTCCGCCATCCGGTGATCGAGCGCAGCACCCAGTCGGTGACGGTGGATTTCGCAGAGACCTCGTACCTCAAGGAAATCGCCCGCGCCCGCACCTTCGGTTTCATGCAGGAAGTCGAGGACCTGAAAGGCAGCGGCCTCGCCCTCGGTGGCGGGCTGGACAATGCCGTGGTGCTCGATGAGCAAAGAGTGCTGAATGCCGACGGCCTGCGCTTCGCCGACGAGTTCATCCGCCACAAGCTGCTCGACGCCATCGGCGACCTGTACCTGCTCGGCCGGCCGCTGCTGGGCGCGTTCACCGCGCACAAGTCCGGCCACGCGCTGAATAACCGGCTGGCGCGCGCCGCGCTCGCCGACGCCGCCGCCCTGGAGGCGGTGGTGTTCGAGCGCGCCGAGGAAGCCCCGGCCGGCGTTGCCCGTCTCGCCACCCAGCCGGTCTAGCTAGGTGTTTGCCGTCCTGCGGGTCGCGGTCCTCGCCGCGGCCATCGTCATCGCGATCACCGTCCTCGCCTGGCTGCTGACCGGTGAGCCGCGCTGGAAGCGCCTGGCCTGGCGCTCGTTCAAGGTCTCGGTTTTCGTCCTGCTGGCGGTACTGCTGCTGTTTGCGGGCGAGGCTCTGCTGCGCTGACGGCGGGCGCGGCGCCTTGGCGCCTCAGCAGCGCGCCCAACGCCTCGCGCGCTGGCGAGGCGGCCATCGATCGGTAAAGCTTACCCATCCGCTCGAGCGTAAGTGTGGACAAATACGCGCTTTTCCGCGGTGCAGCAGCGCGGCCGTGTGACCCGTTTGGTTGCACCCGTATGGAAACTGAATTAACCTGCGAGCGCTGTTTTGCAAGGAGATTTAGCAGGGAAGGGGCAAGCAGTCTGAGCTTCGCCGCGGCCGCCGAAGAAGCCGCCACAAGCACGATTTCCCCGTCCCGCAGGTTGACGACGCGGGCCTGACGCGCCAAGTCCGGCGGCAGAAACCCGTCGAGCCAGCCGGCAAGGACGCGCAGCTCATGCGCCTTGCTCAGGAGCGGTTGCAATGTCGGCTCGGCCGCAAGAATCCGGTCGAGCTTGGATGGGCGCACGGGAATGTAGGTAGGGGAGGGAGGAAGTCGTGCAGATTATCCTGATCTCGGACCGGCTCGCCAGGGCCAGATCAGTTCACATGTCGTTGCGGCACCTCGTCGGCACGGGGCTGCTGGCGCTCGTGCTGCTGTTCGGCGCGACCGCCGCGCTCTATTGGCTGACGCTGCGTTATGCGGCCGAGATTCGCCTGCCGGTGCTGCAGCAGCTCGTCGCCGCCGCCCAGGAGGCCGAAGCCGAGCGCGAGCGCGTGTTCCTGAAGCAGAACCTGAACTCGATGGCGGTGAAGCTGGGCGAGATGCAGGCCCACCTCACGCGCATGGACGCGCTCGGCGAGCGCCTGTCGGCGCTCGCCGGCATCCGCCCGCAGGAATTCCGCAGCGCCGAGACCCCCGGGATGGGCGGCGCCGCGCCGACCCTGCTGCCGCCGCAGAACCTGTCGCTCGGCGAGTTCAGCGAGAAGCTGCTGGTGCTCGCGCGCCAGGTCGAGAGCCGCAACGACATGCTCGGCGTGCTCGAAGCGCAGCTCTTCGAGCAGGCGGTGAAGAAGAAGATGATCCCGACCATCATGCCGGTGAAGGCGCCTTACAATGCGTCGAGCTTCGGCCGGCGCATCGACCCGTTCAATGGGCAGTGGGCGATGCACGAAGGCATCGATTTCATCGCCGAGTACGGCTCGCCGATCGTCGCCGCCGCCGGCGGCGTAGTGATTTTCGCCGGCTTCCATCCCCAGTATGGCTACATGATCGACGTCGATCACGGCAACGACCTGGTGACGCGCTACGCGCACACCTCGAAGATCGTGGTGCGCGAGGGCGACCTGGTGCAGCGGGGCCGGAAGATCGGCGAAGTCGGCACCACCGGGCGCTCGACCGGCCCGCACCTGCATTTCGAAGTGCGCTTCCGCGGCGCGGCGCAGAATCCCCTCAAGTTCCTGACCTCGGCGCCGGCGCTGGCGCCGACTGCGCGCGCCAAACAGTAACCCGCCAAGTAGTAAAATCATCGGCTTTGCCGTAACCGGCAGGCCTGATGATCGGTAACGTCCTCACCAAGATATTCGGCAGCCGCAACGAGCGGCTGCTCAAGCAATACTCGCGCACCGTCGCCGAGATCAACGCGTTCGAGCCCGCGCTCGCCGCGCTCTCCGACGCCGCGCTGCGCCAGAAAACCGACGAGCTGAAGAAGCGGCACGCCGGTGGCGCAACTCTAGACGAGCTGCTGCCCGAGGCCTTCGCGGTGGTGCGCGAGGCCTCCAAGCGCACGCTGCGCATGCGCCACTTCGACGTGCAGATGCTGGGCGGCATGGTGCTGCACAACGGCAAGATCGCGGAGATGAAGACCGGCGAGGGCAAGACGCTGGTCGCCACGCTGCCCGCGTACCTCAACGCGCTCACCGGCAAGGGCGTGCATATCGTCACGGTCAACGATTACCTGGCCAATCGCGACGCCGAGTGGATGGGCCGCATCTTCCAGTTCCTGGGCATGACCGTAGGCGTCAACCTGCCGCACATGGAGCCGGAGAAGAAGCGCGCCGCCTACGCCGCCGACATCACCTACGGCACCAACAACGAGTTCGGCTTCGACTATCTGCGCGACAACATGGCGATGCACGTCGAGGAGCGCTTCCAGCGCGGCCTCGCCTACGCCATCGTCGACGAGGTCGACTCGATCCTGATCGACGAGGCGCGCACCCCGCTCATTATTTCCGGCCAGGCCGAGGACCGCACCGAGCTCTACCACCGCATGAACCAGGTGGCGCCGCTGCTCACCCGGCAGAAGGAGGAAAAAAAGCCCGACCAGCCGGAGCCGCCGGGCGACTTTTACGTCGACGAGAAGAACCATCAGATCCTGCTCTCCGAGGCGGGGCACCAGAAGGCCGAGGAAGTGCTGACGCGCGTCGGCATGCTGCCCGAAGGCGCCAGCCTGTACGAGCCGGCCTACATCAATCTGGTGCACCAGCTCTATGCCGCGCTGCGCGCGCACCATCTGTTCCATCGCGACCAGCACTATGTGGTGCAGAACGACGAGGTGATCATCGTCGACGAGTTCACCGGTCGCTTGATGCAGGGCCGACGCTGGTCGGACGGCCTGCATCAGGCGGTGGAAGCCAAGGAGGGGGTGCGGATCCAGAACGAGAACCAGACCCTCGCCTCGATCACCTTCCAGAACTACTTCCGCATGTACGGCAAGCTCGCCGGCATGACCGGCACCGCCGACACCGAGGCCTACGAGTTCCAGCAGATCTACGGCCTCGAAGTGGTGGTGGTGCCCACGCACATGAAGATGGTGCGCAAGGACCGCCAGGACCAGGTGTACCGCACCGCCAAGGAGAAGCACCAGGCGGTGATCAACGACATCCGCGACTGCCACCAGCGCGGCCAGCCGGTCCTGGTCGGCACCACCTCGATCGAGAACTCCGAGCTGCTCTCGGGCATGCTCGGCAAGGAGAAGCTCCCGCACCAGGTGCTGAACGCCAAGCAGCACGAGCGCGAGGCGCAGATCGTCGCGCAGGCCGGCCGGCCGAAAATGGTCACCATCGCCACCAACATGGCCGGCCGCGGCACCGACATCGTGCTCGGCGGCAACGTCGAGAAGCAGTGCGATTTTGTGGAGGCGGACGACAAGCTGCCGCCCGAAGAGAAAAAATCCCAGGTGGAAAAACTGCGCGGGGAGTGGCAGGCGCTGCACGACCAGGTGGTGAAGGCCGGCGGCCTGCACATCATCGGCACCGAGCGCCACGAGTCGCGGCGCATCGACAACCAGCTGCGCGGCCGCTCCGGCCGCCAGGGCGATCCGGGCAGCTCGCGCTTCTACATGTCGCTGGAAGACCCGTTGCTGCGCATTTTCGCCGGCGAGCGCATCAACCGCATCATGGTGATGCTGAAGATGCCCGAAGGCGAGGCGATCGAGCACGCGATGGTCACGCGCTCCATCGAATCGGCGCAGCGAAAAGTCGAGGCCAGGAACTTCGACATCCGCAAGCAGCTGCTCGAGTACGACGACGTCGCCAACGACCAGCGCAAGGAGATCTACGCCCTGCGCAACACGATCCTCGACTCGCAGGATGTCTCGGCGACCATCGCCGACCTGCGCGCCGGCGTGCTGGGCGACATGCTGCGCCTGTATATTCCCGAGGACAGCATCGAGGAGCAGTGGGACATCGCCGGCCTGGAGAGGGCGCTCAAAGCCGAGCTGCTGCTCGAGCTGCCGCTCGGCCGCTGGCTCGAGGAGGAGCCCGAGCTGCAGCCCGAGGCGCTGCTCGAGCGCATCGTGGCCCGCGCCGAGGAGGCGTACCGCGCCAAGGTTCCGGCGGGAGCCGAAACCTCGTTCCACCAGTACGAGCGCTATGTGGTGCTGCAGATCCTGGACGCGCACTGGCGCGAGCACCTCGCCGCGCTCGACCACCTGCGCCAGGGCATCCACCTGCGCGGCTACGCGCAGAAGAACCCGAAGCAGGAATACAAGCGCGAAGCCTTCGAGCTGTTCGGCGCCATGGTCGAGGCGGTCAAGCTGGAAGTCACCAAGACGCTGACCGCCATCGAGATCCGCACCCAGAGCGACGTGCCCCAGCCCGACGACCAATCCCACGTCGAGAATGTGCGGCAGGTGCACGCGAGCTCGTCCGACGCCACGCAGACTGAGGCCGAGTACAACGGCGAGGTGGCGGTGGCCGAGGCGCCGAAGCAAAGGCCGGTTCGCGTCGGCCAGAAAGTCGGACGTAACGACCCGTGCCCCTGCGGCTCGGGAAAGAAATACAAGCAGTGCCACGGGAAGCTAACGTAGGCTCGACAAGCAGAGGAGGGAAGTCACATGTCGCAAACGAGCGAGAGTCAAGCGCAGGCCCAACAAGTGCAGCGCGTGGTGTACGGCGGATACAAGGGCAAGCCGAACCCCACCGAGCGGGATCGTATCGTCCATTTGCTGGATGTCTATCGCTCGACCGAAGGTTTCGTTGCGCAGTATCTGCCCAAGTGGATCGATGTGAGCCCGAGCGAGGCGGTCAAGGGCGGCCTGCGCACGGTCCAGGCGCGCGAGGCGGCGCACGCGCGCCTCATGAAGGCGCGGCTGATGGAGCTCGGCGAAAGGGCGCAGGCGGAGGTGTCCGAGGAGCGCCGGCAGAAGGAAATTCCTTTCTTTAGCTCGCCGCAGATCAGCGACCGCGAGAAGCTGCAGGTGCTGGCCAACCTGTTCGGCAACCCCGATGCGTTCCTCAAGCCGGTGACCGACTTGGTGAACGACATCAAGGAGGATCTTCAGACCCAGGAGCTCCTGCGCACGATCGCCGACGACGAGTACGAGAGCATCAAGTGGATCCAGGCGATGTCGAAAGCGCTGAACCAAGCCCACGCGGAACCGGAGAAGGTTTCATGATCAGGATATTCAGCTTTGCCGCAGCGCTCGCGTCGATGGCGCTCGCGTGGCCTGCCCTCGGCGAGGTCACCATCGGCGTGTCCATCGGCTCGACCGGACCCGGGTCTTCGCTTGGAGTGCACTTGCGGAACACCTTCGCGTTGCTGCCGAAGACGCTCGGCGGAGAGCCCGTGAAGTACGTCATTCTCGACGACGCCTCCGACCCGACCAATGCGGCGAAGAACGCGCGCAAGCTCGTGGCTGAAGACCGGGTTGACGCGCTGATGGGTTCCAATACCGTGCCCTCCGCCCTGCAGATGACGCAGGTCGCGGCCGAGGCGAAAACGCCCATGATCACTTTCACGCCGGCATTCGGGCTCACTCCGGAGCGACTGCGTTGGACGTTCGTCGTGCCGCAGCCCACCGAGCTGATGATGGGCGCCATCGCTCAGCACATCAAGGCGCGCAAGTTGCGCACCGTCGCCTACATCGGGTTCTCCGACGCCTGGGGCGACATCGTTTACCGGGCGATCGACTCGCACGCCGCCGCGTCGGGGTTCACGATTGTCACCAACGAGCGCTATGCCCGAGCTGACACCAGCGTCACCGGGCAGGTACTCAAGATCATCGCTGCGAATCCTGACGCGGTGGTCGTCGGCGGGTCCGGCACGGGCGCCGCGTTACCGCACATCGCCCTGGTGGAGCGAGGGTACAAAGGGCCGATTTATCACAACCACGGCACCGTGAACGCCGAGTTCATCAAGGTTGGCGGCGCCAAGGTCGAAGGCGCCATTGCGGCCACCGGCCCGCTGATGGTGCCGGAAGAGCTTCCGGCGGATCATCCATCGAAGGCCATCTCGGTGGATTTCATTAAGCGCTACGAAGCGGCCTTCGGCGCCGGCTCGCGTAACGCCTTTGCCGGCTACAGCCACGACGGCGTCGCGCTGCTGAACGCCGCCATTCCAATCGCCATCAAAAAGGCAAAGCCCGGCACGCCGGAGTTCCGCGAGGCGCTTCGCACGGCGCTGGAGAATGTGCGCAACGTCGTCGGGACGCACGGGGTCTACAACCTGACGCCAAGCAACCACAACGGTGTGGATGAGCGCGCCAGAGTTCCGGTGCTCGTGCAGAGCGGAGCTTGGAGGCTCCTCAAATAGCGGTCAATCTGCTCCCTCCCGATCCCGCTTCCCTCCATCCCATCCCCGGCGTCGAGCTGGGCGTGGCGATGGCGGGCGTGAAGAAGCCGGGCCGCAAGGACCTCCTCGTGCTGCGCCTCGCGCCGGGCAGCGCGGTGGCCGGGGTGTTCACGCAGAACCGCTTTTGCGCGGCGCCCGTGACCCTGGCGAAGAAGCACCTGAAGAACGACGTGCAGGCCCTGGTGGTGAATACGGGTAATGCCAACGCCGGCACCGGCGAGGACGGATTGAAGCGCGCGGCCGAGGTCTGCGAGGCGCTCGCTTCGCACCTGGGCTGCAACGCGGACGAGGTGCTGCCCTTCTCTACCGGGGTGATCATGGAGCCGCTGCCGGCCGCGCGCATCGTCGCCGCGCTGCCCAAGGCGCTGCTGGCGAAGAGCGACTGGCTGTCGGCTGCCGAGGCGATCATGACTACCGACACCGTGGCGAAAGCCTTTTCGAAGAAGCTGAAGCTTTCGAAAGGCGAAGCGCACGTCACCGGCATCGCCAAGGGCGCCGGCATGATCCGGCCCGACATGGCGACCATGCTCGGCTTCATCGCCACCGATGCCGCCATTTCGCGCAAGGCATTGCTGGACATGCTCGAACGCGTGGCGGATCGCTCGTTCAACTGCATCAGCGTCGACGGCGATACCTCGACCAATGATTCCTTCATGCTGATCGCCACCGGCCACGGGCCGGCGATCGCCTCCAAGCGCGATGCACTGAAAATCGAGGCCGCCATCACCGATGTGGCGCGCGACTTGGCGCAGGCGATCGTGCGCGACGGCGAGGGCGCGACCAAGTTCGTCACGCTGCGCGTGGAGCGCGGCAAGACGCTCGCGGAATGCCGCCGGGTGGCGTACGCCATCGCGCACTCGCCGCTGGTGAAGACCGCGTTCTTCGCCTCCGACCCGAACCTCGGCCGCATCCTGGCCGCGGTGGGCTATTCCGGCGCCGAAGTGAAGAGCGAGAAGGTGGATCTTTACCTCGACCAGGTGCTGGTGGCGAAAGGCGGCGCGCGCCATCCCGCCTACCGCGACGAGCTCGGCGTCGCGGCGATGCGCAAGCCCGAGTTTACGGTGCGCGTGGTGCTGAACCGCGGCAAGGCGCAGGCCACCGTGTGGACCTGCGATTTCTCCTTCGACTACGTGAAAATCAATGCCGAGTACCGGACGTGAGTAAAGAACTCGAACAAATCCTTCAGCGGCTGGACGCGCTGTTGCCGCCGCCACCACCTGTGACTGACTGGAAGGCGAGCATTGCCTTCCGCTGGCGCAGCGCCGGCCGGCGGGGCGCGGGGGGATGGCTGCAACCCGTGCGCCATGTGCATCGCATCAAGCTCTCGGATCTGCGCGGCATCGACCGGCAGATCGACCGCGTCGAGCAGAACACGCGCCAGTTCATCGACGGCAAGCCGGCGAACAACGTGCTTCTCACCGGTGCGCGCGGCACCGGCAAATCCTCGATCGTGAAAGGCCTGCTCAACAAGTTTGCGAAGCAGGGCTTGCGCCTGATCGAGGTGGAGAAGAACGACCTGGTCGACCTGCCGATGATCGTCGACCAGGTCGCCGAGCGGCCCGAGCGCTTCCTGCTGTTCTGCGACGATCTGAGCTTCCACGGCGCCGAGGAGGGCTATATCGCCCTCAAGGTGGCGCTCGACGGCTCGATCTCCACCACCTCGGAAAACCTGCTGATCTACGCCACCTCCAACCGGCGCCACCTGATGCCCGAATACATGGCGGAGAACCTGGAGACCAAGTACATCGGCGACGAGATCCATCCGGGCGAGACCGTGGAGGAGAAGATCTCGCTTTCCGAGCGCTTCGGCCTGTGGGTGAGCTTCTACCCGTTCGACCAGGACGAGTACCTCGCCATCGTCGAGCAATGGCTGCGCTCGTTCGGCGCTTCGGCCAGCGACCAATCGAGGGAAGAAGCCCTGCAGTGGTCCCTGCAAAGGGGATCGCGCAGCGGCCGCGTGGCGTATCAGTTTGCGCGGGACTGGGCCGGCCGGCACGCGAAGAAGAAGTGATCATCGAGGTCGCCGCCGCGGTGCTGCAGCGCCCGGACGGGTCGTTCCTGCTCGCGCGGCGCCCCGCCGGCAAGGTCTACGCGGGCTACTGGGAATTTCCCGGCGGCAAGGTCGAGCCGGGCGAGCCGGCCGCGCAGGCGCTGGCGCGCGAGCTGCACGAGGAGCTCGGCATCGAGATCGGCGAGAGCTTCCCATGGCTCACACGCGTCTTCACCTATCCGCACGGCACGGTACGCCTGAACTTCTTCCGGGTGCACGACTGGAAGGGCGAGCCGCATCCCCGGGAGCAGCAGGCCATCGCCTGGCAGGCGGCCGGCGCGCCGAACGCTTCGCCGATGCTGCCCGCGAACGCGCCGATCCTTGCCTCGCTGGCATTGCCGGTCGAGTACGCCGTGACCGATGCAAGTGCGCGCGGCATTGCGCAGATGCTTACCGTGCTGGAGGCGCGGCTGCGGTCCGGGTTGAAGCTCCTGCAGGTGCGCGAACCGGGGCTGAGCTTGCAAGAACGAGATTTCTTCACCCGCCAGGCGATCGATCTCGCGCACCGGCACGGCTGCAAGGTGCTGACCAAATCCCTGTTTGCCGGTGCGGATGGGCTGCATGTCACCTCGGCCGAGCTGAAAAAGCTGAGGGAAAAACCCGCAGCACTGGCGGCAGCGTCGTGCCACAACCGCGAGGAGCTGGAGCGCGCGATGGCGCTCGACCTGGATTTCGTAGTCCTCGGGCCGGTGCGCGACAAGGCGCCGGCGCTGGGCTGGTCGCGGTTCGCCGAGATCGCGAGGGGAGCGACGCTGCCGGTCTATGCCATCGGCGGCCTCCTGCCGGCGGATTTGCCGGACGCCTGGCGCGCCGGTGCGCACGGCATCGCTATGATTCGGGGGGCTTGGAGCTAGGATCGTCTTTCTCGGGCAGGCGGTATTCCTCCGCTGCCCATTTGCCCAGGTCGATCAGCCGGCAGCGCTCGCTGCAGAACGGCCGGGACTTGTTCTCGGCACCGTAGATCGTCTCCGCGCCGCAACGCGGGCAGCGTATCTTGCGCGGCTTCAAAGATTACAGAAGGTCAGCTCGAAGGCCACGTCCCAGTCGGCGGTGCGCGGCCGCGGATCGGCCACGCCCTGTGCGCCGTTCTGCGCCAGGAAGCGGATGTTGAGCACGTACTTGTTGGCGCTGATCTCGGGCACGCACGGCATGGTCGGGTCGAGGCGCAGGCGCAGCATCTGAGCGGTCTTGCCGCCGAGCATCTGCTGGTACATGCCCTGCGGCGCGGCCAGCGTCTGCGGCTTGCCGGACTCGCGCAGGATCCTGAGGATGATCGCGGTGCCGTCTCGCAGCGGATACAGCGGGCCGGTCCAGGCGGCGAGCTGCCCGGTGCGCTCGTCCGACTGGCGGTGCAGCCAGTAGTGGTAGGAGGGCAGATCGAATTCGCAGGCGCCGCCGGGAATGCCGGTGCGCTGCTTGATCGACATCAGCCAGTCGTTCTCGCGCAGGTACTGGCCGATCTTGCCGGTCATCGAGAACAGTGCCTGCGAGGCCTGCTCGATGTCGCGCAGCACGTGCTGCAGGGCGTCCTCGGCGATGTCGGGGTTGTTGCGGAACGACAGCAGCACCTGCTTCTGGCGCTCGAGCTCCTGCAGCAGATCGGACTTGAGGTCGGCGCGCCCGGCCACCTCCATGATCTCGAACAGGGTCAGCAGCGCCATGTGGTGGTCGTGCGGCTCGGTGCGCGCGATGAAGTGGCGCGAGCGCTCGAAGAGATCCTCGAGCCGCAGCAGCGTGCGGATCCGCTCGTTCAGCGGGTACTCGTAGGTGATCACGGCTTGGCGAATTGTAGGTATTTTTGGTGCAGGGCGGCGACCTGATTGCGCAATGCGTCACGCGAGCCGCCGTTGTCGATCACGTCGTCCGCGGCGGCGAGGCGCTCGGCGCGCGAGACTTGCGTGCGCATGATGGCGCGCACCTCTTCCTCGGGCAGCCGGCTGCGCTCGCGCACCCGCGCCACCTGCGTCTCCTCCGGCGCGTCCACCACCAGCACGCGGTCGACCCGGCGCCGATAGTCGGGCGACTCGACGAGGAGTGGCACCACGTGCACTACGTAGGGCGCTCGCGCCGCGGCGATGCGCCGGGCGGACTCTTCGCGGATCATCGGATGCAGCAGCTCTTCGAGCGCGCGCTTGGCCGCCGCGTCGGCAAAGACGTGTTCGCGCATGCGCTTTCGATCGAGAGATTCTCCCGCGATGAAGTCCTTGCCGAAAACCCGTTCGATGCCGGCGAGGGCGGCGCCGCCCTTCCCGGTGAGCTCGTGTGCGATGACGTCGGTGTCCACGACCGCGGCGCCGAGCTTCTCGAACTCATCGGCGGCGGCGCTCTTGCCACTGCCGATTCCGCCGGTCAATCCGACCACGAACATCAGAGACGCTGCAGATACCAGCGCACGATGGGCTCACCCCAGAACATGGCGATGATGCCGGCGAGGGCGAGGTACGGGCCGAAGTGGAAGCGGAAGCCCGCGTCCCACCTGCCGCGCGCGGCGAACATCTGCAGCGCGCCGAAGGCGAGGCCGACCAGCGAGGAGAGCAGGATCACCAGCGGCAGCATCTTCCAGCCGATGAACGCGCCCACCGCCGCGTTCATCTTGAAGTCGCCGTAGCCCATGCCTTCCTTTCCGGTGAGCAGCTTGAACCCCCAGTACACCAGCCACAGCGAGAGGTAGCCCGCGACCGCGCCGATGACCGCGTCGGACAGGGGAACGAAGGCCGGCGCCAGGTTCGCCAGCACGCCCAGCCAGACCAGGGGCAGCGTGAGCGAGTCGGGCAGCAGGCCGGTTTCCTGGTCGATGAAGGCGAGCGCGATGGTGAACCAGATGAACACCATCGCGGCGAGCGCGCTGGCGGACGGGCCGAAGCGCCAGGCGGCGTACGCGGCGCCGAGGCCGGCGAGTGCCTCGACCAGCGGATACTTGCCGCTGATGCGCGCGCTGCACGCCTTGCACCTGCCGCGCAGGACCAGCCAGCTGACGATCGGAATGTTTTCAAGCGCGCTGATGCGATGGCCGCACGCCGGGCAGCCCGAGCGCGGCGTAACCAGGCTGTAGTGGGGTTCGGGCGGCAGGGGCTGCCCGGCGAGCTCGGCGCATTCGGCTCGCCACTCGCGCTCGAGCATCTTCGGCAGCCGGTGGATGACCACGTTCAGGAATGAGCCGATGCACAGGCCGAACGCCAGCGCCGCCCACGGGAAAACGGCCGGCTGAACGAGCCAGCCAACCGCCGTCATTACGCTAGACCGCCTGACCCATCTTGAAGATCGGCAGGTACATGGCGATCACCATGCCGCCGATCAGCGTGCCGAGCACCACCATGATCATCGGCTCCATCAGCGAGGACAGCGCCTCCACGGCGTCGTCGACCTCCTGCTCGTAGAAGTCGGCGACCTTGCCGAGCATGCCGTCGAGCGCACCGGTCTCCTCGCCGATCGACACCATCTGGATCACCATGGTGGGGAATACATTGGCGTTCTGCATCGCCACGGTGAGCGAGGTGCCGGTGGAGACCTCCGCCTTGATCTGCTTGGTGGCGGCCGCGTAGACGTAGTTGCCCGAGGCGCCGCCGACCGAGTCGAGCGCTTCGACCAGCGGCACGCCGGCGGCGAACATGGTCGACAGCGTGCGCGTCCAGCGCGCGATGGTGGAAATGCGCACCAGGTGGCCGAACAACGGCAACTTGAGCATGATCTTGTCCATGAACACCTGCACCGCGATCGAGCGCTTCCAGGCTTCCAGGAAGCCGTAGATGCCGCCGCCGACCACCGGGAAGATGATGTACCAGTTGGCGACGAACCAGTCCGAGATCGCCATCACGACCAGGGTCGGGGCCGGCAGGTCGGCGCCGAAATTGGTGAACACTTCCTTGAACGCCGGGATCACGAAGATCATGATCACCGCGGTGATGATGAACGCCACCGCGATGATCGCGATCGGATAGAACAGCGCGCTCTTGATCTTGGACTTGATGGCGAGGGTTTTTTCCTGGTAGGTGGCGAGGCGGTCGAGCAGCGTCTCCAGAATGCCCGCCTGCTCGCCGGCCTGCACCAGGTTGCAGTACAGGTTGTCGAAGTACAGCGGGAATTTGCGGAACGCGGTGGCGAGCGCCGAGCCGGTCTCGACGTCGGTCTTGATGTCGAGCAGCAGCTTCTGCACCGCCGGGTTGGAGGCGCCCTTGCTGACGATCTCGAAGGATTGCAGCAGCGGCACGCCGGCTTTCATCATCGTCGCGAGCTGGCGCGTAAAGAGCGCGATGTCCTTGGAGCCGACCGAGCCGCCGCCCTTGCGCTTTACGGTCCTGACCTTCTGGACCAGGATGCCCTGCCGGCGCAGCGTGGCGTTGACCGCCGCCTCGCTCACAGCGCGCAACTCGCCGCGAATCGTCTTGCCGGACTTGTCCTTGCCTTCCCAGCTGAACGTGAGTTCTTTCGGCCCTTTTGCGGCCGCTACTGCTGTTGCCATACTGGCTCCCTTCCCGCGCTTCGCAACTTCCACCCCTATAACCGCCGGATGATGCCCGTGGGACGCTCCTTTGTAAAGGCTGAACTTCCCGTTCTAAGCCTCTGAGGCCTCGGTATTTTCTACAACCTGAATCGGCTTGAAAATCCTCACGGTTTTGATCGTCCGCCCCTGGGCATGGACGATCTCCATCGGCACGCTGCCGATCTTGATCGAGACATCGGCTTCCGGGATGTCCTGCAGGTGCTCGACGATCAGGCCGTTCAGGGTCTTCGGGCCATCGGTCGGGAGCGACAGCCCCAGCGCGCGGTTG
>DATFDV010000097.1:0-9922 GCA_035251855.1 Burkholderiales bacterium | reverse complement strand
TCCCGGCTTTCGCACGCTCACCTGGAACGGCTACGTCGCGCCCGGCGCAACGCCGCGCGACATCGTCGAGCGCATCGCGCGTGAGATCGCGGCCGGCTGCAAGGACGCCGCCTTCGTCGAGCGGCTGAACAAGATCGGCGTGGATGCGGTGTGCAGCACGCCGGCGGAGTTTTCCCAGGCGGTGCGCGAAGACCTCGCCACCTGGAAGGAAGCAGTGCAGGCGGCGAAATGAAGGTCGCGATCCCCGACCTGATCTCGCCTTCGTACTTTCCGGCCATCGCGGCGGTCGAGCTCGGCTTCTTCAAAAAGGAAGGCATCGACGCGACGCTCGAGCTCCTCTACCCCGTAACCAAGACCTACGAGGACCTGCGCGACGGCAAGCTCGACTTCGTCGGCGGCGCTTCGCACGCGGTGCTCTACGCGTTCAAGGACTGGCACGGCGCGAAGCTGCTGTGCGCGCTGGCCCAGCATATGTATTGGTTCTTGATTGTCCGTTCGAATTTGAACGCAAGGAAGGGTGATCTCAACGTCGTAAAGGGTTTGAGGATCGGTGCCGCTCCAGGTCCCGTCGACGGCCTGACGCAGCTGCTCAAGCGCGCGGGCATCGACCCGGCGAAGGACGTGCAGATCGGCCCGGTGCCGGGCTTCGCCGTCGGCCAGACCGCATCGTTCGGCCTGCTCGCCGCGAAGGCGCTCGAAGACGGCAAGATCGACGGCTTCTGGGCCAACGGCATGGGCGCGGAGGTGGCCGTGCGCAGCGGCATCGGCACCCTGGTGCTGGACGCCCGGCGCGAAGGCAGCGAGGAAGCGAAGGGCTACACCTTTCCCGCCCTGGTCGCGACGCAGAAGCTGATCGACGAGAACCCCGGCGCCGCCGCCGCCGCGGTGCGCGCGGTGATGGCTGCGCAGCAGGCGCTGAAGGACGATCCGGAGAAGGCCACCGCGGTCGGCCGCAAGCTCTTTCCGCCGACCGAGGCATCGATGATCGCCGAGCTCATCCGGCGCGACCTGCCGTTCTACGAGCCGGCGATCTCCAAGCAGACGGTCGATTCGATGAACCGTTTCGCGCAGGAGATGGGCCTGCTCTCCAAGCCGGTGCACTACCGGCAGGTGGTGTGGACGTGAGGCTGGCCGGCAAGGTGGCGATCGTCACCGGCGCCGGCGCCGGCATCGGCAAGGCCCTCGCCACCCGCCTCGCCGCCGACGGAGCCGCGGTGGTGGTTGCGGATGTGCAGAAATTCGACCTGGCAGCGGCCGAGATTGCCAAGGCTACGGGCAGCCGGACCTTGGGTTTGCAGGTCGATGTTTCCTCCGAGGCCGACGTTTCCCGGATGGCGGCAGAAACCGCCAAAGCCTTCGGCCGCATCGACATCCTGGTGAACAACGCCGCCGTATTCAGCTCGCTCAAGCTCCGGCCCTTCGAGCAGATCGAGGTCGCCGAGTGGCGCAAGGTGATGGACGTCAACATCCTCGGCGTGGCGCTGTGCTGCCGCGCCTGCGTGCCGCACATGCGCAAGGCCGGCGGCGGCCGCATCATCAACCTCGCCTCGGGCGCGCCGCTCAAGGGCGTGCCGCTGTTCCTCCACTACATCTCGAGCAAGGGCGCGGTGATCGCGATGACGCGCGGCCTCGCGCGCGAGCTCGGCAAGGATGCCATCACCGTGAACGCGCTCGCCCCGGGCTTCACGCTGTCGGAGAACGTGGCGAAGGATGCCGCGCACGTAAAGCAGGGCGAAGTCACCCGCATGACGCGCGCCATCCAGCGCGACGAGACGCCCGAGGACCTGGTCGGCGCCGTCAGCTTCCTCGCCAGCGCCGACGCTGCCTTCATGACCGGGCAGACCCTGGTCGTGGACGGCGGCTCGGCGATGCTCTGAAATCGGGGTCAGAGCCCGAATTCGTTTCGCACGTCAGTGCGGAATTCGGGCTCTGACCCCGATTTCCGGTACCTATAATCCTCCGCATGACCGAATGCATCGACATCCACACGCACATCGTCCCCGAGAACTTCCCGCCGTACGTCGGCAAGGGCAAGGACGTGCCGTGGCCGTCGATGGCGCCGGCGCACGCCTGCCACCGCCATGTGATGATCTCCGGCAAGCTCTACCGCACGGTGGCCGACGGCAGCTGGAGCGTGCCGCGGCGCATCGAGGAGATGGGCGCGATGAGCGTCACCCGCCAGGCGATCTCGCCGATGCCCGAGCTGCTCTCCTACTGGCTGCCGCTGGAGGATGCCAAGGCGATGATCCGCTTCCTCAACGAGGAGATCGCCCGCATGATCGCCGAGGCGCCGGAGCGCTTCATCGGCCTGGGGTGTATTCCCCTCCAAGACGTGAGCGCCGCCATCCGCGAATTGGAGCACGTTGTCCAAAAGCTCAAATTCGCCGGCGTCGAAATCGCAAGTCACGTCAACGGTGTCTCGATCGGCGACGCGCGCTTCGAGCCGTTCTTCGCCGAGGCCGAGCGCCTTGGCGCGGCGATCTTCGTGCATGCGCTGCGGCCGGCCGGGCAGGACCGCATCGTCGGCGCCTTTGCCGAGCAGGCGGTGTGCTTCCCGGGCGACGTCGCCCTCGCCTGCGCCTCGATGATCACCGGCGGCATCGCCTCGCGCCATCCGAAGCTGCGCATCGCCTTCAGTCACGGCGGCGGCACCATGGCGATCCTGATGCCGCGCCTGGTGCATGCCTGGAACGTGTTCCCGAAAGCGAAGGAATCGCTGCCGGAATCGCCGGCGACGATCGCGCGGCGCTTCTTCTACGACGAGCTGGTGTTCGACCCCGAGGCGGTGAAGTTCCTGGTCAAGCAGTTCGGGTCATCGCAGATCGTGCTCGGAACCGACTATCCGTTTGCTCTGGGGGATTTTCATCCCCTGAAGACCCTCGAAGATGCAAAGCTTGATGCCGGTACTGTCACCGCCATCACATCGTCGAACGCGCGCCGCTTCCTAGGATTGCCGGCAGCACCTCGCTGATCGAGCCGGGCAGCACTGCGTCGGCGACGTCATCGAACGCCGTGGGCTGCGCGTTGACGATGATCACCTTGGCGCCGGCGGCGCGCGCGATGTCCACGGCGCCTGCCACCGGGTAGACCTGCAGCGTGCTGCCGACGGCGACGAACACCTCCGCGTCGGCTGCCACGCGCATGGCGCGGTCGATCACCTCGGGCACCAGCTGCTGGCCGAAGGAGATGGTGTCGCTCTTCAGGATGCCGCCGCAATCGCGGCATGGCGGATCGTCCTCGCCGTCGCGCACCCGATCGAGCACCAGCTGCATCGGCCCGCGCATGCCGCAGCCCCAGCACATGAAGCGGCGCATCGAGCCGTGCACCTCGATCACCTTGTCCCGCGAGTTGCCCGCCTGCTGGTGGAGCTCGTCGATGTTCTGGGTGATCAAGGCATGGAGTTTTTTTCTTTTCTCCAGCTCCACCAATGCAACGTGGCCTGCATTGGGCTTCGCCGTCCACGCCGGGCTCCCCATGCGATTCTGCCAGGCGAGCTTCCGCACCTCGGGGTCCGCGAGGTAGTAATGGATGTTGGACATCTTCTCGGCCAGCGGATTCTTCGTCCACAGTCCCTGCGGACCGCGGAAGTCCGGGATGCCGGAATCCGTCGAGATGCCGGCGCCGGTGAGGACTACGACGCGCTGGGCCGCGTCAACCCAGGAACGCGCTTCCTGTATCAAGGCATCTGGATCTTGCCGCCGGGGCCGCCCATCGGCGGCAGCGGGCCTTGCGGCACCACGATCGACGAGGCGGCCTGGCGCCGCAGCTCCTGCAGCTCCTTCACCGTGCGCTCGATCGCTTCCTTCGCCAGCGTGCCGAACTTCTCGGCCGCTTCCTCGAGCGAGCCGGCGCCGATCTCGAAGGCGATCGGCAGCGCGCCCGCCGGGGTCAGCACCTGCGTCTCGCCGACATAGAGCACGGCACGGGATTGATCGCGCTCGCCGTCCTTGCCCACCGGCGTAAGGCGGCGGATGGTGCCGACGCGCCGATCGGTGAAGATCTCCTCGAGGTACAGCTGCTTCGGGTCGATCTTGATGTCGTTGGTGGTCTCGGGTTTGGTAGCCATGTCCAATTTTACCGCTGCGCTACCAGCTTCCCGGCCTGATAGTCCATGAAAGCCTGCTGAATCTCCTGCTTGGTGTTCATGACGAAGGGGCCGTAAGCCACCGCCGGCTCGTGGATCGGCTCGCCGCTGAAGAGCAAGCCGCGAAAGTCCTCCGCCGCCCCCATGGAGAGCAACTCACCCTCCCCCGGCTCGAACCAGGCGACCTGGCTGCGGGACACTTCCTGCCCTCCAATAGTCGCGCGCCCTTCGAGCACGTAGACGAAACCACGATCCCTGGTAGAAATTTCCTGCCGCAATTCGCTGCCCGCCGAAAGCCGGATGTCGAGCAAGGACATCGGATAGTCGCTGCCGTGGCCATGCTGCACGTCGCCGGAGCGGCCGGCATAGACGCGCACTTCGCCGCCGGGCACTTTTCTCACCGGAACATCCGCCAGCCGCTGATCCTGGTACCTGGCCGGAATCATCTTCATCTTGCGCGGCAGGTTGAGCCATAGCTGCAGCGTGTGCGCAGTTTCCTTGCCATGCGGCATCTCGCTATGGAGTACGCCGCGGCCCGCGGTCATCCACTGCACGTCGCCCGCCCTGAGGATGCCGTGCGCGCCGGTATGGTCGCGATGCTCGAGCGCGCCTTCCAGCACCACCGTCACCGTCTGCATGCCGCGATGCGGATGCTCCTCGAACCCCTTCGGTGCGCCGAACCAGTCCTCGCTGAGAAACAGGAAGGGGCTGGTCTTCTCCCAGCCCTCGGCGCCGATGACGAGCTGCTTGTCCTGCACCTGCGACGACGCGCCCTGGGGGATCACCCGTTGGACCCTGCCGGTTCGCTTTTCCATGGCCTTAAGGAAAGTTTAAGGAAAAAGGGGCTAGATTGCGCGCCCAAAGGAGGGACGCGGGATGGCACAGGCGAGCTGGCGGCTGGAAGGGGAGTGGCTGAAGAACTGCAGCTGCGCGTACGGCTGCCCCTGCGACTTCAACGCGCCGCCGACCAAGGGCTGGTGCAAGGGCCTGGTCGCGATGCACATCACCAAGGGCCATTACGAAAAGGTCAAGCTCGACGGCGTCAAGTTCGCCGTGACGGTCGACTTTCCCGGCCCCTTGCACGAGGGCAACGGCGCGATGCAGCCGATCATCGACGAAACGGCGAGCGCCGAGCAGCGCACGGCGCTGTTCGAGATCATGAGCGGCAAGCATTCGGCCGAGGGCACGCTGTTCCACATCTTCAGCCTGATCGTAAGCCGGATCCACGACCCGGTGTTCGCGCCGATCCGCTGGAGCTTCGACGACCGCGGGCGCAAGGCGCGCCTGGAAATTCCGGGGGTGCTCGAGACCGACGTCGAGCCGATCAAGAACCCGGTGACCGGTGCGGATCACCGCATCCAGGTGAACATGCCCGCCGGCTTCGAGCATCTCAGCGCCGAGGTCGCCTCGGCCGACATCCGCAGCAGCGGCGCGATCAAGTTCGACACCGAGGCGAGCCACAGCTCGCTCGCCCGCGTGGTCCAGACTCCGAAGGGCGTCGCCGCCTGACGCGGTTGGTCGCGGTCGTCGCGCTGCTTGCGGTGATCGCCGGGTCCTGGCTCTACCTCCTCGCCATGTCGTCGCACGGCATGCGCGCGCCCGCCGGATGGTCGCCGCAATACTTCGCGGTCATGGCGGTAATGTGGGTCGTGATGATGGCGGCGATGATGCTGCCGACCGCGACCCCGATGATCCTGCTGCACGCTACGCTGGCCCGGCGCCGCCACGTACTGCAGCGCGCCGCGCTCGCGGCCAACGGCCTCTTCGCCCTCGGATACGTCGCCGTGTGGACGGCGTTCGCCCTGGGCGCCACGGTTCTGCAATGGGTGCTCGCCGAAGCCGCGCTGCTCTCACCGATGATGCAGGCGAGCAGCAAGGGCCTCGCCGGGGCGCTGCTGGTCGCCGCCGGCGTCTATCAATTCACGCCGCTCAAGCAGGCGTGCCTGCGTCATTGCCGCTCGCCGCTCGATTTCATCATGTCGCACTGGCGCAATGGCCCCGCGGGAAGCTATGCCATGGGCGTGCGCCACGGGGTCTACTGCCTCGGATGCTGCTGGGCCCTGATGCTGCTGCTCTTCGTCGGCGGCGTGATGAGCCTCGCCTGGATCGCCGGGCTCGCGGCGTTCGTCCTGGTGGAGAAGCTCGCGCTTTTCGGCCACTGGACCACGCGTCTCGCCGGCGTCGCCCTCCTCGGCTGGGGCGCGGGGGTTCTGGCAACGCTAGCTTGAGCGCAGCTTGAAGCGCTGGATCTTGCCGGTGGCCGTCTTGGGGAGCTCGTTCAGGAACTCGATCCAGCGCGGGTACTTGTAGGGCGCGAGCTTGTCCTTGACGTGCTGTTGGAGCTTGGCTTTCAGGCTTTCACTGGGTGAGGTTCCGGGTTTCAGGACCACGTAGGCCTTCGGCTTGATGAGCTTCTGCTCGTCCGCCGCGCCGACCACCGCCGCCTCAAGCACCGCCTCGTGGGAAACCAGCGCGGCCTCCACTTCCGCCGGCGAGACATAGATGCCGCTCACCTTGAGCATGTCGTCCGAGCGCCCGCCGTAGGCGTAGTAGCCGTCCTGGTCGAGGCTGTACTTGTCGCCGCTGCGCGTCCACGGGCCCTGGAAGGTGTTCTTCGTTTTTTCGCGCTGGCTCCAGTACATGATGGCCGAGGTCGGGCCGCTGATCTGCAGCTCGCCGAGCTCGCCCGCCTTCGTGATGACATTGCCCTGCTCGTCGACCAGCCGCAGCTCATATCCCGGCACTGCTTTGCCGGTGGTGCCGGGGCGCACGTCGCCCGGGCGGTTGGAAAGGAAGATGTGCAGCATCTCGGTCGAGCCGATGCCATCCAGCAGCTCGCTTCCGGTGCGCTCGGTCCAGCGCTTGCCGATCTCGGGCGGTAATGCTTCGCCCGCGGACGTACAAACTCTCAGATTGAGCTTTGAACGATCGGGAAAAGCCGCGTTCACGAGCAAGGCGGCGTAAAGAGTCGGCACGCCATAAAAGATGGTCGGCTTTTTCTCCACCAGGCGCTTGAACACCGCGTCGGGCGTCGGCCGCTCGGCCATGAGGATGGTGGTCGCGCCGACTGCGAGCGGGAAAGTGAGCGCGTTGCCCAGGCCGTAGGCGAAGAAGAGCTTCGCCGCCGAGAACACCACGTCCGATTCGCGAATGCCGAGGACCGGGACTGCGTAGAGGTTCGCCGTGAGGATCAGGTGCGAGTGCAGGTGCACCGTGCCCTTCGGCGCGCCGGTCGAGCCCGACGAGTAGAGCCAGAAGCACATGTCATCGCGCAGCGTGGGAGCGGGTTCTGCCTTGGACGCGGCCTTGGCCAATAACTCCTTCAGCCTCGCGTGCGGGATGACCGCGGTGAAGTCGAAGCCCTCGAAGTTCTTGAGGATCGGTTCGGAGACGAACGCCGCCTTCGCGCGGCTATCCTTCAGCTGGTATTCATAGTCCGCGGGCGTGAGCAGCGTATTCAGCGCCACGGGCACGATGCCGACCTTGATGGCGCCGAGGAACAGCGCGACCCAGTCGACCGAGTCGACCATCGCGATGGCGATGCGCTCCTCGCGGCGGATGCCCATCGACAGCAAGGCGTTGGCGGCGCGGTCGACGCGCTCGGCGAGCTGCGCGTAGGTACAGGTGCCGTTGTCGTCGATGTAGGCGGTCTTGCCGCCACGCCCGGCGGCGAGGTTGCGGCCGATCAGGTCTACGGCGGCGTTGTATTCCCGCGGGATTTCCATGGCCCCTGTTCCTCTTCCTCGGTTGGCGGGGCATTGTTCGCGGCGGCGCTGCCAGCGTCAAGGCGCAGCGCTTCGCGGAGAAATAGTGCAGCCGCCGGCGGCAGGCTGCGCCCCATGGGATGGGCGAGGCTCCAGCGCTGCTCGACCGGCAGGCCTTCGACGTCGAGCGCGAAGAGGTAGACGTCGTCGGTGCCGGCGGCAAGGCGGGTCAGCAGGTCGGCACGCTCGCCGATGTGCAGGCCGCCTTGCACACCCGGATGGCGCGACAAGAAGGTGGCGAGGAGGCGCGCCGCCACCGCGCGCGATTCGGGCTCGGCGGCGAGCAGCAGCGTCTCCTGCTTCGGCTGGCGCCAGGCGGCAAGCTTCTGCTCGGCGCGCGCGAGGCAATGCATCAGCTCGGTGCAGGTCTCGCGCAGCTCCTGTCCCGCGCCGGTCAGGTGCAGGCGCCGGCCGCGCTGCTCGAACAGCGCCACCTCGAGCGTATCGGCGAGCTTCTTGAGCTGGAGGGAAACGGTGGGCTGGGCCAGATGCAGCTCTTCGGCGGCACGCGTCACGCTGCCCAGGCGGGCGACGGCCTCGAATACGAGGAGCTGCGGCAGCAGCCCATGGCGAAAGAAACGACGCGCAGCGGCACGAGACATCTCGGTTCCTTTGTCGGTAACCGAGGTCTGGCTTGCAGCTCTGGATGGGCTGCCGGAGCGACCGGGGATCTTTTCCGGAGTGACGGCCGCTCCGCTAGGAAGCTACTCCCCTGCGGAACGGTCATTGTAAGGGGTGCGCGCGCGGGGCGCAAACGTCCGGAGGGACTATTCATTGCGGAACGCAATGAATCCCATCGCAATTCGTCAATTTTCATTCACGGGTGCGGCGCACACACTCGGCGCATGGTCATCACGCCCGAATTCTGGTCCGCCCTCCTCGCGATCATCGTCATCGACCTGGTGCTGGCCGGCGACAACGCGATCGTCATCGCCCTCGCCGCGCGCAACCTGCCGAAAGAGCTGCAGCGGCGCGCCATCATCTGGGGCACCGGCGGCGCGGTGGTGGTGCGCGCAAGCCTCACGGTGGTGGTGCTCTGGCTGCTGGAGATCCCCGGGCTGATGCTCGCCGGCGGCATCCTCCTCGCCTGGATCGGCTACCGCCTGCTGGCGGGCAACGAGAACGGCCGCGAGCACGACGTCGCGCCGGCGAAGAGCTTCTGGGGAGCGATGCAAACCATCGTCGTCGCCGATGCGGTGATGGGCCTGGACAACGTGCTCGCGGTGGCGGGCGCGGCGCACGGCAGCGTGCTGCTGGTCGTCGCCGGCCTGGTGATCAGCATCCCGATCGTGGTGTGGGGGTCGACCTTGATCCTGCACTGGATCGAGCGCTTCCCGGCCCTGCTCTACGTCGGCGGCGCGGTGCTGGCCTGGACCGCGGCGAAGATGATTGCCGACGAGCCGCTCTACCAGGAATGGCTCGACGAGCGGGCGGGCGTGAAATCGCTGCTGTTCGTCGGCGTCACGGGCGGCGTGCTCGCCGCGGCGTGGCTGCGCAATCGCAAGACAAAGGAGGTATTGCAATATGAAGATTCTCGTACCCGTTGACGCTTCCGCGGCGGCCCTGGCGCCGATCGAATACCTCGAGGCGCTGGCGCGCTCCGGCGTGCAGCTCGAAGTCCTGGTGATGAACGTCCAGCCGCGTTTCCACCGCCACGTCGCGCGCTTCACCAGCCGCGCCGCGCGCGACGGCGTGCGCGCCGAGCGCAGCCGCGCCGCCATGGCGAAGGCCATCGAGGCGCTGTCGCTGCGCAATATCCCGTTCCGCGCCGTCGCCGAGGTCGGAACCCCCGCCGAGCGCATCGCGGTGGTCGCCGAGCGCGAGCAGGTCAACGAGGTGATGATGGGCGTCGGGCGCCATCCGGCCTGGCTGCGCTGGGTGAACCCCTCCATCGCGCAGGGCGTGATGGAACGCACCGACATCCCCGTAACGGTGCTCGCCCGCGGCCACGCCGGGGCATTCGAGCGCTACGCCGTGCCAGCGGGTGTCGCTGGATTAGCCGCGCTGCTGCTGGCTGTTGAATAACCTAATTCGGGCTCTGACCCCGAATTAGGCTATCTGCTCCGCGGTATGA
>DATFDV010000096.1:0-11831 GCA_035251855.1 Burkholderiales bacterium | reverse complement strand
CGACAGGTCGTGCGTGATCCAGATGAGCGCGGTGCCCGACTCGCGGCACAGCTTCTGCGCCTCGTACAGGATCTGCGCCTGGATGGTGACATCGAGCGCGGTGGTCGGCTCGTCGGCGATCACCAGCTTCGGCTTGTTGAGGAGGGCGATGGCGATCGCCACGCGCTGGCGCATCCCGCCGGAGAACTGGTGCGGATAGGAGCGCAGGCGCGACTCGGGCGAAGGAATGCCGACGCGCTCGAGCGCCTCGCGGGCGATCTTCAATGCCGTCCGTGCATCGACGTTCTGATGCGCTCGTACCGCTTCGACCATCTGCGTGTCGATGCGCAGCACCGGGTTGAGCGTCATCATCGGGTCCTGGAACACCATCGAGATGGCGGCGCCGCGGATGTGCCGAAGCTCGTCCTCCGCGGCAGAGACCAGGTCCTTGCCTTCGAACAGGATGCGCCCGCCGACGATGCGTCCCGGCGGGTCGACCAGGCCGAGGATCGAGAAGCCGGTGACCGTCTTGCCGCAGCCCGACTCGCCGACCAGGCCGAGCACCTCGCCCGGCTTCACCTCGAAGCTCACGCCGTCGACGGCTTTGGCCACGCCGGCGCGGGTGAAAAAATGGGTCTTCAGGTCCTCGACAGCGAGGGTCTTATCGCTCAAGGCGGGGGTTCAGCACGTCGCGCAGCCGGTCGCCCACCAGGTTGATGCTCATGATGGTGGCGAGCAGCGCGAGTCCCGGATAGAAGCTGATCCAGTACTTGCCCGACAGCATGTACTCGAAGCCGTTGGCGATCAGCAGGCCCAGCGATGGCTCGGTGAGCGGCAGGCCGACGCCGAGGAAGGAGAGCGTCGCCTCCAGCGAGATGGCGTGCGCGGTCTGCAGCGTGCCGACCACGATCATCGGCGCGATCACGTTCGGCAGCAGGTGGCGGAACACGATGCGCCGCGGCGGCAGATCGAGGCACTGCGCGGCCTCGATGTACTCCTTGCGCCGCTCGACCAGCGCCGAGCCGCGCACCGTGCGCGCATAGTAGGCCCATTGCACCAGGATCAGCGCGATCATCACCTTGTCGGCGCCGCGTCCTAGGATCGCCACCAGGATCAGCGCCACCAGGATCGCCGGGAAGGAAAGCTGCAGGTCGACCACGCGCATGATCAGCGCGTCGAGCCAGCCGCCGCGGTAGGCGGCGAGCAGGCCGACCGCGGTGCCGATGGCGAGCGCGATCACCCCCGAAGCCACGCCCACGCCCAGGCTGATGCGCAACCCGTAGAGGATCGCGCTCCACATGTCGCGCCCGGCACCGTCGGCGCCGAGCCACATCAGGAAGCCCGCCGATCCGGTCTGGCCCGGCGCGAGCCGCGCGTCCATCACCGTCACCTTGGCGAGGTCGTACGGGTTCTGCGGCGAGAGCAGCGGCGCGAAGAGGGCCAGCGCAATGATCACCATCAGCGCCGCGAACGAGCCGGCGGCGACCGGGCTGGCGAAGAACTCGCGCGTCAGGCGCCGGAGCGGCGTCTCGGGCGCCGGCAGGGCGATGGCGAGATCCTGGACTTGCGCGCTCATGCCTTTGCCTCCTTCAGCCGCACGCGAGGATCAAGGGCGGAGTAAAGCAAATCCACCACGAGGTTGATGACGACGAACATCAGCACGGTAATCACCAGATAGGCCACGATCACCGGCCGGTCGAGGCGCTGGATGGAGTCGATGAGGAGCTTGCCCATGCCGGGCCAGGCGAACACGGTCTCGGTGACCACGGAGAAGGCGATCAGGCCGCCGAGCTCGAGGCCGAGGACGGTCACCACCGGGATCAGGATGTTCTTCAGAACATGCACCAGCACCACGCGTCGCGAAGACAGGCCCTTGGCGCGCGCGAATTTCACGTAGTCCTGCAGCGCCGCCTCGCGCGTGCCGGCGCGCGCCAGGCGGGTGACCAGCGCCAGCTTGAACAGCGCCAGGTTGAACGCCGGCAGGGCCAGGTGGCGCAGGCCGTCCCAGGTCATGAAGTCGCCGCGCCCGGTCGAGGGCAGCCAGCCGAGGATCACGGCGAACACCATGATCAGCATCAGCCCGACCCAGAAGGTGGGCAGCGAGAAGCCGAGGATCGAGCCCGCCATGATGGCGCGGCTCGCCGGCGACTCGGGCTTCAGGCCGGCGTACATGCCCAGCGGAATGCCGAACACGATGGCGAGAATGAACGCGGCGAAGGCGAGCTCGAGCGTCGCCGGCATGCGCTGCAGGATCAGCTTCAGCGCCGGCTCGCCGAACACGAAGGAGTTGCCGAGGTCCCCGCGCGCAGCGTTGGCGAGGAAATGAAAGTACTGCTCGTGCACCGGACGGTCGAGGCCGAGCTTCTGGATGAAGCGCTCGATCTCGATCTGCGTCATGTCGTCCGAGATCAGGATGTGCACCGGGTCGCCGACCAGGTGCACCCCCACGAACACGATCAGCGACATCACCAGCACGACCACCAGGCTCTGCAGGACTCGCCTGATGATGAAAACCATTATTTTTCCTTCGAAACCTCCGTGGCGAGGGTGTACTCGTCGGTCCTCGCCTTGTAGCTGAAGCCCCGGCGCAGCGCCCAGGTGTTCACCTGGTAGTGCAGCGGAATGATGCCCACGTCCTCGATCGCCACTTCGGTGGCCTGCGCCAGGAGCGCGGCGCGCTTCTTGTCCTCGTTGGTGGCGAGCGCATCGTTGATCAGCTTGTCGACCTGCGGGTTGGAGTAGCGGCCGCGGTTCGAGGCGCCCATGCCCTTCTCGCGGTCGAAGGTGGCGAGCAGCGACTTGAGCGGCGAGGACGCCTCGCCGGTGCCCGAGCCCCAGCCGACCAGAATGAAGCTGAACTTCGGTCCCTTGTCCGGCGAGCCGGTGGAGGCGTCGCGGAAGAACACGCCCTGCGTCATGGTCACCACCTGCGTGTCGATGCCGATGCGCGAGAGCATCTGCCCGACCGCCTCGGCGATCTTGGCGTCGTTCGGGTAGCGGTCGTTGGGCGAATGGATCGTCATGCGGAAACCGTTCGGCACGCCCGCCTCGGCGAGCAGCTTCTTCGCGCCGTTCGGGTCGTAGGCCACCGGCTTCAGCTTGTTGCTCACCCCGAAGAAGCCCTCGGGCAGGAGCTGCCCCGCCTTGATCGCCTGACCTTCCATCACCCGGCTGATGATCGCCTCGCGGTCGATCGCCATCGAGATCGCCTTGCGCACGCGCACGTCGCGCAGCGGGCTCTTGATCGGCTTGCCGTCCTTGCTCTGCACGAACGGAGAGTCGTCGCGGAAATGATCGAGGTGCAGGTAGATGATGCGGTTGGAGACGGTCTGCGCGATGGTGATCCTGGAATCCCCCTTCAGGCGCGCCATGTCGGTCGCGGGCACCTCCTCGATCATGTCGACATCGCCGGCCAGCAGCGCGGCGACGCGCGACGGGTCGGACTTGATGCCACGAAAGATCACGCGCGACCATGCCGGCTTGTCGCCCCAGTACTGGTCGTTCCGCTGCACGACGATGCGGTTGCCCGGCGTGTATTCGACGAACTTGTACGGCCCGGTGCCGACCGCGGCCTTGCCCGAGTTGTAGTCGGGCGTTTTCGCGCCCTGGCCGTGCTTGCGCGAGACGATGAACACCTGCGACACGTCGTTCGGCATCAGCGGGTAGGGCGCGGCGGTCTTGATGTGCAGGGTATGGTCGTCGACCTTCGAGAACTGCTTGCCGCGCGCGTAGATGCCGAAGCTCGACGGGCTGCCCTCGACGTTCGGCGCGCGCTCGAAGCTGAAGATGACGTCGTCGGCGGTGAACGGCGTGCCGTCGTGGAAGCGCACGTTCTTGCGCAGCTTGAACTCCCAGGTCGTGGCGTCGATCGCCTTCCACGACTCGGCCAGGTCCGGGGTGAGGCGCTGGCGCTCGTCCTGGCCGACCAGGCTCTCGAAGATGTGCGAGAGCAACGAGTTGTTCGGCGACAGGTTGTGGTAGTGCGGATCCATCGCCGTCGGATCGTTGGCGAGGCCGATGCGCAGCTCCTGGGCTGCGGCGGTGCCGGCGAGCGCAAATGCTGCCAGGGCCAGGATTACGTTTCTGATGGAAATCATTGCCTTCTCCCCTAGGTAATGCCGGGCATTATGCGATAGGTCGCGACCCAGTAATACTGGTAGTTGGTGAAGCCCACCTCGCTGCCATGGCGGCCCAGGCGCTTCTCCATCTCCCGGGCGGTGGGAAAGTTTTTCAGCACTTCGTGGCTGGTGCCGTCGTCCAGCCGCCGCTGCTGGTAGCCGTTGCCTTCGGCGTCCCGCCGGCTGACCGGCGTGCTGCTGCCGGCGACGTAGCGGTTGTCGAGAAAGGCCACGCGGGCGCCGGGCACCAGGTGTTTCTTCAGTTGGGACAGGAATTCGTCCAACCGGCCGAGCGGGACGTGCGACCACCAGAACCCGGCGAAGCAGGCGCTGAATTTTTGCGGCCGGGCCGGCAAGTCATAGGCGTCGGCCTGCTGGAAGGTGACGTTCTTCTTCGGGTAGGGCTTGGTGCGCGCCAGCTGCAGGGTCTCCTCGTTGTAGTCCACCGCGACCACCGATTCGGCGCGCGCCGCGATCAGCGGCGTCCAGTAGCCGGTGCCGCAGGCGAGCTCGAGCACCCGCTCGCCGTCGAACAGGGCCGGCAGGTCGGTGCGCAGCCGCGCGAGGTCGGACTGGCGCTCGGGCTTGTGGTAAATCTTCTCGTATTCCGCTGCACGCCGGGCGTAGTAAGTCTCGAGGGTTTCCATTCGGTTATCCTACCCCGATGCATCCGGCGGTGCCCCTGGTTCTCGATTCGCCCCATTCGGGCCACGACTTCCCGGCCGACTTCGACGCCGTCGTCAGCGAGGCCGAGCTGCGCGAGTCGGAGGACTGCTACGTGGACGAGCTCTATGCGGCGGCGCAGGAAGTCGGGGCGCCGCTCCTCGCCGCGTCCTTTCCGCGCACCTACCTGGATCCCAACCGCAACGCGGGCGACCTCGACCTCGAGCTGATCGAGGGTCGCATTCCATCCGATTGGCCCTGGGAATACCGGCCCAGCGGCAAGGCGCGCATCGGCAAGTCGCTCATCTGGCGCACGCTGGAGGACGGCCGGCCGATCTACGCGCGCAAGCTCGCGCCCGAAACCGTACGCGGTCGCATCGAGCGCTTTCATGCGCCCTACCACCGATCGCTGAAAGAGTTGCTGGACCAGGCGTTCCGGAAGCACGGCAAGGTCTATCACCTCAATTGCCACTCGATGCGCGCGGTGGCGGGCAAGCAAAGCGACGAAGGCGAGGGCGCGGTGCGCGCGGACTTCGTGCTCGGCGACCGTGACGGCACCACCTGCGAGCCGGCGTTCACGCAATTCGTGCGCGAGACCTTGGTAGGCATGGGCTACAGCGTGAAGGTGAACGATCCGTACAAGGGGGTCGAGCTGGTGCGTGCGTTCTCGGACCCGAAGCGCGGCCGGCACAGCCTGCAGATCGAGATCAACAAGCGGCTCTACATGGAGGAGGACAGCTTGAAAAAAAGCGCGGGCTTTCCCCGCCTGCAACGAAACCTGGGCGAGCTCCTGAAGGCGGTGGTGAATGAACTATCGGATTGAGATCCAGCCGCCGGACCTCAAGCCCTACCGCAAGGGCAACACCGGTGTCGACTATGTGCACACGCTGGATTCCGGCAAGCCCGGGCCGCACGTGATGGTGCAGGCGCTGACGCACGGTAACGAGCTCTGCGGCGCCATCGCCCTGGAGTTTCTTTTTTCACAAGAAGTAAAACCGGTGAAAGGCAAGCTGACGCTAGCCTTCGCCAACGTCGCCGCGTTCGAGCGCTTCGACTTCGACGACCCGGACCGCTCGCGCTACATCGACGAGGACTACAACCGCGTCTGGGCCGACGAGGTCATCGGCGGCAAGCGCGATTCGGCCGAGCTGCGGCGCGCGCGCGAGCTGCGGCCGTTCGTCGATGCCGCCGACTTCCTGCTCGACCTGCACTCGATGCACGAGCCCTGCCGGCCGATCATGGTGTGCGGCATGCTCGACAAGGGCGCGGAATTTGCGCGCCGCGTCGGGGTGCCGGCGGACCTGCTGATCGACACCGGCCATCCCGCCGGCGTGCGCATGCGCGACCGCGGCGGCTTCGGCGACCCGAAGAGCGCGAAGAACGCGCTGCTCATCGAGTGCGGCCAGCACTGGGAGAAGAGCTCGGCCGACGTGGCCATCGATACCACCTTGCGTTTCCTGAAAGCCACGCAAGTGGTGGAGGCGGCATGGGTCGATAGCCGTCTAAAGCTCAGGCCTCCCGCGCAACAACGCGTCGTGCGGGTCACCGAGCCGGTGGTGGCGAAGAGCATGGATTTCAAGTTCGCGCGGCCCTGGAAGGGGCTGGAAGTGATCGAGAAGGCGGGCACGGTGGTCGCGACCGACGGCGACAAGACCTGGCGCACGCCGTACGACAATTGCGTGCTGGTGATGCCGTCCCTCGTGCATCTCAAGCCCGGGACTACACTGGTTCGCCTGGGTCGATATGACGATTGATATGCGAAGAATCTTGTTGATCGGGTTGCTGAGCGTTTCGCTGTCCGCAATCGGACAGGTGTATCGCTGGGTCGACGAGAAGGGCACGGTGCACTACTCGAATTCGACGCCGCCCGCCGGCGCGAAGTTCACGATCATCGATCGGGATGCCAAGGCCGGCCCGCCATCGCCCGATAGCGCCGAGTGCTACACGGTGCGCTGCCAGGGCGAGCGCCTCGAGCAGCGGCTGGCAAGGCGCGAAGCCAGCGACGCGCGTCATGCGGCAGAGCGTGCCGCGGCGACGCCGCCGCGCCCCAAAGGGCTGGAATTCCGCCAGTACATCTCGCTCTACCGCGGCATGAGCGAAGGCGAGCTGCTGACGGTCGCCGGGGCGCCCGACCTGCTGTTCTCGGACGTGTTCGCCTCCAAGAACTATACCTACCTGCCCACCAGCAGCGACCCGTTCACCACCACCGTCACGGTGATCGGCGGGCGGGTCAACCACATCGAGCGCGTCCGCAAGTTCTAGGTCGGCACCTGGTCCCCGGGGGTGGATCCGTCGGTCGGCGAGCGCACCAGCGCCAGGCTGCCGAACTCCAGCCGCCCGCGCAGGGTTTTCGCCAGCACGACGATATGCTGCACCCGAGTGCGCGACACGCACGGCGCTAGCTCACCGATCACGGCATTCGCCTGCTCCTCGATCTGCCGCAGCTTCGCGATGAAATCTGCCTTGGGCATATGCCTCCTCCCATGAAAACGCCGCAAAGCGTACCTGCGCGTGCGGGCGCTGAATGTCGCGCGATTCATCCTTCGCGTGTAACAGAACGGACGGCCCGCGCCGGGCACGTCGCTTGCTCGCAGGAGCGTTTATCCCTACGCAAGGAGCGCGGAATGGAAAACGATCGGAAAGACGGCGTCGAGGGCGAAGGCAGCTACTCGGGTACCAAGGATTACAACCAGCGCACCGAGAAGTTTGTTAAGTCGGGCAAGGTCGACCAGGCGGCGCAGGACGCCGAGCCGAAGTCCGAGGAGGAGAAGCAGGCGATGCAGAAAGCCGAGCGTATCGGCAAGCAGCGCGCCAAGAAATAACGGCTACTTCCTCAGCGATCCCCAGAGGGAGTCGAGGCGCGCGTACCGGCCGCAGCCGGTGACGTAGAACTTGTACTGCAGCGCGTTCTTCTTGTAATAGTCCTGGTGGTAGTCCTCCGCCGGGTAGAAGGCGCTCGCCTTCGTGATCGGCGTGACGATCGGCTGGCGGAAGGGCTTCTGCTTCTCCCACTTCGCCTTGGAGGCCTCCGCCAGGCGCTTCTGCTCGTCGGAGTAGTAGAAGATCTCGGGCCGGTACTGCGAGCCCGAATCGCAGAACTGGCGGTCCTTCACCGTCGGATCGTGGTTCAGCCAGAAGGTATCCAGCAGCTTTTCGTAGCTCACCTTGGCCGGGTCGTAGGTCACCTCGACCACTTCGGTATGCCCGGTGCGCCCCGAGGAAACCTGCTCGTAGCTCGGATTCTTCACGCTGCCGCCCATGTAGCCTGAGACCGCCGACACCACCCCGGGCACTTTCTCGAACGCTTCCTCGGTGCACCAGAAGCAGCCGCCGGCGAAAGCGGCCTTTTCGGTTTTCTGGGCGTACAGCGGCAGGGCCAGCATCAACCCCGCGACGAAAAGCAGTGCTTTCATTTTCCCCACTCCTTGAGAACCGCGTCGATGATCGGTTGGTCGCGCAAGCATAGCCTGACCTTACTCAGGGGTGAGGCCCGCATTGCCTTGAGGTAGGCCCGGGCGCAGACCTGGAGCGGGACGGCGAAGATGCCGCTCGACACCGCGGGGAACGAAACGGATTGCCAGTTGCGTTCCCTGGCTTTCTCGAAAGCCGAAGCCAAAGCCCGGAAAAGCTTCGCCTCCTCGTCGCCTTCGCCCTGGCGCGGGCCGACGGCGTGGATCACGCCCTTGAAGGGCAGCTTGCCCGCGGTGGTGACCACGGCCGAACCGGTGGGCAATGGCCCCAGCTCACGGACCAGACGGTCCGATTCCGTCTGCAACTCGGGGCCGGCGGCGCGCGAAATGAACCCCGCCACGCCGCCGCCGTGGGCGAGGTGCCCGTTGGCGGCGTTGACGATGGCGTCGACCGGCTCCTCGAGCAGGTTGCCCTGCACCGCGACCCAGGAGCGCCCGTGGCTTCCCCCGGAGGGTGCTTCTATTACTTCCTCCGCGAGGACTTGCGCTTGCGTGGCACTTTCGCGCCGGCGCGGCGCGCCTCGGACAGGCCGATCGCGATCGCCTGCTTGCGGCTGGTGACCTTCTTGCCCGAGCGCCCCATCTTGAGGGTGCCGCGCTTGCGCTCGCGCATCACCTGCCTGACCTTGCGCTGGGCCTTCTTGCCGTACTTGCGGGCCATAAAGAAACTCCTATTCGATCTTCGCTTTCGCCCTTAGCCCCTTGATCAGCGCGTCGATCTTGTTCTGCACCAGCATCTGCTGGATGCGCGGCCGCACTTCGCCGAGCGCCGCGAACTTCGCGGGGCGCACGTCGTCGAGCTGGATGATGTGGAAGCCGAAGCGGGTTTTCACCGGCGCCTCGGAGTACTTGCCTTTCTCGAGCTTCACCATCGCGTCGGAGAACTGCTTGTCGAAGGTGGCCGGCACGTTCCAGTCGAGGTCGCCGCCGCGCTGGGCGCTGCCGGTGTCCTTCGAGTTCTTGGTGGCGAGCTCGTCGAACTTGGCGCCTTTCTTCAGCTCGCCGATCAGGCCCTTCGCCTGGTCCTCGGTCTCGACCAGGATGTGGCGCGCCTTGTACTCCTTGTCGCCGTGCTGCGCCTTGGCGCGGTCGTATTCCTTCTGGATCTCGGCCTCGCTGATCGGGTTCTTGCGCGCGAAGTCGCGCAGGTAGTACTGGACCAGGATTTCCTGGCGCAGCATGTCGAGCTGGGTCTGCACCTCGGGAACGCGCGCGGCGCCGGTGCGCTGCGCTTCCTGCGCCAGTACCTCGCGGTTGATGAGCTCCTCGCGCACTGCGTTGCGCATCTGCTCATTGTCCGGCGCGCCGCGCTGCGCCTGCTGCTGCATCATGAACTCGGCGCGTGCCTGCGGCACGGCCACGCCGTTGACGGTGGCGATGTTGCCGCCCTTGGCCGCCGGCTTGGCGGCGGGTTTGGCAGCGGGTTTGGCGGCCTTTTCCGCGCCTTTTTCCTTTTTTTCCAGCACCTGCTGCGCGCCGGCCAGCGCGGGAACCAGCAGCAGCGCTGCGACCAGGATTCGAATGTTCACTGTGTTCCTTTCGTTTCTTCGGGACTGCGCGCGCTGATGGCGAGCGCGTGGATGGGATCCTGCATCAGCTCGCCCAGCGCCTGGTACACCATGCGGTGCCGGGCGACGGTGGGCTGGCCGGAAAAGCGCGCCGAGGTGATCGACAGCCGCCAGTGCGTGTTGCCGCCGGGGCGGTGGCCGGCGTGGCCGAGGTGCTGCCCGCTCTCGTCGACCAGGTCGAGGTCGAGCGGCTCGAGCGCGGCCAGGCGCTCACGGATTTTCGCTGCGACGCTCATCTTTTGCTTCCACGTACTTGGCGAGCACCAGGGCCTGGGCGAGGACGAACAGCAGCATCAGCCCCATGCCGCCGAACAGCTTGAAGTTGACCCAGTTGTCGGTCGAGTAGTTGTAGGCCACGTAGAGGTTCAGCGCTCCCATGAAGGCGAAGAACCCGATCCAGCTCCAGTTGAGGCGCGACCAGACGGGGTCGGGCAGCTGCACCTGCTCCGAAAGCATGGCGCGCACCAGGTTGCGACGCAGCAGCAGCGCGCCGGCGAGCACTATGCCGAATAGCCAGTAGAGCACCGTGGGTTTCCACTTGATGAAGGTCTCGTCCTGCAGCAGCAGGGTAGCGCCGCCGAACACCGCGATGATGGCGAGGCTCGCCCACAGCATCGGCTCGACCCGCTTGCCGCGCAGCTTGAGCCAGCCGACCTGCACGAAGGTGGCGGCGATCGCCACCGCGGTCGCCGTATAGATGTCGGCGACCTTGAAGGCGATGAAGAAGAGGATGACCGGAAAGAGGTCGAACAGGAACTTCATTTACCGGTGGGAGTTTACCAGCCTTACGCGATGCTCATTTCCACCCGCCGACGGCTTTGCGGGCGGCCTCGTTCCCCGGCCGCACCACCAGGCCGCTCGCCGACACGCTCACCGCGTACTCCGCCCCCTCGGACATCGGCACGTAGACCGCGCTGCCGTAGAGCGCGTCGGCGAACGGGAGGTAAGCGTGGTGCTGCTTGACCAGCGACCACAGGTCGAGCGAGGTTTCTCTGGACAGGTCGTGGACGGTGCGCGGTCCGGCGCGCTCGGCGGCGACGCTGGCGTAGCGGCCCGACAGGCGCTCGAGCCGATAGACGGCGTCGAAGCCGAGCAGGGTGCCGATCGCGCGCCATTTGAGCACGCGCGCGTCGATCTGCCATTCGTCGCCGCGCAGCTCGAAGTGGCGCGGCGGCCCCTTTCTCTGCTGCACGCTCAGCACGTACCAGCGCTCGCCGAGCTGGCGCATCGAGACGCGCGCGGCCTGCTGCTCGTGCGTCAGGCGCGCGTAGGTGTACAGGTTTGCGGCGACCAGGACCGCGGCGGCGGCGACCAGCAGCACCAGGGCGCCGGTGAGGAAGAACATCGTGCCGCGCACCAGCTGCAGGCGCCGCAGGCGCCGGATGGCGGCGAGCTCGAACGGCACGGCGAGCAGTACCCCGATCACCCCGATGGCGATCATCACAATGCGCGGGTCCAACTGTGCGAGCCGGTCTACCATAGGGTTCAAAGGAGGATACCGTGTCCTTGGTACGCATTATCGAGTACGCCGACGCGAGCCCGGAGGTCAAAGTTGTCTACGACGACATCATGAAGACCCGCGGCGTCGACTGGATCAATAATTTCTGGAAGGCGCTGGCCAACGATCCGGCGCAGCTTGCGCGCGTGTGGGCGCAGGTGAAGCAGGTGATGGGCCCGGGCGCGCTCGACCCGCTGGTCAAGGAGATGGTCTACGTCGCGGTCAGCGCGACCAACGGCTGCGAGTACTGCACCTACTCGCACACCGCCGCGGCGCGCAACAAGGGCATGTCGGAGGCGATGTTCATGGAGCTGATGGCGGTGGTCGGCCTAGCCAACCAGACCAACCGGCTGGCCAACGGCCTGCGCATCGACGTCGACCCGCAGTTCATGCCTGACAAGCGATAACCTCCGGGCCCATGCAGACCAAGCTCTCGCCGGGCACCGGCGTGGTCATCCTGTGCGCGGTTTCGGCGGCCTTTGCGGCGAACCATGTCGCCGCGCGCCTGGCGTTCGACCACGGGACCAGTGTCGCC
>DATFDV010000095.1:0-14590 GCA_035251855.1 Burkholderiales bacterium | reverse complement strand
CCGCTCGTGCTTCGTCGGCACGCTGGAAGCGCGCCAGCTCGCGGCCACTTACGCCGCGTGCGACCTGTATGCCTGGCCGGCGCTGAACGAGGCCTATGGCATGTCGCTGCTCGAAGCCCAGGCCGCCGGCGTGCCGGTGCTCTCGGTCGCTACGCGCGGCGTGCCCGATGTGGTGATGGACGGCAGCACCGGCGTGCTGGTGAAGGATCCCGCCGCGCTGCCGGACGCCCTGCGTGCGCTACTCACCGATCGGCCGCGCCTGGAAACGCTCGGACAGGCCGCGGCGGCGTTCATCCACCGCGAGCGCAGCCTCGACGCGGCGGCGCAGCGCCTCGGCAAGCTTCTCGCCGCGCTATGACGCTGCTTGCCCTGCTGCGCCACGGCGAGACCGCCTGGAGCGCGGCGGGCCGTATCCAGGGACGCGCCGATGTGCCGCTTCTTCCTGGAATTTCCATTTCCATTCCAAAGATCTGCGGCGGCATGCGCATCGTAACCAGCCCGCTGAGGCGTTGCGTGGAAACCGCTGCGTTGCTGGGCGCGCCCGATGCGGCGCGCGAGCCCAGGATCATCGAAATGGACTGGGGAGAATGGCAGGGCGAGTCCTTCGTCGCGCTGCGCGAGCGCCTGGGCGAGGCCATGCGCGACAACGAGGCGCGCGGCCTCGACTTCAGGCCTCCCGGCGGAGAAAGTCCCCGTCTTGTTTTGGAACGGGTCAAGACGTGGCTAAGGGACGTGGCGCAGGCCGGCGAGCCCACGCTCGCAATCACGCACCGCGGCGTGATCCGCGCGCTGTTTGCGGAAGCAACGGGTTGGGATATGCGCGGCAAGCCGCCGGCCAGGTTGGAATGGGACGCGGTTCATCTTTTCGCAATCGATGAGGCCGGCGCGCCGCGCGTCGAGCGGTTGAACGTCAAATGAAGGTCTTCTTCTACGTCCAGCATCTTCTGGGCATCGGCCACCTGCGGCGCGCCGCCACGCTCGCGCAGGCCCTGGAGAAGGCTGGCTTCGAGGTCACGCTGGCAAGCGGTGGACGGCCGGTGGAGGGGTTTCCGAAGCAGGGATATCGCGTACTGCAGCTACCCCCCGCGTCGAGCGATGCGGCCTTCCAGCAGCTGCTGGACGAACACGGCAACCCGGTGGACGACGCGTGGAAGCGCCGGCGGCGCGAAGCGCTGCTGAGCGCGTACGCGGCGGCATCGCCGGATGTGCTGCTGATCGAGCTGTTTCCCTTCGGACGGCGGCAGATGCGCTTCGAGCTTTTGCCGCTGCTGGGCATGGCCAGGGAAAGGGCCAGGCGACCGCTCATTGTTTGTTCCGTAAGAGACCTGATCCAGGCCAAACCGGAACGCGAGGCAGAGATCGTCGAGTGCTTCGAGCACTACTACGACCATCTGCTGGTGCACGGCGATCCGCGCGTCGTGGGCTTCGAGCGCAGCTTCGGCGCGACGCAGCGCCTTGCCGGCAAGTTGCATTACACGGGCTACGTGGTCCAGGACCTGCCGCCCGCTGACACCGACGTCGGCGCGGGCGAGGTGCTGGTGTCGGCGGGCGGCGGCGCAGTTGGAACGCAGCTGCTCGAGACCGCGATGGCTGCGCGTCCTCTCAGCGCGCTGCGCGAGCGGACCTGGCGCGTCCTCGCCGGCATCAATGCGCAGGACCTCGCCGGCCTGCAGGCGCGCGCGGGCGCCGGCGTAATCGTCGAGCGCTTCCGGAACGATTTCACGCAGCGCCTGCGAAATTGCGTGCTCTCCGTCAGCCAGGCCGGTTACAACACGGTGCTGGAGACGCTGCAGGCGGGAGCGCGGGCCGTAGTGGTCCCCTTCGCCGGCGGCACGGAATCCGAGCAGACGCTGCGCGCGACACTGCTGGCGGAAAGGGGGCTGCTGCAGGTGGTGGAGGAGGCTGTGCTTACGCCGGCGACGCTCGCGGCGGCGATCGATCGCGCCGCCGCGCGCCCGCGTCCGGCGCCGGGGGCGATCGACCTCGACGGTGCGCGCCGCAGTGCGGAGCTGCTGCGGGAATGGCTGGCATGACCTGGCAAGCGCTCGAGGACGAGATCCGCCGTCGCGGCGATGCCGGGCGCCCGGTCGAGTTCTGGTGGCGCGATGACGATGCCACCGCGTGCTCCGATGCATTGGAAAGATTATTAAAGCTGTCCAGATCGCATCGGGTCCCGCTGGCATTGGCCGTCATCCCGCAGGAGGCAACGCCGCAGCTCTTCGGCGTCCTGCATGAGCGCGTTAGCGTCCTGCAGCACGGCACGGATCACCGCAACCGCGCGGCCGCCGGGGAGAAGAAGACCGAGTACCCGGGCACGGAATCCGTGGAGTCTGCGTTAGCGAGGATTGCCGAGGGGATGGCGAAGCTGCGCTCACGAGCCGGCCAGGAGTTCATGCCGGTGCTCGCGCCGCCGTGGAACCGCATGCGCGCGGACCTCGTCGACAAGCTGCCTTCGCTCGGCATCCGCGGCGTCAGCGCGTATGGCCCGCAGAAGAGCCGCGAGCCGGCGCCGGGCTTGCGGCAGGTCAATACGCACGTCGACGTGGTGGCGTGGCGGCGCGGCCGGCGCTTCGTCGGGGAAGCCGAAGCCCTCACGCTCGCGCTCAAGAATCTTTCCAGTGAACAGCCCTTGGGCTGGCTGACGCACCACGCAGTCCACGACGAGGCGACGTGGGATTTCCTCGAACGACTTTTCACCCTGAAGGAGGTGCGCTGGCTCTCGGCGGCGGAGGCCTTCTCGTATACTGCGCCGGCCCATGGCTGACCTCATCACCGTACGCGATCTCAAGGTGCATCTGGATGTCGACGCCGGGGTCGTCAAGGCGGTCGACGGAGTGTCGTTTCGCATTCCCGCCGGCCGCACGGTGGCGCTGGTGGGCGAGTCGGGCTCGGGCAAGTCGGTGGTCGCGCAGTCGATCATGGGCATCCTGCCGCGCATCGCGCGCATCGAGTCGGGCGAGATCGTGTTTCGCGACCCCGACCTTTCTTCGGAAGTCGACATTTCCCGCCTCGATCCGGCCGGCCGCACGATGCGCGACATCCGCGGCGGGCGCATCTCGATCATCTTCCAGGAACCGATGACGGCGCTCTCGCCGCTGCACACCATCGGCAACCAGATCGGCGAAGCGCTCGCGCTGCACCGCGACCTCGGCAAGCGCGAGCGGCGCGAGGCGGTGATCGAGATGCTGCGCCGCGTCGGCTTCCCCGACCCGGTCAAAGCCGAGCACACCTATCCGTTCGAGCTCTCCGGCGGCCTGCGCCAGCGCGCGATGATCGCCATGGCGCTGGTGTGCCGGCCGGCGCTCTTGATCGCCGACGAGCCGACCACCGCGCTCGACGTCACCATCCAGGCGCAGATCCTCCAGCTGATCCAGGAGCTGCAGAAGGAATTCGGCATGGCGGTGCTGCTGATCACGCACGACCTGGGCGTGGTGGCGAACATGGCCGACGAGGTGGTGGTGCTGCACCGCGGCCAGGTGATGGAGTCGGGAAGCGTCGACGACATATACCGAGACCCTCGCCATCCGTACCTCAAGGCGCTGATGCGCGCGGTGCCGCGCTTCAACATGAAGCCGGGCGAGCGCCTGACGCCGATCCGCGAAGTGCAGGTGACGCAGGACCACCTCATCGCCACCGGGGTGCGCCCGCGCATGGACCTCACCCGGCCGCTGCTCGAGGTCAGGAACCTGACCAAGCGCTATGCCACGCGCAAGCGCTCGTTCCTCGGCCGCGGCGCGCTCGCCGAGCACCTGGCGGTCGACGACGTGAGCTTCGAGGTCGGCGCCGGCGAGTGCCTCGGCCTGGTCGGGGAATCCGGCTGCGGCAAGACCACCACCGCGCGCATGATCCTGCGCTCCGTGACCCCGGACTCCGGAACAATTCTTTTTCGAAATTCAGAAGTCTTGAACCTGAAGGGCGCCGAGCTCTTCGCCTACCGGCGCCAGGTGCAGTTCGTGTTCCAGGACCCGTTCGGCTCGCTCAACCCGCGCATGACCGCCGGCGACATCGTGAGCGAGCCGCTGCTGATCCACGGCATCGGCGACAGGGACGAGCGCTTCGCCCGCGTGAAGGAAGTGATGGGACTGGTGGGCCTGGACGTGCGCCACCTGCGCCGCTACCCGCACAGCTTCTCCGGCGGCCAGCGCCAGCGCATCGGCATCGCGCGCGCGCTCGCGCTCGGCCCGCAGCTCCTGATCTGCGACGAGCCGGTGTCGGCGCTCGACGTCTCCGTGCAGGCGCAGGTGCTGAACCTGCTCTCCGACCTGCGCGCGGCGCTGGGCCTCACCTACCTCTTCATCTCCCACAACCTCGCGGTGGTGAACTACCTCGCCGACCGCATCGCGGTGATGTGCGCCGGCCGCATCGTCGAAGTGGCGCCCTCGGCCGAGCTGTTCCGCAATCCGGTGCATCCGTATACCAAGGCGCTGCTCGCCGCGGTGCCGGAGCCCGATCTTGGCCGCAGGCTCGACTTCGACGCGCTGATGGAGGGCAAGGCTTCGGACCCGGCGGCGTGGCCGGCGGAATTCCGCATCGGCGAGGGCGCAAGGCCGGGCATGCAGGACATCGGCAAAGGACATCTGGTGAGGGCGGCGTGAGGACGCTTTTTTTTCTGTTGTTGGCATTCCCTGCATTTGCCCAGGTCGAGCCGCCGATGCTCCGGCCCGAGGTCTCGGCGGGCAAGCTGCCACCGCTCCAAAGGCGCCTGCCGCAGCAACCCCTGGTGGTGAAGGCCACATCTGCAGGAAAGCACGGCGGCACGCTGCACAGCCTGGTCGGCCGGAGCCGCGATACGCGCCTGCTGGTTGTGTACGGCTATGCGCGGCTGGTGGGCTATGACCGCAATCTCGAGCTGGTCGCCGACGTACTGGAGTCCTATGAAGTGCACGAAGGGCGGGTCTTCACGCTCAAGCTGCGCAAGGGGCACCGCTGGTCGGACGGCCATCCGTTCACCGCGGAGGACTTCCGCTACTACTGGGAGGACGTGGCGAACAACAAGGAGCTTTCGCCGGCCGGGCCGCCGCGCGACCTGCTGGTCGAGGACCGGCCGCCGCTGTTCGAAGTGCTGTCCGACACCGCGGTGCGCTATACGTGGCACAAGCCCAATCCGCATTTCCTGCCGCGCCTGGCCGGCGCTTCGCCGCTTTTCATCTACCGCCCGGCGCATTACCTCAAGCCGCTGCACAAGAAGTATTCGGAGAAGGTGCGCAAGGCCGAGGCCGAGGGGACGGCGAAGCGCCGCTGGTCCGCGGTGCACAACCGCGCCGACAACCTCTACGAGGCCGACAACCCGGACCTCCCGACCCTGCAGCCGTGGATGAACACCACCAGGGCGCCGGCCGATCGCTTCGTGGCGGTGCGCAACCCCTATTTTCACCGCGTCGACCAGAACGGCCTGCAGCTGCCGTATATCGACCGCTTCATTTTGGCGGTGGCCGATCCGAAGCTGATCCCCGCCAAGACCGGCGCCGGCGAGTCCGACCTGCAGGCGCGCGACGTGCACTTCAACAACTACACCTTCCTCAAGCAGGGCGAGGAGCAAAACGGCTATCGCACGCTGCTCTGGCGGCCGGGCAAGGGCTCGCATTTCGCGCTGTTTCCCAACCTGAACGTCGACGACCCGGTGTGGCGCGCGGTGCTGCGCGACGTGCGCTTCCGCCGCGCGCTGTCGCTCGCCATCGACCGCTCGCTCGTCAACCAGGTGCTGTACTTCGGCCTGGGCATCGAATCGAACAACACCGTGCTGCCGCAGAGCCCGTTGTTCCGCGAGGTGTATCGCGACCGCTGGGCGCGCTACGACCGCAAGGAATCTTCCCGTCTTTTGGACGAAATCGGACTGAAAAAAGGCAGGGATGGCATCCGCCGGCTGCCCGACGGCCGGCCGCTGGAGATCATCGTCGAGACCGCGGGCGAGAGCACCGAGCAGACCGACGTGCTCGAGCTGATCCGCGAGACCTGGCGCGAGGTCGGCATCAAGCTCTACAGCAAGCCTTCGCAGCGCGAGGCGTTCCGCATGCGCGTGTTCGCTGGCCAGACGGTGATGTCGGTGTGGAGCGGGCTCGAGAACGGGCTCGCCACGGCCGACTCGAGCCCCGATGAGCTCGCGCCGACCAGCCAGTCGCAGCTGCAATGGCCCAAGTTCGGCCAGTACCTGGAGACCGGCGGCAAGTCGGGCGAGCCGGTCGACATTCCCGAGGTCAAGGAGCTCGCTCGCCTGTACGGCGTCTGGATGTCGAGTGCCACGCGCACCGAGCGCGCGCGCGCCTGGCACGCCATGCTCGAGCTGCACGCCGAGCAGCAGTTCACCATCGGCGTGGTGTCCGGCGTGCCGCAGCCGGTGGTGGCGCGGCAGACCTTGATGAACGTGCCCGAGCAGGGGTTCTACAACTGGGACCCGGGCGCGTTCTTCGGCATTTATCGGCCGGATACGTTCTGGTTCAAGTGAATGCTTAGATACACGCTGCGCCGCGTGCTGATCATGATTCCCACGCTGGTGGTGATCAGCTTCGTCACCTTCGTGATCATCCAGCTGCCGCCGGGCGACTTCCTCTCCAACCAGATCGCCGAGCTGCAGAGCCAGGGCGACAAGGCGGCGGCGGAGAAGGCCGAGTTCCTGCGCAAGCAGTACGGCCTCGACAAGCCGTTCGTCGAGCAGTACGGCATCTGGGTCGGCGCCTGGCCGGGCGAGAACGGCTTCTCCGGCCTGATCCAGGGCGACCTCGGCTGGTCGTTCGAGCACGACCTGCCGGTGAAGGACGTGGTGGGGGATCGCCTCTTGCTTTCCTTCATCCTCAATTTCTCGGTGATCCTGTTCACCTGGGCGGTGTCCTTCCCCATCGGCTTCTATTCGGCCACGCACCAGTACAGCTGGGGCGACCACGGCCTCACCTTCCTCGGCTACGTCGGCCTCGCCACGCCGAACTTCCTCCTCGCGCTGGTGCTGATGTACTTCGCCAACGCGCAGTTCGGCCTGTCGGTCGGCGGCATCATGGACCCGGAATACCTCGGCGAGCCGTGGAGCTGGGGCAAGGCGCGCTCGGTGATCGAGCACCTGTGGATCCCGGTGATCGTGATCGGCACCTCCGGCACTGCCGGCATGATCCGCCGCCTGCGCGCCAACCTGCTCGACGAGCTGCAGAAGCCCTACGTGGTCACCGCGCGCTCGAAGGGCATGCCGCCGTTCCGCCTGCTGGTGAAGTACCCGCTGCGCATGGCGCTCAACCCGTTCATCGCCGACATCGGCAACCTGCTGCCGAGCGTGATCTCCGGCTCGGCGATCGTCGCGGTGGTGCTCTCGCTGCAGACCTCCGGGCCGATGCTCCTCGAAGCCCTGCGCAGCCAGGACCAGTACCTCGCGGGATCGTTTTTGATGTTTTTGTCTCTGTTGACGGTGGTGGGGATGTTTATCTCGGACCTGTTGTTGGCCGCTCTGGATCCGCGGATTCGCCTGACCGGGGGAGCGGCCAAATAAAGCTCGACCACTACGTCTCCCAGGCGCCCTTCGAGCCGCACGCGGCCGAGACGCTCACCCCCGAGCAAGAGCGCTTTTACCGCGCATCGCAGTGGCAGATCATGTGGTGGAAGTTCCGCCGCCACCGCATCGCGGTGATCGCCGGGGCGATCCTGCTCGCGTTCTACGCCTCGACCCTGGTGAGCGAATTCATCGCGCCCTACGAGCTGCATACGCGCGACACCAGCCACATCTACGCCCCGCCACAACGCGTGCGCCTGTTCCACGACGGCAATTTCGTCGGCCCGTTCGTCTACGGCTACAGCATGCGGCTCAACATGCAGACGCTGAAGCGCGACTACGCGGACGACCCCGACGAGGTGTTCCGCCTGCGCTTCTTCTGTCTGGGCGACGACTACGAGTTCTGGGGCCTGATCCCGGGGCGCTTCCACTTCGTCTGCCCGGCCGAGAACGGCACGCTCTACCTGCTGGGGACCGATCGACTGGGCAGGGACCTCTTCTCGCGCATCGTCTACGGCACGCGCATCTCGCTCACCGTGGGCCTGTTCGGCATCGCGGTCAGCTTCCTCATCGGCATCACGCTCGGCGGCATCTCGGGCTTCTACGGCGGCTGGATCGACAACGTGATCCAGCGCTTCATCGAGATGGTGCGCTCCTTCCCCGAGCTGCCGCTGTGGATGGCGCTGTCGGCGGCGCTGCCGGTGACCTGGAGCCCGATCCTCGTCTACTTCGGCATCACCATCATCCTCGGCCTGCTCGACTGGCCGGGGCTCGCGCGCGCGGTGCGATCGAAGCTGCTGGCGTTGAGAGAGGAAGACTTCGCCACTGCCGCGGTCCTGATGGGCGCGAGCCCGGCGCGCGTCATCCGCCGCCACCTGCTGCCCTCGTTCACCAGCCACCTCATCGCCTCGGCCACCCTGTCGGTGCCGGCGATGATCCTCGGCGAAACCGCTCTGTCCTTTCTAGGCCTTGGGCTCAGGCCGCCAGTCACCAGCTGGGGCGTGCTGCTGAATGAGGCCCAGAACATCAACGTGGTAGCGCTCTATCCCTGGCTGATGCTCTCGATGGTGCCGGTATTCATCGTGGTGCTCGCCTTCAACTTCTTCGGCGATGGGCTGCGCGACGCGGCGGACCCATACAGCGCCGTCGCACGCACCTGAATCAGGGACAGACCACGTTTTCTTGACGCGGCGCCCCGACGGGCATAGCGTGGCCGCAGGAGGGCAAATGCATCGGCGGAAGTTCGTCATCGGCGGCTTCGCCACGCTGGCCGCGCAGCTCGCGGCCGGCACGCTTTCCGCAGCCGACTTGCGGCGCGTCGGCATCCTCGCCGACACCCCTGGCCCGCACTGGCAGATTTTCCGGCAGGGCTTGAAGCAATCCGGACACGTCGAGGGCAAGAACATCGCGCTGGAATGGCGCTGGGCCGAAGGTCAGGTCAAGCGCTTCCCGGCGCTGGCAGCGGATCTGGTGCGCAAGAACGTCGACATCATCGTCGCCGAGGGCACGCCGGCCATCCGTGCTGCGAAGGAGGCGACGCCTACCATCCCGATCGTCATGGCGATCTCGGGCGATCCCGTGGCCATGGGGTTCGTGCAGAGCCTTACCCGCCCCGGCGGTAATGTGACCGGCTCGAGCTCACGTTTTACCGAGCTGTACGTGAAGCAAATGCAGCTTCTCAAGGAAATCGTCCCCCACCTCGCCCATGTCGCGGTGCTCTGGCACCCCGGTAGTCCGGTCAGCCGCGTAGCCGTCGAGGAGCTCCAAGCCGCAGCGCAGGTGCTTCGCATCGAGCTGCAATTGATCGAGGCGCGCGCTGCGGCGGAACTCGCGCCAGCATTCGCGGTGCTGTCACGGAAACGCCCGGATGCGCTAGTGGTGGTGGCAACTCCGACCTTTGACGGGCTGCAGAGCGATATCGCGCGCCTCGCCACCGAAGCACGCTTGGCAGCGGTATACAACAAGAGCCTGTTTGCCCAAGCAGGCGGGATGCTGTCGTACGGTGCCCGCTACGCGGACTTCTTCCGTCGCGCCGCCGATTACGTCGACAGGATTCTGAAGGGCGCAAGACCGGCCGAGCTGCCGGTCGAACAGGCGAGCGCATTTGAGCTGGTGATCAACCTCAAGGCCGCCAAGGCCTTGGGGATCACGATCCCATCGGCGTTGTTGGTGCGGGCCGACCAAATCATCGAGTGACAGCCGACGACCCCGCGGACCACATCGTCGGGCAGTGACGCTGGTTAAGCCGCCCGGTTGGCAGTTTCCGGCGAAGGGCTGGGGTTGCTGGTGGGGGCCGAGAAGATGCAGAACGCGTTCTTGCCGGCGCGCTTGGCGGCGTACATCGCCTTGTCGGCGTGCGCCATGAGGGTGGGGGCGTCGCCGGCGTCGTCGGGGAACAGGCTCACGCCGAGACTCGCGGAGACGCGCGCCTTGACGCCGCCGAAGAGGTCGTAGGGGCGCAGCATCTCGCCGGCAAGCTTGGACACCACGCGCTCGACCGCCGCCGTGTCCTGCATCTGCTCGAGCACCACGAAGAATTCGTCGCCGCCCAGGCGGGCGACTACGTCGCTCGCGCGCAGGGTACGGCGCAGGCGGCGCGCCACCTCGACGAGGAACGCGTCGCCCGCCGCGTGGCCGTGCATGTCGTTCACCTGCTTGAAGCCATCGAGGTCGATGAATACGCCGGCCAGCTTGGAGCGGTGGCGGCGGGTGCGCTCGATCGCCTGCTCGAGCGCCGGCCCGAGGCTGGTGCGGTTAGACAGCCCGGTGAGCGCGTCGTGGTAGGCGAGCGAGGCGATGCGCTCGCGGGCCAGCGCGATTTCGGTGACGTCGCGGCCGATGCCGCGGTAGCCCTGGAACACGCCATCGGCGTTGAAGCGCGGCTCGCCGCTCACCGCGAAATAGCGCGTACCGCCGTCGGGCATCACCCGCGAGAACTCGAAGTCGCGGAACGGCAGGTGACTGTTGAGCGTCGCCATGTGCGCCGCCCAGCCGGCCTGGTCCGGGCTCGCGGAGGCCACGCTCCACGGGTGCTTGCCGATGATGCCGCGGCCGATCTGAGCCGAGCCGTTCGGGCCGTGCACGATGCTGGTGAGCCGGTGCTGGGGGTCGCTTTCCCAGAAGAAGTCCGAGGACAGATGGGTGAGCCGCCGGAAGCGGTCCTCGCTCTCGCGCAGCATCTCTTCGGCCTGCTTCCTCTGCAGGAACTGGCCGAACAGGCTGCCGATGGCCTGCGTGGCCTCGAGCAGCCCCTCGTCGGGGTCGCCGCCGCGGTGGCCGGAGAACGCCACCAGGCCGATGGTGCGGCCCTGCGCCACCGCCGGGAAAGCGAACGTCGCGAAGGCGCCGCTCGACTCGCGCGGCGATTTCGCGAACACCGGCTTGCCCTCCTGCCAGGCGTTGCGCGAGCGGCTGAGGAACTGGTCGGTCGACGGCTCGCGCGCGAACCAAGCCTCTTCCAGCGTCATCTCGCCGCTCGCCGGCTCCACCCGGAAGCAGCGGCCGTAGTCCCAGCCCTCGATGTCGCAGATGGCGCGCAGGCCGGCCTGCAGGCCTTCGGACACGCCGTTGGCCTGGGCGAGTGCCCGGGCGACCGCATGCTCCAGCCGCAGCAGCTGCTCGCCGCGCTTTTGCGGCGTGATGTTGCGGCCGATGCCGCGGAAACCGTGGAACATGCCCTCGGCGTCGAACAGCGGCTCGCCGCTGAGCGCGAGCCACACGTTGCGACCGTCGGGCAGCGGGCGCTGGATCTCGAAGTCGCGGAACGGCTCGTGGCGCTCGAGGCTGCGCCGGTTGTGCTCCCAGTAGTCGTCAGCCGCGTCGAGGCCGGTCTTCTCCGTGAAGGGCTCGGAGGTCAGCGTGAGCTGCAACTGGGCATCCATCTCCCAGTACCAGTCGGCGAAAAGCCCGCTGAGTGCCGACGTTCTAGTGTTCACAGGGAAAAGGCAAAACGGACGACTCTACTCGTCTTTTCGATGCCCTTGCCACCGGCCGGTAGGACCAAGAAGCGGGCGAGCATTTTGCTGTAGGCCTCAAGGCAGCGTGAATAGCTCCATCTTATCTCCGACTCCGCGCAACGTGTGGCTGCCGAGCGAACGCCATGCTTCGGGCAGTACCCGCGCCACGCGCTCCGAGACCAGCAGGTCGGCGTCCAGCACCCTGCACAGACCCTCGATGCGGGCCGCCTCGTTGGCCGCCGCGCCGACGACCGTGAACTCGATGCGCGTGGGCGTGCCGATGTTGCCGTAGGTGAGCTCGCCCAGGTGCAGGCCGATGCCGCAGCGCAGCGGCCGCTCCCTGTTTTCATTGAGTTTCTCCAGGCGGGCAAGCGCCGCCCGCGCAGCCGCGAGCGCCTTGGCGCAGGCCTCGGCCGGGCGCTCGCCGACCGGAAAAATGGCGAGGGCGGCATCGCCGATGAAGCGCAGCACCTGGCCGTGGTGATCGAGCACCGGCCCGAGCAGGCATTCGAAGTAGTCATTGAGCAGCGCGAGGTACGCGCGGCGGCTCATCGACTCGGCGAGCGGCGTCGAGTCGCGCAGGTCGCAGAACCAGATCACCGCGTTGATGTCCTGGCTGTCGCCGCGCTTGATCTGCCCGGCGAGCACCTTCTCGCCCGCGCTCGGGCCGAGGTAGGCGTCCAGGATGTTGCGCGCCTTCTGCATGTAGCCGTAGATCTCCACCATGCGCGTGAAGGGCGCGAGCAGCCGCCGCAGCGCCGCCAGCTCGTCGTCGCGGAAGCCCCCGGGCCGGCGCGTGGCGAAGCTCGCGGCGTGCACCTCGCCATTCACGAAGCGCAGCGGCGCGGCGATGAAGTCGGTGGTCCCGGCGCGGCGCAGGTCCTCGAGGATCGGGAAGTCGATCGGGCAGGCCGGGTCGGCGAGCCGCCGCCGCACCTCGACATGCTCGTTGAACACCACGCGGATCGGGCTCTTCAGGAAGGCCTCGGATTCGAGCAGGTCGTGCCCGGCCTCGGTCATCTCGACCGCGCCCTTGTCCGCCTGCCAGATGAAGGCCCGGCCGAGCAGGTTGGGATGCAGGGTGCGCACGAAGACGCCGACCCGGGAGAGCGGCAGGCCGGCCGCCACGGTGCGCCGGCAGGTATCGAGCAGCACGTCGCGCGGCAGGCGCGAGGGCCGGGCGCCGTCGATCAGCCAGTCCACCACCGGCTGGATATTCAGTTCTTGGTCAGCCACAGGCTCGATTCGATCGCGCCGTCCACCAGCGGCAGGCGCGCCAGCACGCCGCAAATTCTTTCGGGAGAGCGCGAGACCAGCGCGTGGCTGGCGAAATCCACCTTGAAGATGTTGCTCTCGATGAGGGAAGCCACCGCCGCCTGCTCGTTATAGCGGCGCCATGCCCACGCCGGCGGATAGTCGTCGGGCAGAAAGATGTCGTGGAAGTGCACGCGCACGCCGGCCGGCAGCATCGGCAGCACGGCCTTGAGAAGGAACTCGACGTCGCTGCCGGGCTTGAGCTGGTGGCTCGAATCGATGAACAGGATGTCGCCTTCGCCGAGCGGCGGGAAGGCCGCGATGCGCTGAACCGGACTGGCAATCCATTCGATGCCCAGACCCGCCAGGCTTGCCCTGGGCTTCGGATCTATGGCCGTGATGCGGCTGTCGAGCCCGCCGTCGGCGACCGCGCGCGCGAGGAAGCGCGTCGAGTGTCCGCAGCCGACCTCGACGATGCGCCGCGGCCGCAGACTGCGCACCATGGCGTAGGCGGCGGCCGCGTCGAGGCGCGGGAACCAGTCCTGGTTCCAGCGCGGCGCGGGCGGCGGCGCCGAGCCGATGGCGAGAAGCGGCACTTCATACTGCTCGATAAGGCCCAGCACATTCACAGCTGCAAGGACAACCCGTCCTTCGCCACGAACGATCCCGGCAGCTGCTTCTCGACGTCGCGGGCGATGCCGTCCAGCAGCTCGTCGTCGTGCTCCGGGTCGTGGTGGAACACCGCCAGCCGCTTCGCGCCGGCGGCGCGGCACAGGCGCACGCCCTCCTGCCAGGTCGAGTGTCCCCAGCCGACATAGGTGTCGTACTCGGCGTCGGTGTACATGCTGTCGTAGATCACCAGGTCGGCGCCGGCGATCAGCTCGAGGATGCTGCGGTCCGGTGCGCCGGGCACGTGCTCGGTGTCGGTGAGATAGCACAGCGAGCGCCCGCCGTACTCGATGCGGTACCCGGTGGCGCCGTCGGGATGGTTGAGCACCGCGGTGCGCACCGCCACCTGCGACCCGGCCTGCAGCGTCTCGCCGGCCTTGAACTCGCGGTACTCCATGCGCGCGCGGAACACCTGCGGCGGCACCGGGAACAGGGGCGACATCATGAATTCGCCCAGCACGCGGCGCAGCGTCATGCCCTCGGCAAGGTGCCCGGCCCACAGCCGCCAGCGGTTCTTCGGCTCGAAGAACGGGCGGAAGAAGGGCAGGCCGCAGACGTGGTCGAAATGGGTGTGCGTGAGGAACAGGTCCGCATCCAGCGGACCGCCTTCCTTCCCCATCAGGGTATTGCCCAGATAGCGCAACCCGGTGCCGCCGTCGAAGATCAGCAGGCGCTCGCCGCAGCGCACCTCGATGCACGAGGTGTTGCCGCCGTAGCGGACGGTACGCGGCCCGGAGCACGCGATGGAGCCCCGCACGCCCCAGAAGCGCAGGTTGAAGTCGGAAGCCATGGTGGCTCCCTATGGTAGCGGCAAAAAAGCACGCCCCGGGACGGTACTATTCACCTCCGGGGGGAACGGGGCGACTGGGCCGCTAGTGGAACGCAGCGTTTTCGGCTTCATCATCCGCTACAGCAAGCGCGATCAGCTGATGATCGTGCCGCTGGTGGTCGGCACCATGGTGGTGTACTACCTGTCGCTGGACCTGCCGAAAATCATCATCAACGAGGCGATCCAGGGCGGGCGCTTCCCGGAGCCCGACGCCACCGCCGGCTTCCTCGGCCTGCAGCTCTCCCGCCTCGAGTACCTGCTCGCCCTGTCGATGGTGTTCCTCGGGCTGATCGTGCTCAACGGCTGGCTCAAGTTCCGCATCAACACGATGAAGGGCTGGATGGGCGAGCGCATGCTGCGCCGCCTGCGCTACGCCTTGTACGACACCATCCTGCGCTTCCCGCTCACGCGCTT
>DATFDV010000094.1:0-23607 GCA_035251855.1 Burkholderiales bacterium | reverse complement strand
GACCGCTTTACCCTGGTGAACGACTCGCTCGGTCATCGCGCGGGCGATGCCTTGCTTCGTTCCGTGGCCGAGCGCCTCGGCAACCTGGTGCACGGCGAGGACACGCTGGCGCGGCTGGGCGGCGACGATTTTGTCCTTTTGCAGGGAATTAAGACCGTGGAGGATGCAGCCGCGCTCGCGCAGCGCATCCTCGGCGTGCTGGCGCGGCCGTTCACCGTGCAGGGCAAGACGCTCAGCGTGGCGGCCTCGATCGGCATCAGCGTCTACCCGAGCGACGGGCGCGACTTCGTCGAGCTGCTGAAGAACGCCGACGCGGCGCTCTACCACGCCAAGGAGAGCGGCAAGGGCACCTGGCGCCTGTTCGCGCCCGCGCTCAACGCGCGCGCCGAGGCGCGGTTGCGCCTCGAGAACGAGCTGCGCGGCGCGCTGGTGCGCGGCGAGCTGGTGCTGCACTGGCAGCCGGTGGTGCGCGGCTGGCCGCCCGACCAGCACGCCAACCCGACGCACTGGCGCGGCCGCGTGGTCGGCGCCGAGGCGCTGGTGCGCTGGCAGCACCCCGAGCGCGGGCTGCTCGGGCCGGAGCATTTCGTCCCCCTTGCCGAGGACTGCGGCATGATCCGCGCGGTGGGCGAGTGGACGCTCGAGCGTGCACTGTCGCAGGCCGGCGCCTGGCAGCGGCGCCTTGCGCGCAAGCTCTGGTTCGCGGTCAACGTGTCGGCGCCCGAGCTCTCGCAGGGCGCGGGATACGTCGAGCGGCTGCGCTCGATCCTCAAGGAGAACCAGCTCGACGGCCGCCAGGTGGAGCTCGAGGTGACCGAGCGCGTGCTGATGAGCAGCCTGGCCGAGAACGTGGCCACCCTGAAGGCGATCGGCGAGCTCGGCGTGCGCTTCGCCATCGACGACTTCGGCACCGGCTACTCGAGCCTCGCCTACCTGCGCCAGCTGCCGATCGACAAGCTGAAGATCGACCGCTCGTTCCTGCGCAACATCGACTCGCAGGCCGCCGACCAGGCCATCGTGCGCGCCATCACCGCGCTCGCCGCCACGCTCGGCATCGCAGTGGCCGCCGAGGGCGTGGAGCGCGCGCCGCAGCTCGAGCGCCTGCTGGGGCTAGGCTGCGAGGAGTGGCAGGGGCACTACTTCAGCCCGCCGCTGGATACCGCCGCCTTCGAAGCGCTTTGCGAGTCAGCTCATTTATCCGAGATTCGCTCGGAGCGCACCGCGCGCAAGTCCGAGGCCTGAATCAGGCCTTCGGCCGCGGCGTGCACCGCCGCGGTCTCGGCGTCTTCGGCAAGGATCAGCTGGCAACCGGTTTTCGCGACCTCCAGGGCCAGCTTGCGGATCTCGTCGACCCGCTTCAAATTGACCGACCGGATGTAAATCGCCCGGATGCGCTTGGGAAAGCGCCGCATGAGGTCCGTGTAGATCTCCGGATCCTGCTCGCCGCTGTCGCCGCTTAGCACGAACTTGAGCGACGGATAGGTGTTCAGGATGTTCTCGATTTCCGTGGACTTGTGGTTCTTGGGGCTGCGAAAACCAAAATCCCTCAGCATCACCGGCCCTTCGGGCAGCTGCTGCACCTCGAGGTACTCGACGATCGGCGCGTACAGGTTCCACGGGCTCTTGGAGACGTAGAACACCGGATTCACGCCGGCGTGCAGCGCACGGTAAAACGCAGCGACGCCCTTGAACGGCTTGCGGGTGCGCGCGTTGCTCAGCGCCGCGGTCAGGATCATCTTCGTCTTGCGGGTGACGTTGCTGGCGACCACGGTGTCGTCGATGTCGCTGATCACGCCGAACTTGGCTTGCTTCGACGGCACCAGGACGCGTGCGGTGGTTTGCGCGGCCGCCGGGTGCAGCAGCTCGAGGTCGACCTCGTTCCACCCGGGCCGGAACGATCCTTCGAGCTCGAGGCGGAAATAACCCTCGCGGTCGGTGACGGCCTGTGTCTTGCCCGCACGCAGGCGCGCGCCCGCGACCTCGTCGGATTCCAGGCGCTTGGTGAACTGGATCAGGTTGCGCCAGCGGCCGTCGGCATCGGCCGCGGGGCGGAAGCCCTCGTCCTCGAGGACGCGCCCGCGGAGGGTGAGCTTGCGCGGCGTGCCGTAGCTCACGTACGGCAGGATGATGATCGGGTCGGCTATTTGAGGGGCGTGTTCTGGTCGAGCACCATCACCCATTTGCGCTCGCGGCGCGCGAACACCAGCGTGAGGTGGCTTTGCTGGCGGATCTTGTTCTCGCAATACAACAGATGCAGCACCGCCACGCCCAGGTCGGCGCCCTCGGTGATCTCCACCGGCGTGACGAAGAGCTGCCAGCCGCTCATCGCGAACCACGCGCGATGCGCGTCGAGGAACTCGCGCGAGCTGCGCGCGAGCTTGCCTTCGGCGCTGATCAGGATCAGCGCGCCGTCGGCGACGGTGTCGGCGAGGGCCTCCAGGTCGCGCTCCTGGATCGCCCGCAAGTGCCTCGCGAGCGTCTCGCGGAAGCTCAGCGCAGGACCAGCGCCGACAGCAGCCATGACACCAGGCTGAAGACAATCGCGCCCAGCACGCCGGACCAGAAGCCGCCGACCTCGAAGCCCTCGAGCCAGGTGCCGACCATCCAGAACAGCAGGCCGTTCAGCACGAAGATGAAAAGGCCGAGGGTGAGGATGGTGACCGGCAGCGTGAGCAGCACCAGCACCGGGCGCACCACCGCGTTGACCAGGCCGAGCACCAGCGCTGCGACCAGCGCGGCGCCGAAGCTCGAGACCTGGATCGACGGCATCAGGTACGCCACCGCGACCAGCGCGACGCTGTTGACCAGCCAGACGAGGAGCAGCCGGATCATGGCTGCGCCGAGTAGAACAGGTTGGTAAGGCTCCTGATATCGAGGCGCTGGAAGCGCGTGTAGCCCGCCTGGCGGACCAGCGCCTCCGTCGCCGCCGGGCCCAGGCAGGTGCCCAGCCCCGGGCCGCCCCGCGCCAGCGACTGCGTCATGCAGTGGAACACGCTGAAGCCGTAGAACGTCGCCGCCACCGGGTTGCGGTTGTCCTCCAGCCGGTCGGCGGCTCTCGGCTCGACGATGAACAGGGTGCCGTCGGGCTTGAGCAACGCGCGGATCTCGCGCAGCGTCTTCAGCGGCTCGGCGAGGTCGTGCAGCACGTCGCACAGCGTGACCAGGTCGAACCCCGCGCTCTTGAATTTCGAGGTTTCAGAGACCTCGAACTTCGCATTGGCCGGCGCATCGGCGCGCGCGCGGCGGATGGACTCCGCATCCGGATCGATGCCGATGATCTCGGCCTTCGGAAACGCCCTGGCCAGCGCGGCGCACACCGCTCCCGAGCCGCAGCCGACGTCGAGCGCGCGGCCGCCGGCGGCGAGGCGCGCGGCCGTATCGGGCAGCGACTGCAGCCAGTAATCGGCGAAGCGGCTCTCGTACTGGCCGCGGTTGATCAGATCGAGGGCGCTGACGCAATCCGGACCGAAGTGCTCGAATTGCACGCCGCCGCCTTCGGCGAAAGCCCTGGCCACCTGCGGCGCGACGCGCAAGAGCGGCGGCACCATCGCGAACAGGCCGCCGACGAAGTGGTCGGTATCGTCGGAGGCGAGGAAGTAGGCGTGCTCCTCGGACAGCGTGTAGGTTTGCGCGGCGGGGTCGTAGGAGAGGTAGCCGGAGGCCACCATGCCCTTGAGCCATTCTTCTACGTAGCGCGGCTGCAGTTTGGAAGCCTCAATGACCTGGGAAAGCGAAAGGGCGCCTTTGCCTGCCATTGCCCGAAACAACCCGGTCTTCACGCCTACATGCACCATGCCCGCGGTCATGGCGCCGGCCATGTCGCGGAACACCTGGTCCAGCGCTTCCTTGGCCTTCTGCTTGTCTACTCCCACAGGCCCTGGGGCATCGGCAGGCCGGCGTAATCCTTCGCAGTGAGCGGCCCGTCGGGCTTCACTTGCAGGCGCTCGAGCACCGAGATGATCTGGCGGGCGTGCTGCGCGGAGTGCCAGGTGGAGCGCTCGAGCAGTTCGTGCAGCGAGCGCTCGCCGTAGTAGGTCTTGACCGTCTGCCGGCAGGATTTGTCCGGCAGCTGCGACCACCAGCGCTCGATTTTTTCCGTGATCCTTGATCCGTAGGCGGCGATGTCCTGCACGCTTTTCACGTTCGCCGGCGGCGGCGCGTTGTAGGTCGTGGTCAGGTCCTGCAACCCGTTCTCGACGGCCTGCAGGAAGGCGTCCGGCACCTGGTACACGTGGTAGGCGAGGTCGCGGATGCTGCGGTCCCGGCTGTGCACCGCGCGCTCGCCCAGGCGCGAGGCGGGAATCTGCTGCACATGCCGCTGCGCGGCGCGCAGCACCGCGAGCCACTTGTGGACCAGCTCCTCCGGCGGCAGGCGACGGCTTGAAAATTTCCTGCCGATGAAGCGCGACACGTCCTCGAGCGCCTGCGCGAAGACGAACTCGCCGCCGCGCGCCACCACCGGCACGGTCTTCACCCCGAAGGCGAGCAGGTCCTTCATCGCCTCCGGCCGGGCGGAGACGTCGATCGACTGGAAAGCGACCCCCTGCTGCGTAAGGTATTCCTTCACCTTCACGCAGCTCGAGCAACCCGGCCGCCAGTAAACCTTCAGCTCGGGGGTCATGGCGCGACGTTCACGCCTTTTACGCCGTGCCGGTCGATGGTCTTCGCCACCAGCCCCGAGCGCTTCACGTCCTCGATGAACTCGCCCAGGTATTTGGCCCCGGCGATACGCGCTTTGGTGGTGCCGCAGGCCTGCTGCACGCCGGTGACCTGGCCGTCGAGCACGCGCGCGCCGGGCAGCTTCTGCGCGTCGCTGACCAGGCGCGGCTTGAGCCCGGCCAGGACGTCCAGCTTCTGCTTCAAAAACAGGTCGTGCGAGCCGTCGATGCCCTCGGCGCGCACCAGCTCGGCGTTCTTCAGCGTGCGGCTGAGATACAGGTCATACGCGCTGCGTGCGGAAACCGCGATGCGCACGCCTTTGCGGTCGACATCGGCGATCTGGCCGATCTTCGAGCCCGGCGGCACCAGGAAGGTGACCGGGATCTCGAGGTAGGCCTTGGTGAAGGCGATATCGTTCGCGCGCTGCGGCTCGACGCCGAGGAAGCCGACGTCGCACTTGCCGTCGCGCACGCCGTCGGCGAGCTGGCCGGCCTGGGGGAATTTGACGAACTCCACCGGCACGCCGAGGCGCTTGCCGAGCTCGCGTCCGAGGTCCGGCGCGATGCCGTTCGGCGAGCCGTCGGCGGAATCTTTCAGCACCAGCAGGAAGTTGCCGTAATTCAGGCCGACGCGCAGCTTGCCGCTGGGCGCCAGCTCCTGTTTCACATCCATGCTTAATCTCCTGTCGGGACGACGCCTTTGCCTTCGATCATCAGGATAACCGAGCGCACCGGCGCGCGCGTGCGGTGCATCACGCCCTTCGGCACGGTGAACCCCTGCTGCGGCTTGAGCTCGACCGTGCGGCCGTCGAGCTCGATCACGAACTTGCCCTCGACCACGTAGAAGAACTCGTCCTCGTGGTCGTGCTTGTGCCAGTGGAACTCTCCTTGCAGCACGCCGAGCCGCACCACGCAGTCGTTCACCGCGCACAGCGTCTGGTTGACCCACTGGTCTTTCGTCTCGAGCTGAAGCTTCTTGACGTCGATCAGCTCGAGCGGGTTGAAGGCGATCTCGGTGCTGATGTGGTAGGGCTGCATGGCGCTCATCCGGGCTTCACCAGGGGGACATAGTCGTATTCGCCCACGCCCTGCAGCACCAGGAAGCTGACCGATTGCTCGCCGCCGTTGGTCACCAGGTGCGGCCGCTTCGCGCGCGCGGTGAACGTCTGGCCGCTGGTCAGGCGCACTTCCTCTTTGGGATCCTGCAGAAAGATGCGCAGCTGGCCTTCGAGCACGTAGAACGTGTCCTGCACCTTGTTATGGTAGTGCCAGGGCACCTTCTGCGTCTTCGACAGGCGCAGCTCCTGGATGCGGAAGCCGGGCCGCGCGGCATGCTGCGCGCGGTACTCGACTTCATAGAGGTGGCTTGCGTCCTTGATGGCTTCCATTCACGGATTGTAATGCGCCACCGCCTTGAAGAAGGTATAGCAGAACACGCCATCATCCTCGGCCGAGCGGTAGAGCGCACGGATGCCGGCCTCGAAGTCCTGCGCGCTCATCATCCCGGCCTTGATCGCCGGCTCGCGGATCCCCTCGATCATCGCGGCGAAGGTCTTGCGCGTGAAGCTGTCGACGAGATGCGGCTTGCTCGCGTCCACGTACACCATGCGCGGCGAGACGCGCACGCTTTCGAAACCCGCTGCCTGCAGCAGCGGGTAGAGCTGCCGGCCGATGTTGGCGTTGCCGCCGCCCTCGCGCTGCAGCTCGACCAGGCAGCGGATCGCCCGATGTGCGAGCTCGTTGTCGGGATGGAAGTAGGTCGAGCCGTGGTCACCCTCGAGCACGGTGATCGTGCCCCCCGGTTTGAGCACTTTCTTCAGCGCGAGCAGGGCCTCGACCGGGTGGGCGAGGTGCTCCAGCACGAAGCACACGAACACGTGGTCGAACGATGCCGGCGCGAAGGGCAGGGCGAAGATGTCCTCCTGCCGGAACTGCACGTTGGTCAGGCCGGCGGCGGCGACGCGTGTTTTTGCTTCTTCCAAGGAAATCCTTGAAAGGTCGATCGAGGTAAAGCGCGCCCCCGGGTTGTTGCGCGCCAGGGTGACGGTCTGCGCGCCGGTGCCGCAGCCGCTCTCGAGGACGTGGCTGCCGTCGGGGTAGCGCGTATCCGAGTGGAACAGGTCGACCACGCTGCGCGCCTGGTCCTGCAGGCGCACGCTCTCGCGCTCGTCGTAGCCATGAACGTAGGGACGGCTCATTTGAGGGCGACGTCGGGAATCCAGTTGCGCTTGCGCCGTGCGAGGCGCGTATCGGCCTGCTCGGCGCCGAAGCTGATCGGCGCTCGCTTGAGCAGCGCGGGATCGACGTTCTCGAAGGCATTGACGCTCACCACCGCATAGAGGCGATCGTCGATCCGGCTGGTCACCACCGGCACGATGCCGCAGCGTGCGCAGATCAGGAACTGCGCGGTTTGGGTGCCGAACGAGATGTTCCCGCAATGGCACTTACCGCGGATCAGCATCGGCCACGCAGTCGGCTTCGATTTCCACCAGCCACGCCTTGTCGATCAGGCCCTTCACCTCGACGAAGGTGCTTGCCGGTCGGATTTGGCCGAAGACCTCGCCGTGTGCGCGCGCCGCTTCTTCCCAGCGCGAGATGTCGGTGAGCATCACCCGCGTGCGGATCACGCTGTCCAGGCCGAGGCCGGCCTCGCCGATCGCCTGCGCGATGATCTCCAGGCAGCGCTTGGTCTGGCCGTAGAGGTCGCCCGGGGCTGCCACGCCGCCGTCGGGCGCGATCGGCGCGGTGCCCGACACCGCCACGGTGCGGCCGATGCGCACCGCGCGCGAAAAACCGATCTTCGGCTCGAACGGCGACGCGGAGGAGATGAGCTTTCGCATGGCTCGGCTCTACTGCGGCTGCTGCTTGTCGAGCTCGGTGCTGCGCCGGCGGACCCGTTCCGCGTCGATGAACTGCCGCACCGCCGGCCATTGCGCGACGAAGGTCGAGAACCACAGGCCCAGGCCAAGACACACGCCTCCTACACCGGCAAGCACCGCGAGCATCCAGTGTCCGCCGGCGTCTTGCATATAGCCAAAAATCGCCAGCACCCACAACACCGCGCCGGAATAGGTCCACGCGTTCCCAGCCATGCGCCAGCGCCCGAGCCCGGCGCGCTCATCCGCCAGGAATCTGGCCAGCGTTCGCACGATCTTCGCCTCGAGCTTGGCCTCCGGCTTCATCGGGCGGCGCGCCGCTTGGTGCGCTTTCCTTTTGCGGCGCTCGCAGCCTTCTTGATGTTTCGCCGGGCTGCTGCTTTTTGCTTTGCACTAGGCATAAAGATCTTCCGGTGCTGCTATCTCGCGGGTTGCCGCATCGAGGTCGGCCGGAAGTCATGCGTGAGCTGGTAGATCAGCGCAGGAACCATCTCCTCGCGGGGATTCGATTTCTTCACCGCGCCGCTCACCCCATGCTCGGCCGACACGTTGAGATGGCCCATCTGCCGGCGCGCCCAGGCCGAGTTGCTCCACACGCTGGCGCCCGTCCTGGTCTCGATCAGCCGGCTGGAGATATCGCCGCGGATTTCGGTGCGCACGCCGGCATCCAGCTTGGCGAGGTCGGTGATTTTGACGTCGGTCTTCGGCTCCGAATAAACGATGTCGCCGACGAAGATTGCCGCCACGCCATATTTGTCGCCGATCTTCCTCAGCGCGTTCAGGTCGAGCTGCCGGCTGCCCACCTCTACCAGCAGCGCTTCGCGCTTGCCCAGCTCGAGGAACGGTGTTCCCGGCTGCGCGGCCTGGATCTGCTCCTGAAACGCTCGCGTGGCCTGCACGTTGGCGGCAGACTCCGAATTGGCACCGAACTCGACGATGCCCAGCGTTCCATAGCTTTTCAGATCCATGCGCGGCGGCACCGGCACGAGCACCGTCTTCGAGCATCCCCACAGCATGGCGACCGACAGCAGCAGCGGCCAACCGGCGTAGCTTCTCATCGCTCCCTCCCTGGAAAGCTTGTAGTTGAAGTCAGCCTACACGATGTGCCGCTCACTTTGCGGATAAGGCTTGCTCGACCAGCGACTCGAAGTCCCGGCAGTCGTGCACCTGGATCGTCAACGGTACCGCCGACACCACCTGCTCGTAGCGCTTGACGTCGGCTGCGAATTCCGCGCTGTAGAACATCTCGCGCGCGGTGCGAAAGCGCGTCTGCGCGGGACGGCCGTCTGCATCGACGAAGGTTTCCCACCCGCCGCTGGGGCTCTTCGCGTCGTCGATCAGCCGGTCGAGCGCCGCTTCGCGCGCGCGGATCGCGGTTCGGTCCGGCGCGACCGTCTCACAGCGCTTGGTGATGGCGTAGAAATGCTGGATCGACTGCAGGCGCAGGGGAAGGTCGGTGGATTGAGCGGCGCCGTGCCCGCTCGCCATCAGCATCGCTGCCGCCACGACTGCCACGCGGGCGGGGGCGGTCACAGCGGGATGGCGAGCAGGGTGTCGAAGCGCCGGCTGTCGCAGATCACCACGCGCTCGTCGTACTTCATCTCGGCAAGCGCGATGCGGTCGACGTAGCGCCCGCTGGCGAAGATGATGGTGTCGCCGTCCTGCATGATGCGGATGACGACGAAGTTCGCGGTGGATTTCACTTCCCGAGCGGAAATTTTTTCCACCACAACGGCGGAAACCAGGTGGCGGTAGCGCTGCGGCTCGTAAATGTTGGCATGGCGCAAGGACTGCACGCGATCGCGCATCATGCCGCGGCCTTCGGCGGCGAGGACCGGCAGCGGCAGGCCGCGTTCCTCGTTTTCGGCGGTGGCGATGCGGTAGCGGCCGTTCTCGGTGAAGAAGTCGGGCCACGCTTCCAGCTTGTCGCTGTCAAGCGCCTGGACGTACTGCGCGTGCAGGCGCTCGACCGCGAACTGCAGTTCGAGATCCATCAGATGTTCATGTGGCGACGCCAGGCCTTCCAAAGGCCGCGCACCGCGGTTTCGGTGAGGCGCGAGTCGCCCGAGCCGACGCCGGCGCCGCCCATCTCGATCACCGAGGCGCGCTCGGGCGAGCCGGCGACGCCGCGCTGCACGAAGCCGGTGGCGGCGCCGTCCTCCATCGAGATGAAGCCGGCCGGGCCGACCAGGTTGGCCTGCAGCAGGCGCCGGCGCGTCATTTCCGCATCGTCGTCGGCGAAGCCGAACAGCGTCCAGTGCAGCTCGGTGCGGTCGACGCCTTTCGGCACCACCTGGCGCGCGGCGAGCGAGTTGCGGATCTGGTGCAGCACGAAGCCGGGGAACAGGGTCAGGATCTGGATCGAGACGCGGTCGCCGAACTCGTCCACCTGCTGCAGCACTTCCGGGTTCTCCAGCGAGAATTTTTGCGTACCGGCCGAGCGCATGCCGCCTGCCTCGTACGCGTCGCCCTGGTCCTCGATCATCTCGGTGTAGGTGCAGTGGTGCGCGCCGTCCTGCGAGACGAACACGCCGCCGCCTTGCGTCAGGCGGTTGATGCGAAAACGGGTGAAGAAGAGGTGCAGGAGGCTCGCATGGTAGGTGTCCTTGGTGTTGTCCATGTACAGCTTCCAGTTGTTCGGCAGCACCTGCGTGTAGGCGCCGAGCACCTTGAGCGGCTTCTTCAGCACGCGCTTCAACCGGGGCAAGACCTCGGGGCCTACGTAGGTCTGCAGATCCGCGACGGTTCTGGACAGGGTGCCGAATACCAATCCATTCAGAGAAGACACTCGAAACTGCTTCGGCGCCTGCGATTCCGGGTTGGCATCCGCCGGCATGCCGCCCGTGCCGCCGATGCCCTTGCGGAAGGCGACGTTGGTCAGGTTGCCGGCGTGGTCGTAGGTCCAGTTGTGGTAGATGCAGCTGAAGCGCTCGGCGCTGCCGCGCGGCTGCATGCAGACCAGCGCGCCGCGGTGCGCGCAGCGGTTCTCCCACGCCTGCAGCTCGCCGCGCGCGTCGCGCGTGACCACCACCGGCATGTCGCCGACGAAGGTGGTGACGAAGCTCTTCGGCGCGGGAAGCTCCGCTTCGAGGCAGAGGTAGCTCCAGGTGTCTCCCCGCCAGATCTTCGCCTGCTCTTCGCGGTACAGGTCTTCGTCCTGGTAGACCCAGTAAGGGACGCGCGTCGTGCCTTCCGAAGGCCAGGTCCGCTCGAGCATGGCTCATTATAATTACCGTGTGCGGCCTCTTTTCCTCGCCTGGGCGATCCTGTTTGCAACAACAACAGTATTCGCGCAGGAGTGGCCGCAGAAGGCCGTGCGCATCATCGTGCCGTTCCCCGCGGGCGGCAGCGCGGACCTGCTGCCGCGCTACGTCGGCGAGAAGCTCTCGCAGCAGTGGGGCCAGCCGGTCATCGTCGACAACCGTCCCGGCGCCGCCGGAAACATCGGCGCGGCGGCGGTGTTCCAGGCCGAGCCCGACGGCTACACGCTGCTCTCGGCGCCGCCGCCGCCACTGGTGATCAACCGGCTGCTTTACCCGAAGCTCCAGTACGATTCCACGCAGTTCGCGCCGATGACGGTGATCGCGGCGATTCCCAACGTGCTGCTGGTGAATCCGAAAGTCACCGCCGGCTCGGTCGGCGAGTTCGTCGCCCTGGTGAAAAGCAACCCGGGGAAGCTGAACTACGCCTCGCAGGGCAACGGCACCACCTCGCACCTCACCGCGGAGCTGTTCAAATCGATGGCCGGCGGCAAGGAGGGACCACTGAGTATTGCCCACGTCCCCTACAAGGGGACGGCGCCGGCGCTCGCCGACCTGCTCGGCGGGCAGGTGGACCTCATGTTCGACAACCTCGGCGTGTCGCTGCCGCACGTGCGCTCGGGCAAGCTGAAGGCGCTCGCCGTCGCCAGCCGCAAGCGCGTCGCCTCGCTGCCGGGCACGCCCGCCCTCGCCGAGTCGCTGCCCGGGTTCGAGGCGGTGGCGTGGTTCGGCATCGTCGGCCCGCCGAAGACGCCCGCCGCCATCGCCGAAAAGGTGGCCGCCGGCGTGGCCGAAGCGCTGAAGCACCCCGACGTGCTGCGCCGGCTGGGCGAGATGGCGGCCGAGCCCATGGGGCTGACCCCGGCCGAGACGGCCGCCTTCATGAAGCAGGAGACCGAGCGCTGGAGCGGCGTGATCCGATCCGCCAATGTAAGGCTGGAATAGCCTATTCCCCCGGGCAGCGCGCTAAACTCTGCCGCCAGAGGAGGGAACCCCAATGAAGCGTCTGCTCGTACTGACCGCAGCTATTGCGCTTTCGGCATGCTCGTCGATGCCCTCGTGGGTGCCGGGCAGCGGCTGGACCACCCTGATCGACGGCGACAAGGGGCTGGAGAATTTCCAGCGCGTGGGCAACGCCAACTGGCGCGCCGAGGGCGGTGCCATCGTCGCGGACAAGGCGGCGAGCGGCGGCTACCTGCTCACCAAGGATTCGTACAAGGATTTCCAGATCAAGGCCGAGTTCTGGGCCGACCACGGCACCAACAGCGGCATCTTCATGCGCATCCAGGATCCGAAGAAGATCGCCGCCGCCACCGCCTACGAGGTGAACATCTACGACCAGCGCCCGGGGCCTGAGTACGGAACCGCCGCGATCGTCGACTTCGCCAAGGTGCAGCCGCATGCCTACAAGGCCGGCGGCAAGTGGAACACCTTCGAGATCACCGCCAAGGGCTCGCAGCTCACCGTGCTGTTCAACGGCGTCAAGACGGTGGACGTCCAGGACGGCAAGTTCTCGCAGGGGCCGTTCGCGCTGCAGTTCGGCAACCACGGCAAGGCGCCCGGCGCGCCGATCAAGTGGCGCAAGGTGCAAGTCCGCGCGCTTTAGAGGAGGTTCCCATGAAACGCAGCAGCTTGGTGGTGCTGGCTATCGTTGTGGCGTTGGGCCTTCACGCCTGCGCGCAGTTGCCGGGCGATTTTGCGCAGCTGGGCGGCTGGACCACGCTGATCGATGGCGAGGCCGGTCTCGACAACTGGAACCGGGTCGGCGATGCGAACTGGCGTGCCGAGGACGGCGCGATCGTTGCCTACCGCGGCCGCGGCGGGTTCCTGGTCTCGAAGAGCTCCTACAAGGATTTCCAGCTGCGCGCGGAGTTCTGGGCCGATCCGACCACCAACAGCGGGATCTTCATTCGCCTGTCCAATCCGAAGCGCATCGGCGCCGAGAATGCCTACGAGGTGAACATCTTCGACCAGCGGCCGGATCCGGCCTACGGCACCGGCGCGATCGTCAACGTTGCCAAGGTATCGCCGATGCCCAAGGCCGGCGGCAAATGGAACACGCTGGAAATCACCGCCAAAGGCCGGGAGATCACCGTGGTGCTGAACGGCGTGCAGACCGCCAGCGTGCAGCATGGCAAGTTCGCCCAAGGGCCGCTCGCGCTGCAGTACGGCGCCGGCGCGAAGAATGTCGAGGGCGGGCCGATCAAGTGGCGCCGCGTGCAGGTCAAGCCGCTCGAGGAGCGGCAGCCGGCGACGGCCGCCACCAAGCCGGTGCCCTCCGGCGGCGGTGCAAAACGCTAGTCGAAGCCGGCGAGGGCAGCGGCGAACGTTTTGAAGACATTCGCGCTGTCGAGGATGTCGGAGTGGTCGGTCCTGAAGCCGTGCACGCGCGCGGCGCTGGCGGAGATGTGCGGCTCGCGCTGGCTGGCGACGCTGATCACGCCGTCGCTGTCGAAGTCGGCGCCGTCCTCGCGGTAGCCGAAGAACACGTGGTGGCGCACGCTCGCCGGCAGCGGCTGGCTTTGCAGCGAGCGCAGGAAATCGCTGTCGGGCGCGAGGTCGTGCCAGCTCGGCACCGCGTAGGCGCCCAGCGTCAGGCCCAGCCGGGCGGCGGGCACGCCGCCGAAGGGCGTCGAAAAGGTGGCGAGCAGGGTGGTGTAATCGTGCCCGCCCTGGTTGAGCGCGAGGAATCGACGCGCCACCAGGCCGCCCATGCTGTGCGCCGCGATGGCGAGGCGCGCGAAGCCGTAGCGGCTGTGCAGCTCGGCGATGAAGTTGTTGAGCCAGGCGGCGCTCAGGTCGATCGGCAGTCCGGTCGGGTAGTAAAAGACCCACGCCTGGTACCTGCTGCGGTCGAGGTGCTTGATGAAGTAGCGCCAATCCTGCGGCGTGCCGCCGGCGCCGTGGATGAACAGCACCGGCACCTTGCCCGCGTCGTACGCCTCAAGGAGGTACACCCCGCCGCGCTTCTCTTTCACGAAGCTGAGTGGCTGCCATAGCCCCTTGCGTCCGTATGTCTCCGCGAGGCCGGGCGCATCGAGCCCGCTCACCAGCAGGGCGGCTTGCGCGACGACCTGGGCGGCGACGCCTTCCGGGTTGGCGTAGAACTCGCTCAGGTCCTCGCGCAGCTGGGCAAAGGCGCATCCCTGAAGGACGGTGATGACGGCGAGGAGGATGGCGCGTTGCACGGTGCGTATTACCTACCGTGCAAGTTGCGCGCCTTTGTCCGAGAGCGTCTACAGGATTACCGTTGAAACGTCCTAACGGACTATTAGGCGGCCCTAGCGCGTTGGCCAGTGCCAGCTCGGCCGGTCCAGCCGATCCGCACCCGCGATCCGCGTTTCGCCCAGCACCTTCTCCAGCGGGACCGAATGGCAGCCCCTTTGCTCTTCCAGGGCCGCGATCAGGCGCGGCGCGTGCGAGACGACGATGACTTGCGAGCGTTCGGCGGCGCGTGCGATGAGCCGCGCCAGCGCGGGAAGAAGGTCCGGATGAAGGCTCGTTTCGGGCTCGTTCAGCACCAGAAGGCTCGGCGGCCGCGGCGTGAGCAGCGCGGCGATCCACAGGAGATAGCGTAGCGTGCCATCCGAGAATTCCGCCGCGCGCAATGGCCTGAGCAGGCCGTGTTGCTGCATCTCTACCTCGAAGCGGCCGTCGGCATGCGACACCGACACCGCCGAGCCGGGAAAGGCGTCGGCGACCGATTCGGCGAGCGCCTGCGGGTCGCCGATCTCGAGAATGGTCTGCAGCGCAGCGGCGAGATCCGCGCCGTCATTGCTCATCACCGGGGTATGGGTGCCGATCTGGGGCTGCCGCGCAGGCGCCTCCAGGTCCGCGCGGAACTGGTCGTAAAACCGCCAGCTGCGCATCTCCTCGCGCAGGAGCAGCGATTCCGGCGTGTTCCGGGGATCCGCGCAATGCGTCATCATGCTGTCGAAGCTCGCCAAATGCTGGGTAACATTCAGCCACTCGCCGTTGTCGGCGCGGCTCCTCACCAGCGGCCCGCGACGCTCAACCAGCAGCGCCGCCGGGCGCAACACTTCGCCGTTCCAGACGCACTCGCGCTTGATTTCCGGATCGTGCATGAACGCGGAGGAGCTCGGCGTCGGCAAGCCGAGGTCGATGGCGTAGCCGAATTCCCGGCTCGAGAAGCCCAGCCGCAGGCTGATCGGTTCCTTGCGTACGGTACCTTGTACCGGATGCCCCTTCGCAAAGGTTTCCGGTCCCGCCCAAAGCGTCGATGGCAGGCCGCCTTCGCGCGCGAGCGAGGGAATGATCCGGCCCTGCGCGATGTCCGCGAGCAGGCGCAACGCGCGATAAACGTTCGACTTGCCGCTGCCGTTGGGTCCGGTGATCAGGTTGAGCGGCTGCAGCGGAACGACGAAATCGCGCAGCGAACGGTAGTTGAAGATGGCGAGGCGCGTCAGCATCAGCGGGCTAGAATTGAACGATGATCATCGACATTCATGGTCACTATACGACCGAGCCGCAGCCGCTGCTCGCGTTCCGCGACAAGCAGCTCGCCGGCCTGGCCGACCCGATGCGCAAGCCGGCGAGCAGCGAGCTGAATATTTCCGATGAAGACCTGGTGAAGAGCGTGCAGCCGCAATTGAAGCTGCAGAAGGAGCGGGGCTCGGACCTCACCATCTTCTCGCCGCGCGCGGCCGGCATGGCGCACCACGTCGGCACCGAGGCCACCGGCATCGAGTGGTCGCGGATGTCCAACGACCTCATCCACCGCATCTGCAGCCTGCTGCCCGGCAACTTCGCGCCGGTCGGCCAGCTGCCGCAGCATCCCGGCGTGCCGCCGAAGAACTGCATCGCCGAGCTCGAGCGGCTGGCGGGCCTGGGCTTCGTCGGCGTGAACCTGAACCCCGACCCAGCCGGCGGCTACTGGACCGATCCGCCGCTCACCGACCGGTGGTGGTATCCGCTGTACGAGAAATTGTGCGAGCTCGAGATGACGGCGATGATCCACGTCACCTCGTCGTGCAATCCGGCGTTCCACTACACCGGCGCGCATTACATCAACGGCGATACCACCGCGTTCATGCAGCTCATCCAGGGAAACCTGTTCAAGGACTTCCCGGCGCTCAGGTTCGTGATCCCGCACGGCGGCGGCGCGGTGCCGTTCCACTGGGGCCGCTACCGCGGCCTCGCGCAGGAGATGAAAAAGCCGCTGCTGCGCGAGCACCTGCTGAACAACGTCTTCTTCGACACCTGCGTCTACCACCTGCCCGGCATCGAGCTGATGGCGAAGGTGATCCCGGTCGACAACATTCTGTTCGCCTCGGAAATGCTGGGCGCCGTCAAGGGGGTCGACCCCGAAACCGGGCACAACTTCGACGATACCAAGCGTTACGTCGACCAGCTGGAATTGAGCGCTTCGGACAAGCAGAAGATCTTCGAAGGCAATGCGCGCCGGGTCTATCCGCGCCTGGATCGACGATTAAGAAACCGAAAGTAGCCATCGCGATGGGCGACCCGGGCGGCATCGGCCCGGAGGTCTCGCTCAAGGCCGCGCTCGACAAGCGCGTGCTCGCGGTCTGCCAGCCGGTCGTTGTCGGGACCCGTGCGGCGCTCGAAGCGCATGCAAAGGCTTCTCGCCTTGCCGTCAAGAACGTTCAATTCGTGGAGACCGAGCCGCGTCCATTTCGGATAGGTGCTATCGACGCCGAGCATGGACTGGCGGCACTCGATGCAGCGCGCGCCGCGATCCGAGGGGCGATGAGAGGCGACTACGCGGCAGTGCTGGCGGCGCCGCACAGCGAGACTGCGATCCACGCCGCCGGCATCGAGTTCGACGGCTATCCGTCTTTCGTCGCGCGCACCGCGGGGCTTGCGCCGCAGGACGGCATTCTCATGCTGTGCTTCCCGCATGCCGGGCGCGACGTGCGCATTGCGCATGTAACGCTGCATGCCGGCGTGCGGCATGCTTTGGCGATGATCTCCACCCAGCGCATATTGGCCACCCTCCGGTCGGTGGATCGGGCCCTCAAGAGAATGGCATTCGAAAAACCGAGAATCGCGGTCGGTGGGATCAATCCGCACGCCGGCGAAGGCGGACTGTTCGGCGACGAGGAGGCGGGATCGGTGGTCCCGGCTATCGAGGCGGCGCGCGCAGAAGGCATCGTGGCCGACGGGCCGATCGGTGCCGACACGCTGCTGCAGCGGCCGGCTTACGATGCCTATGTAGTGATGCTCCACGACCACGGTCACATCCCGGCAAAGCTGCTCGCGCCCAACGGCGCAGTCGCGCTGACCATCGGTACGCCGGTGCTCTTTTCTTCGGTGGCGCACGGCGCCGCATTCGACATCGCCGGGCAGAACCGCGCCGAACCGGCGGCGATGGTGGAAGCAATTACTCGGTTAGCGGGTCGTCGACGTCGCGGCCCGCCGACCGCAAAAATGGATTGAGCTCAACCAGTTAGCGTTTGCCGCGCCATCGCCGCTCCCGCAGCCCGACGCGCCGGCGACCCGGCGCCTCGCTCAGCGCACCTCCAAGTCGTTGTTGTGAAGGCGATTCGCCGAGGTGGCACGCCGCTTGCAAGAAGCCTCCCACCACACAAGTGCGAATTCCAAGGAAGCCATGAGACAGAATCTTCGCCCCCAGCGAAACGTCTTCCTGCTGTTCCTCGGCGCGACCTTCGTCGCCCTCATGATGGCGCTGCCGCTCGTCACGGCGCAAACACAGGAGCAGAAACAGGAACAGAAGCCGGCGCCGCAGGCGGCACAGCAGCTCGACCATCCCGGCTTCGAGCAGGCCGATCGCAACAAGGACGGCCAGGTGGACAAGTCCGAAGCCGGCGTAGTGCCCGGCCTGTCGGCCAATTTCGAGCGCGCGGACCGCAACCGCGACGGCAAGCTGGACCGTGCCGAGTTCGACAAGGGCCTGCAGATCCTGCAGGTGCGCCGATAGATGGCGTTTGAATTTCGCCTGGTCAAAACGGCGACCGACGCCGCCGCCGCGAAGCGCCTCGCGCGCGAGGCGCTGTGGCTGCGCGAGCTGGGCGAGGTGGAGAGCCTCGAGGGCCAGCTGCCGCGGCTGATCGAGCAGGGCACCGACGAGTCGGGCCGGGAATTCCTGGTGATTGGAATTCAACCCGGGACCGGCGAGACACGGGCGTTCACCAACGACCACGCGCGCTTCCTGTCGAGCCTGGGCAAGGCGCGCTTTCGCGCCGCGGAATTCGAGATCTCCAGCAAGTGCCAGTGGCTGTACCGAGCATTGAACGAGCTGCCCGAGCGCAGCGCGCTGCTCGACGAAACTTATTACGACTGCGAGACCTCGCTTCTGTATTGGACCGGGCCCTACGTGCTGTCGCAGGGCGATTTCGCGCCCTGGAACATCCGCCGCTTCGGCTCGCAGCTGTTCGTCTTCGACTGGGGCGACGCGCACGCCGATGCCAGCCCGCTGGACGACGTGCTGCACTACCTGATGATTCAGCGGCGGATGAAGACCGTGCCGCTCCTGCGCCGGGCGATGGCGCGCGCGCAGGACTTCGCGCTGGTCGCGTACCCGGAATGGTCGTGGCGGCCGCGCATCATCGGCGCCCTCACCATGGTCTACCTGCTGGGCGTGATCCTGCACCGCGGCGCGGACCGCACCGACCCGGTGGTCGCGGGCTACTGGAAGCTTCTGGAAAAACGCTCGGCCTGGATGCCAGCATGAAAGAGGAGAGTTGAGGATGTCAGCAGCAGCCACTGCCGCGGGTTACTTGTATGCCTCCGGCCGCCTGCGCGGCCGCGGCGCGCGCGAGCAGGAAAACCACGAGGCCCAGCCGCGCACCGAGGAGAAGAAGCCTCGCGAGGAAGTCCGCGTGGCGGTCCTTCCCGCGCCGGAAGACCGAATGAACGCGCAGAACCCCGCGCAAAAGCCGCGGCGGACCCCGAAAATCGAATATCGTACCCGCCGGCGCTGGTCGGCGGCATGAGCGGCCTGTTTGTCGGCCGGCTGGTGATCGAGAGCGGCCTGGGCACGCTGCTCGAGGCGGTGGACCTCTATCCTGGCGTGCGCATCGACGTGATCGGCGCCGGGCCGGAGGAAGCGCGCATCGCCGGGCACCCGAACATAAGGCTGCTCGGCCGCGTCGGCCAGGCGGAGGTGCAGACGCGCATGCGCGAGGCGGCTTACCTGGTGCTGCCGAGCCTGTCCTACGACCACCTGCCGCGGCCGCTGGTGGAGGCCTTCGCCAATGGCCTGCCGGTGATCGCCAGCCGGATCGGCCGGCTGGCCGAAATGGTCGAGCCAGGCCGCAACGGGCTGCTGTTCGAGGCCGGCTCGGCGAGGGATCTCGCGCGGCGCCTGGCATGGGCCGAGGCGTTTCCCGAGAAGATGCGCCAGATGGGGGAGTGCGCGAAGGCGGACTATCGCGCGCGCTTTGTCGCAGACTGGAACTATCCAATCCTGTTTGGCGAGCGGCGGCGCGCGGCGCGCGTCTAACCTCCGGAAAGCGTAATGCAACCTGTCATCCTGTGCGGCGGCTCGGGCACGCGCCTATGGCCGCTTTCGCGCGAGTACCACCCCAAACCCCTGCACGCAGTGAACGGCGAGCGCACGCTGCTCCAGCAGACCGCCTTGCGCTGCCAAAGCGACCCCCTGGTCATTTGCAACGAGAGCCACCGCTTCCTGGTGCAGGACCAGCTGCGCCGCGCGGGTATCCGGCCGCGCGCGATCCTGCTTGAGTCCAAGGGCCGCGGCACCGCCGCGGCGCTGACCCTGGCGGCGGTGCACGCGATCAACGCCGACGACCCGGTACTGCTCGCGATGCCCTCCGACCACTTCATTCCGCAGCGCGAGGCTTTCGAGCAGGCGGTGGCGCGCGGCAGCGCTTACGCGCAGGAGGGCAAGATCGTCGCCTTCGGCGTGCCGCCGCTCTCGCCGGAGACCGGCTACGGCTACATTCGCGCGCGCGGCGACGAGCTCGAGGCGTTCGTCGAGAAGCCCGACGCCGCCACCGCCGCGGAATACCTCGCCTCCGGCCAGTACCTCTGGAACGCCGGCATCTTCGCGGTGCGCGCTTCCGTCTGGGTCGACGCCATCGGCGAATTCCGCCCTGACATTTTCAAGGCCTGCGAGCGCGCGTACCGGCAGGGCAAGCGCGACGGCGTGTTCTACCGCGTCGACGCGGCCGCCTTCGCCGAGTGCCCGTCCGACTCCATCGACTACGCGGTGATGGAGAAGACCAGCCACGCGATGGTGGTGCGCCTGGAGGCCGGCTGGTCGGACGTCGGCGCCTGGGACGCGCTGTGGGGCATCGAGGCCAAGGACGCCGACGGCAACGTGATTCACGGCGACGTGCACGCTGCCGACACGCGCAATGCGCTGCTCATCGCCCAGCACCGGCTGCTCGCCTGCGTCGGGCTGGAGGACGTGGTGGTAATCGAAACTGCCGACGCGGTGATGGTGGCGCGCAAGGACAAGGCGCAGGCGATCGGCCCGCTGGTGGCGAGGCTCAAGGCCGCCGGCCGCGCCGAATGCCTGGCGCACCGCAAGGTGCACCGCCCCTGGGGCAGCTACGACGCCATCGAGAGCGGCGAGCGCTTCCAGGTGAAGCGCATCGTGGTCGACCCCGGCGCGTCACTGTCCCTGCAGATGCATTACCACCGCGCCGAGCACTGGATCGTGGTGCGCGGCACGGCGCGAGTGACGCGCGGCGAGGAGACCTTCCTGCTGACCGAGAACGAATCGACCTACATCCCGCCCGGCACGCGCCACCGCCTGGAGAACCCCGGCAAGATGCCCCTCGAGCTGATCGAGGTGCAGTCGGGCGCCTACCTCGGGGAGGACGACATCGTCAGGTTCGACGACGTCTACGGCAGAAGCAGCGCATCCCAGTAATTCGGGGTCAGGTTCGCAATTACGCTGACCCCGAATTACGTCTAGAAGCTGTACCTGAGATTGAGCGCGATCGCGGTGAAGTCGTAGTCGCGGCCGAGGAAGTTCGATTCGCGCGTGCCCAGGTCGAGCGAGGTGCCGAACTGCCAGTGGCGCTCGGGCTCCCATCCCAGGCCGAAGCGCAGCACGCGCACGGTCTCGTCGCGCTGCGGGGCGCCGGTGGCTACGACCAGCGGCTCGCCGGTGTACAGGCGCCGCTCGTTCGTCGCGGTCGTCGTGAACACCAGCTTGTACGTGATCGCCCAGGCAATGCCGAACAGGATGCCGCGCCGGTCGACGTACAGCGCGTCGGCGTCGATCACCGGGTCGGGCTCGCGGAAGGCCTCCAGGATGAACCGCATCCTGACGCTCGGCAGCCACTCGATGGCGGCGCGGCCGGTGGTGCCGCTGAAGTCGGCGGCCGATACCTGGGTATACGTGCGCTCGGTGTGGCCGAGCCGGCCGCGCACGCGCAGTTGAGCGCCGAGCGCGTAGGCCAGCGTGACCGCCACCGAGTCTTCGGTGTACTCGTTGTCGTCGAACGGCGTGCCGAAGAAGGTCTCGTCGACCGGCGCATCGCCCTCGGCGCGCCGCCATTCCAGGCCGACGGCATTGCCCAGGCCGCTCACGTACTCGAGGCCGCCGCGGAAGCCGACGCTGTGGGTGGTGTCGAGGTCGCGCCCGTCGTGCGCCACGCGCGTCGTGCCGAGGCCGCCCGTAAGGCGCCAGTTGGGGTGGAAGCGGTAGCCGCCGGTCAGGTCGAGTCGGTCCTCGGTGACCAGGTCCTTGACCGCGATGGTGGTTTCGCCGATGTCGGCGAGGCGGTGCGTGCGGCGCGCGCTGGCGACGCCGGCAAGCTGGTTGCCCAGTTCCCACAGCCACTGGCCGCGCGCGCCATAAGCCGTGTGATCGAACTGGCTCAACTCGTCGTAGTTTCGGTATTCCGCGTAGCCGTCGAGCGCCACCGACTGGCGGCCGATCACGCGGGCCGTGTAGCGCCCGCCGAGTCCAAGGCGCGAAATGATGTCGGAGGTTTCGCCGACCGGCGTGCGGCGCACATTGCTGTCGTACATCGCGCCGCCGTACGCGAAGATCGACCAGGGCCGTACCGGGTCGCCGACATAGCCGGGGTAGAACGCCCCCGTCGAGGGCCAGGGCAGCGCGTCCACCGTCTCGAAGGCGAGCGCGGGGGCGGGCCCGAGGGCGAGCACGGCGGGCAAGGCGACGGCACGGATCAGGCGTGAAGTCATGCGGCGCTTTCTTCCTCTTGTTCGATTCGCGCCGATTCTAGGCCGTGGCTTGAGGCGCTGTCTGCCATGCCGGAACTACAAACGGACTATGTTGCGACTGTCGGGCAGAGACGACGCTTTCGCCGCCTGGCATTTTGGAAGCCATTGATTTGTCGGCAGTGTGCCCTTGGCACGACGATTGCTCGTGAGGCCCGCCCCATGCACTCGGTTCGCTGGCAACTGGTCGCGTTCGTCCTCGTCTCGGGGATCGCCCTTGCGTATATGACGACACGGGTTTCGCCGGTGGCCGCAACCCTGCTGCTCGCCGCCGCTGCGGGTCTCGCCGTGGGCGCCGCCTTCCTGCCGGCGCGCCGCCGCCAGGTGCGTTCGGAGAACCAGCTGGTGCAGGTGCTGGGCTCCTCGCTGCTGGCGGCGCGGCCGCTGGCCGCGCCGGCGCTGTCGCAGCAGCTGCTCGCGCACTGGTTTCAGCGCGGCCATCGCGTGCTTCCGGTGGTGAGCGCGGAAAGCGGCACCGGCAGCACGCGCACCGCCGCCGAGCTCGCGCGCGCTTTCGCCGCCATGGGCGAGCGCACGCTGCTGATCGACGCCGATTTCCGCGCGCCGGGCGTGCACGCCGAGTTCGGCCTGCCGAATAAGCGCGGCTTGGCCGAATTCCTGAACGGCGGCGCGGCGTCGATCGCACATTGCGCCGACAACCTGTCGGTGCTGGTGGCCGGGCGCGCCGGCGGCGATCCGCTCGAGCTGCTCAGCGGCCCGCGCGTGCCGGCGCTGCTCGCCGCCGCCGCGCAGCGCTACAGCGTGGTGCTGGTGGACACCCCGGCGGCTGCCTGCGGTCCGGACCTGCAGCTGTTTGCCGCTTTCGGCGGCGGCGCGCTGGTGGTGGCCCGCCGCCCGGCAAGTCCGCGCGGCCTCGAGCGACTGCGCGAGCTCCTCGCGGGCTGCCGGGCGCGCGTCGTCGGCACCGTCATCGCCGCGACCTGATGGACGACCGCGGCTACGTCGCCCAGGCGCTGTTCGACCGCTTGAGCGGCGAGGGGGTGGCGTTCCGTCTGCTCGGCGAGAGCCAGGGTTACCCCGAGCGCGCGCCCGCCGAAATCCAGCTGGCCGTGCCGCGCTCGGCCTTGGACGGCATCCCGCGCGCGCTTGGCGCCTTCTGCCACGAGCTCGACCTGCAGCTCGTCCACCTCGCGCCCGAGGATGCGCGCGCCTGGCGCTGCGTGCTGGCGTGGAGCGACCAGGTCGGCCGGCCGCGCTTCATGAGCGCGCGCATCTGCAGCGACTATTGCCGCGGCCCGCGCTGCTACCTGCGCGCCGAGGAGCTGCTCGGCGCCAGCGCCGAGACATTGTTCAGCCACGGCCTGGTCGACGCGGTCGAGCGCGGCGAGCTCACGCCGGAGAACGCCGGCTGGCTGTGCTCGCAATGGAACGAGGATCCGCGCGGCGCGATCGAGCGCGTGGCGCGCTTCTGGCCCGACGCGGCCAACATCCGCCTGATCGCGCAGGCGGCGAAGCACGGCGAATGGACGGCGGTGCGCGCGGCGCTCGGCTCCCTGCGCCGCGCGCTGCGCCGGGCCGTGTGGCCGGAGCCGGCCGACGCGCTCGCCCGCCTGGCGGTCATGGCGCGTCGCCTGGTCGAGCCCGTGCAGGCGTCGGTGGTGTTCATGGGTCGCGAAAGCGCATTGCGCA
>DATFDV010000093.1:0-18686 GCA_035251855.1 Burkholderiales bacterium | reverse complement strand
ATCAACCTCTGGCTGATTGAAGAGGATGACGGTTGGACGCTGGTGGACACCGGCATTGGCAACGAGCAAACGCGCGCGCTGTGGCGGCAGATACTTGATAAAAAGACAGTGAAGCGCGTCATCGTCACGCATTACCACCCGGACCATGCCGGCAATGCGCAGTGGTTATGCCAGCGCTACGGCGTCGAGCTCTGGATGACGCAGGGCGAATACCTGACGGCGCATGCGGTACGCTCGTCGACCGCCGGCTACACGACCGAGGCGGTGCTCTCGGTGTTCCGCAAGAATGGCCTCGACGAGCAGCGCGCCGCCGGCATGGGTGGGCGCGGCAACCGCTACGCGGCGCTGGTGCCGGAGTTCCCGCTCTCGTACCGGCGCATCCTCGAGGGCGACCAGATCGAGGTCGGCAGGCACCGCTGGCGTGCGATCGTCGGCCATGGCCATGCGCCCGAGCATCTTTCGCTATACGCGAAGAACCTCAACACCCTGATCGCGGGCGACATGCTGCTCTCGACGATCTCCACCAACGTCAGCGTCTGGTCGATCGATCCGCAGGGCGATCCGCTGCGCCTGTTCCTCGATTCGATCGCCCGTTACCGCGACCTGCCGAAGGACGTGCTGGTGCTGCCCTCGCACGGCAAGCCTTTCCGCGGCGCGCACGACCGCGTGGAGCAGCTGGAGAAGCACCACCAAGCGCGTTTCGTCGACGTTTTGAACTCTCTCAACGAAAAACCCAAAAGCGCGGGGGAGCTCCTCGGCGTCCTCTTCCGCCGTCCGCTCGATGCGCACCAGACTTTCTTCGCGATGGGCGAGGCGATAGCCCACCTGCACTATCTGTACTACGCCGGGCGCGCCACGCGTGCCCAGGGCGATGATGGCATCATGCGTTATGCAACAAGTTAATCCGAAAGAAGCGGCAGAGCTGGCGAAAGTGTGCCAGCAAGTCGCCGAGCGCTCGTCCAGGATCCTCGGCGAGTTCGCACAGCGCCAGGCCGAGGACATGTCCACCGCGGTGCGCGACGAGATGGGCATCGCCAAGGCCTTCATGGACCTCTACGCGCGCATGGCGGCCGATCCGGCAAAGCTCGCCAGCCTGTCCATGAACCTGTGGCTCGACCACCTGCGGCTGTGGCAGTCGAGCTGGATGAAGCTGATGGGCGTGGACTCCGGCCCGGTCGCCGAGCCCGACAAGGGCGACTCGCGCTTCAAGGACGACGACTGGTCGAAGAACTTCCTCTTCGACCTCATCAAGCAGTCCTACCTCATCAGCTCGCGCCACATCCGCGAGGCGGTGGCCAGCGTCGACGGGCTGTCCGACGAATCCGAGAAGAAGGTGGCGTTCTTCACGCGCCAGTACGTCGACGCGCTCGCGCCCTCCAATTTCCTGATGACCAACCCGCAGGTGCTGCGCGAGACGATGGCGAGCGGCGGCCAGAACCTGGTGCGCGGGCTGAACAACCTGCTCAACGATCTCGAGAAGGGCGGCGGCAAGCTGCGCATCTCGATGACCGACGAGAGCGCGTTCCAGCTCGGACGCAACGTCGCCACCACGCCGGGCAAGGTCGTCTATCAGAACGACCTGATGCAGCTCATCCAGTACCAGCCGCTCACCGAGCAGGTCTACAAGCGGCCGCTGGTGATCATTCCGCCATGGATCAACAAGTACTACATCCTCGACCTGCGCGAGAAGAACTCGTTCATCCGCTGGGCGGTGAGCCAGGGCCATACGGTGTTCGTCATCTCGTGGGTGAATCCCGACGCGCGCCTGGCGCAGAAGGGCTTCGAGGACTACATGCTCGAAGGCCCGCTGGCGGCGCTCGACGCCGTGGAACGGGCAACGGGGGCACGCGACGTCAATTTCATTGGTTACTGCCTGGGCGGGACCTTGCTGGGCGCAACGCTTGGGTATCTAGCGGAGAGGAAACAGAACCGCGTGGCGAGCGCTACCTTCTTCGTCAGCCTGCTCGACTTCTCCGAGCCCGGCGAGCTCGGCGTGTTCATCGACGAGGAGCAGGTGCAGAGCCTGGAACGCAAGATGAACGAGCGCGGCTACCTCGAGGGCTCGGAGATGGCGGGCACCTTCAATCTGCTGCGCGCCAACGACCTGGTGTGGTCGTTCGTGGTGAACAACTACCTTCTCGGCAAGGGGCCGTTCCCCTTCGATTTGCTCTACTGGAACGCCGATTCCACGCGCATGCCGGCGCGCATGCACAGCTTCTACCTGCGCAACATGTACATCCGCAACGCGCTCGGCGTGCCCGGCGGCATCGAGCTCGCCGGCGTGCCGATCGACCTCTCCAAAGTCACGCTGCCGGCGTATTTCGTCTCCACCGTCGAGGACCACATCGCGCCCTGGAAGACGACCTACAAGGGCGCGCAATATCTAGGAAGCGCCTTGCAAGGCGCGGTGCGCTTCGTTCTGGGCGGCTCGGGCCACATCGCCGGCATCGTCAATCCACCGGTCTCGAAGAAGTACCACTACTGGGCCAACGACACGATGCCCGCGTCGGCGGAAGACTGGTTCGCGAGCGCGAGCCAGCTCTCGGGATCGTGGTGGGAAGACTGGCAGCGCTGGGTCGACCCGCATGGCGGCGGCAAGGCCCCGGCGCGCATTCCCGGCGAGGGCGCGCTCAAGGCCATCGAGGACGCCCCGGGCAGCTACGCCAAGATGCGCATTCCGGCTAAAAGGGGTCAGGACCCTTTTTAGATCTGTACGTCCCTGGGTTTTCGCGGCGCCCGCGCCGCAAGCCGGTCGTAAAGCCATCCCGGCAGGGCGCGCAGCGCGACCGACAACAGCGCCATCTGCCACGGAATCACCGCCAGGCGCCGCTTGCCCTCGATGGCGCGCGCGATGCGCCGCGCGGCGTCGTCGGCCGAAATCAGGAACGGCATGCGGAAGCGATTCACGCGCGTCATCGCCGTGTCGATGTAGCCGGGGCAGACGCAAACCACCGATACGCCGCTGCCGTAGAGCTCGGCGCGCAGGCTTTCCAGCCAGGTGATCGCCGCGGACTTGGACGCGCAATAGGCGCCGTTGCCCGCCAGGCCGCGGAAACCAGCCACGCTCGCGATCCCGGCCAGCGTGCCGCGGCCCGCTTCCCGCATCGCCGGCGCGAAGGCGGCGAGCGTGGCGGCAAGGCCGGCGACATTGACCTCCAGCATTTTTCTGAGCTTGGACACGTCGCCGTGTTCCACGCCGCTGGTGCCGCTCGAGATGCCGGCGTTGGCAATCACCAGGTCAGGCACCCCGAAGCGCGCGATGAAGTCCTTTGCCGCCCTCGTAAGGGCGGCTTCGTCGGTCACATCGAGCGGGTAGGAAATTCCTTTGGCCACGGTGACGGAACGACGGGACACCAACCCTAAGGTCGCCCCCTGGGCGGCGTAATGCTGCGCCAGCGCCTCTCCGATACCCGAGGAGGCGCCGCTGATGACAACCCGCACTGCTATTGCTTGTTTTTCCGGACCGCCGCGACGAGCTGGTTGACGGTGTCGAGCATCGCTTCGCTGGAGGGGATGGTGTAGCGGCCATGCACCGCCATCGCCGGCGTACCCTCGATCCTGTAGTCGGCGGTGAGGCGCATGGCGCGCTTGACCCTGCTCTGCACGCCGAAGGACCGCACGGTCTCGTTGAACTTCTTGGGATCGACGCCCTGCTTCTCCAGCCACGCGTTGACAGCCTGGGCGTTGTCGCTGCGCAACCGGTTGACGTGGATGGCCTCGAAGAACGGGCGGTGCAGCTTGTCGAGCATGCCCATCGCGTCGAAGGCGTAGAACACCGCCGCGTCGTGGGCCCAGCGCTCGGAGAGCACCGCGGGCACGCGGCGGAACTCCACGTCCTTGGACAATGTCTTGAGCCAGGCCTCGAGCCTGGGCTCGAGGTTGTAGCAGTGGATGCAGCCGTACCAGAAGAACTCCAGCACCTCGATCTTGCCCTCGCTCTCCACCGGCAGCGCCGGCTTGAGCTCGGTGAACGCGCCGCTCGCCTGCGCAAGCACGCCGCGCGAGGCCAGCGCGAGCGGGGTGAGGGAAAGAGCGACGACCAGCGTACGGCGGACGTGATTCATTACTGATCCTTTACCTTGATCAGGTTGGCGTCGATACCGCTCTGCGCGAGCACCTGGCGCACCTTGTTGATCTCCTCCAGCTTGGCGTACGGTCCCATGCGCACGCGGTACCACGTCCCCTTGTCGGGGAGGTTGGCCGGCTCGACGCTCGACTCGAAGCCGAGGATCGCGAGCCGCGCCTTCTGGTTGTCGGCGTCCGCGGGGTTCTGGAACGAGCCCGCCTGGATGAAATAAACGTCCTTCGAGGCGTCCTGTTGACCGGCGGGGCTGCCCTTCTGGCGCAGGCGCTCGCGGATCTCCTTCTCGGTCACCGGCTCCTCGGCGCCCGGCAGGATGCGGTAGAAGTCGAACTTCGGCTTCTCGGGCGTAGCGGACGCGATCGGCGGGGTCGCCCCGCCCTGCGGCAGCCCGGCGATCGGCGCCGGCTTGGCGGAGGACCCGCCGTTCTTCTCCACCTGCTTGGGCTTCGCCGTCATGAACGGGATCGGCGTGCGGTTCAGGTAGAAGGCGATGGCCAGGGAGACCATCAGCCCGACCAGTACGCCCACGCCCATGCCGGCGAGGAAGTTGCCTTCCGAGCGCCTGCGCGTGGGGGTGATCGACCGGGTTCTCGCCATTTACATCTTCTCCGGGGCACTGACGCCTAGAAGCGACAGTCCGCTGGCCAGCGTTTGCCGCACCGCTGCGCAGAGCGCAAGCCGCGCGGTTCGCAGTGCCTCGTCCTCGACGAGGATGCGCTCGGCATTATAGTAGCTGTGAAAGTCGGCGGCGAGGCTGCGCAGGTAGAAGGCGACCGAATGCGGCGAGAGCTCACGCGCGGCTTCCGCCACCACCTCCGGAAACTCGCCGATGCGCTGGGCCAGCGTCAGTTCCCGGTCGCTTTTGAGCACGGAGAGATCCGCCTCGCCCAGGTTGGAAAAATTTCCGCCCCATTGATTGAAGACGCTGCAAACGCGCGCATGCGCATACTGCACGTAGTAGACCGGGTTCTCCTCGGTCTGTGCGCGCGCCAGGTCGACGTCGAACACGAAATCCGCGTCGGCGCGGCGTGAGAGCAGGAAAAAGCGCACCGCATCGCGCCCCACCCAGTCGAGCAGGTCGCGCAGGGTGACGTAAGACCCGGCGCGCTTGGAGATCTTGACCTCCTCGCCGCCGCGCATTACCCGCACCATGCTGTGCATCACGTAATCCGGATAGCCCTGCGGGATGCCGGTGTTCAGCGCCTGCAGCCCGGCGCGCACGCGCGCCGTGGTGCCGAAGTGGTCCGAGCCCTGCACGTTGACCACCTTCACGAAGCCGCGGCGCCACTTGGTAAGGTGATAGGCGACATCGGGCACGAAATACGTATAGGTGCCGTCGGACTTGCGCACCACCCGATCCTTGTCGTCGCCGTAGTCGGTAGTGCGCAGCCACAGCGCGCCGTCCTTCTCGTAGGTCTTGCCGCTTTCGGTCAGCCCTTTGACCACCGCGTCGACCTTGCCGTCCGCGTACAGGCTCGATTCCAGGTAGTACACGTCGAACTTGACCCCGAACTCGCGCAGGTCGATGTCCTGTTCGTTGCGCAGATACGCGACCGCGAACGTCCGGATCGCGTCCAAGTCGTCGACTGATCCCTGGTAGGCGGCGGCGATGTCCTGGATGTATTCGCCGGCGTAGCCGTCCTTCGGCCAGCCGGCATCCCCCGGCTTGAGGCCGCGTTTTCGCGCCTGCACCGACAGCGCGAGGTTCTGGATCTGCGCGCCGGCGTCGTTGTAATAGAACTCGCGCGTCACCTTGTCGCCCTGCGCCTCGATGAGCGCGGCGAGCGCATCGCCGAGCGCTGCCTGGCGGCCGTGGCCGACGTGCAGCGGCCCGGTGGGATTGGCGGAAACGAATTCGACCTGCACCGAGACGGGTTTTTCCTTCTTCACGTACCCATAGCCTTTGCCGGCCATGAGCACGTGGCGGATCACGTCGGTCTTGGTGGCCTTGTCGAGCCGGAAGTTGATGAAGCCGGGCCCCTCGATGCTGAGCGTGGCGATTCCGGGCGGGAGAAACGCCTGGATCGCGTCGACAAGCGTGCTTGCTAGCTCGCGCGGATTCGACTTGCGCGCTTTCGCGAGCTGCAGCGCGGCGCTCGAGGAATAGTCGCCGTGGCTTGCCTGCCGCGGGCGCTCGAGTGCGCTGATGCGCTCCTCGGTCTGCCCGGGCGCGACCTTCTCGACGGCTTTTCGCAGCGCCGCCTGGATTTCCGCTTTGGGATCGACTGCCATGGAAGCCGTTGAATTATAGAGTCTTAGCGCTGAATGGTCGTCCCGCGAAGGCGGGGACCCCATCTGCTTTTAATTCGGGCTCTGACCCCGATTTCAGTCGAACTCGATCGGGTCGACGTCGAGGTGCCAGCGGATTTGGCGTGGGGCGAGCTCGAACAGCTTGGCCGTCAGTAGTCCCAGGAATTCCTGCAATGCCTGGCGCGACGAGGACTGCATCACGAGCTGGGCGCGGTCGAAATCCGCGCGGCGGGTGAGGATGTGCGGCACCGGATCGAACACCCGCACTTCATCGGGCGGCTGCACCAGGCGCGCCGCGTCCTTGAGAAATTCGATCGCCTGCTCGAGCTTCGGCGCCTCGGCGCGCAGCGCGGCCTCGAACACGAACGGCGGGAACCCGGCGGCTTTGCGGTCGGCGAGCTGCGATTCGGCGAAGCCGCGGAAGTCGTGCCGCTCGAGCGCCTTGAACAGCGGATGGTGCGGATAGCGCGTCTGGATCAGCACTTCGCCGGGTCGCTCGCGCCGCCCGGCGCGGCCGGCCACCTGCTCCAGCACCGCGAACAGGCGCTCCGGCGCGCGGTAGTCGGTGGAAACCAGGGCGCTGTCGGCGTTGAGGACGCCCACCAGCGTAAGCGCCGGAAAATCGTGTCCCTTGGCGAGCAGCTGCGTGCCGACCAGGATGTCTCCTTCGCCGCGCCGGATGCCCTCCAGCGTGCGCGTGAGCTCGCCACGGCGACGTGCGCTGTCGCGGTCGATGCGCACGATGCGGGCCTGCGGGAAGCGCGCTGCGAGCGTCTCCTCCACGCGTTGCGTGCCGCGCCCCATCGCCTTGAGGTCGACGTTGCCGCACGTTGGACACGAGCGCGGGATGGCGGCCTGCGCACCGCAATGGTGGCAGCGCAACTGACGGTCGGCGGCGTGCAGGACCATGCGCGCGGTGCAGCGCTCGCAACCCGCGGTCCAGCCGCACGCTTCGCAGGCGAGCACCGGCGCATAGCCGCGCCGGTTGATGAAGATCAGGCTTTGCTCGCGGCTGGCAAGCCGTTTTGCAATTTCCTCGAGAATTTTCTTTGAAAAGCCATCTTCCGGGGGATCCTGGCGCATATCCACCGTCCGCACCGTCGGGAGGCGCGCACCTGGCGAGGCGCGCTCCGCGAGCTCCAGGCGCTCGTAGCGTCCGAGCGTCCAGTTGTGCCAGCTCTCGAGCGACGGCGTAGCGGTGCCGAGGATCACCGGGCAGCCGGCGAGCTTGGCGCGGTACACGGCGGCATCGCGCGCGGAATAGCGCAGGCCTTCCTGCTGCTTGAACGAGGCATCGTGCTCCTCGTCGACCACGATCAGGCCGAGCTTGGGCATCGGCGCGAGCACCGCGAGGCGGGTGCCGAGCACGATGCCGGCAATGCCGCGCGCGGCGGCGAGCCAGGCGCCGGTGCGCGCGATGTCCTCGAGCCCGCTATGCATCAGGGCGAGCGTGGTTTCCGGGAACGCATGGCGGAAGCGCGCTTCGAGCTGCGGCGTCAGGCCGATCTCGGGCACCAGGACCAGCGCCTGCTCGCCGCGCTCGAGCGTCTTCGCCACCAGGTTGAGATAGACCTCGGTCTTGCCGCTGCCGGTCACGCCGTGCAGCAAATAGGCGTGGAAACCCGGCGCCACGCGCTCGACCACGGCCGATTGCAGCGCGGTGAGGGCATGGCTTTGCACGAACCGCGTGCCGGAGGGCGCGTCTTCACCCTTCAGCACTTTCTTCGGCAGCGGTTTGGTCGAACGCAGGCGCGGCGGCAGCGAGCTGATCACCGTTTCGCCGAGTGGCCGCTGGTAATAGCCCGAAAGGAAGCGCATCAGCGCGAGCCAGTCGGCCGGAAGGCGCGGCGCGTCGTCGCGCCGCGCGGAAATCGGCTTGATGCGAGCCGCGTCGAGCTGCGGCGTGGCGTGATCCTCGATCACCACGCCGATTTTTTGTTGCGCGCCGAAGCGAACCGCGACGCGATCGCCCGCGCGCACTTCAATTTCTTCGGGCAGCGAGTATTCGAAAAGCTTCGCCAGCGGCACGTCGAGCGCCACCCGGACGCAGGAAATTTCCCGTGCCGGCAAGGACTTAGGGTTTGTGGATAACACTGTGGGTAAGCCCTTCATCCTCACGTAACAGGGGCTCCACGGCGCTTTTTGCCCGGGGAAGCGGTTCGGGAGGGAGCTCTTTTATCGTTTTCCGCCAAGGGGTTGCGACCCCCTACAGAGGGACGGGCCGAGCGGAGCGGAATAACCCGGCTACGCCGCAAAATTGTGCATAAGTCAAGGGCTGGCGGACCCGGTTGACCTCTGCTGCCTGCTGTAAGCGCGCACTTCGTCTACAAGCGCAGCCACTGATTCCACTGGAGTTTGCGGAAGAATTCCGTGGCCGAGGTTGAACACATGGCCTGGCGCGGCACCGAAGCTTTCAAGCACCTTGCGGGCGGCTTCGCGCACGCGCTCCGGCGGCGCGAACAACGCCGCGGGATCGAGATTTCCTTGCAGCGCCACGCGCCCGCCGGCCAATTTGCGCGCCGCGCGCGCGTCGCACGTCCAATCGAGGCCGACCGCGGCGCATCCGGCGTTCATCATTGCGCCCAGCCAGGGATTTCCGCCCTTGGTGAAGAGGATCGCCGGCGCGCCTTTCACTTTCTGAAAGATTTTTCTGCAGTAAGAAAGTGAAAAGGTTTCGTACTGGTCGTGTGCGAGCGCGCCGCCCCAGGTGTCGAACAACATGACCGCATCCGCGCCAGCTTCGATCTGCGCATTCAGGTAATTTGTCACGGCGCCGGCATTGACCTCGAGGATCCGGTGCAGCAGATCGGGCCGCGAGTGCAGCATGCTCTTGAGCGTACGCCAGGTGTCGCTGCCGGCGCCCTCGACCATGTAGCAGGCGAGGGTGAAGGGGCTGCCGGAGAAGCCGATCAGCGGGACGCGGCCGGCGAGGGCGCGCTTGCTCTCCCGGATTGCAGCGAAAACGTATTCCAGCTCGGCTGGATCGGGCACTGACAATCTCAGAATCTCCTTTTCCTCGCGCAACGGCCGCTCGAAGCGCGGGCCTTCGCCCTCGGCGAAGGCGAGTCCCAGGCCCATCGCATCCGGGATGGTGAGGATGTCGGAAAACACGATCGCCGCGTCGAGTGGGAAGCGCTCGAGGGGCTGCAGCGTCACCTCGGCGGCGAGCGCCGGCGTTTTGGCGAGCTTGAGGAAGCTGCCGGCGCGCGCGCGAGTCTTGTTGTATTCAGGCAGGTACCGCCCCGCCTGGCGCATCAGCCAGATCGGCGTGTAAGGCGTCGGCTGCAGCGCCAGCGCCTTGAGTAGAACATCGTTTTTCAAACCAGCTTGGCGATGAACTTCCACTCGTTCTCCGTGACCGGCGTGATCGACAGCCGGTTGCCCGGGCGCAGCGTCACCATCTTCGCTAACGGCTTGTGCTTTTTCATTTCATCCAGGGAGATCAAACGCGTTTTGCGCAGCGCACGCACATCCACGTTTACCCAGCGCGGATTGTCCTTCTTCGAGGCAGGGTCGTAATAGTCGCTCTTCTTGTCGAACTGGCTCTTGTCGGTGTAGGCCGGAGAAGCCACCTCGGCGATGCCGGCGATGCCCGGCTCGGGGCAGCTCGAGTGGTAGAACAGCACGCCGTCGCCAACCTTCATCTCGTCGCGCATGTAGTTGCGCGCCTGGTAATTGCGCACGCCGCTCCACGGCGTGATGCGGCCCGGCGCCGCCAGCACGTCGTCGATCGAGCATTCGTGCGGCTCGGATTTCATCAACCAGAATTTCATTATCGTTCTTCTGGCAAGGCCTGAAGAAGTCGTCCCCGCGAAGGCGGGGACCCCATTTTTTGCTTCAGAACCCGGTTTCAGAACATGGGTTCCCGCCTTCGCGGGAACGACCATTTGCTGCTTCTTTATAGCCCCTAGGAAGTGGTTTCCCGCGATGCCGGTGGGCCCTGCTCCCGAACCCTGGCTATAACAGGGTGGTCGCTTACCGGTCACATCAGGTTCGTCCGGCAGCTCAACGTGGAGCAGGGACGCTCACAACAGTGACACTAGGGCCGCAACCGAAGGAAGCTATCGGTTCGGAAAATATGGACCCTGTCGTACACCGCAGGAAACCGGACTCAGTTTTAGAACAACTTCTCCTGCTTTGCAATCGCAGCATCGATCTGCGACTCTAGTGCCAGCAGCCTGCGTTTCGCCTGCCCGACATCCAAGCCGGTGCCCAGGCGCACGCTAAGCAATTCATGCGCCACGTTGAGCGCCGCCATCACCGCGATGCGCTCGGCGCCCATGACTTTTCCGGCCTTGCGGATCTCGTTCATCTTCGTGTCGAGATAAGCGACCGCCTGCATCAGCGCCTCGCGCTCGTGGTCGTCGCAGGCGACGCGGTAGCTGCGCCCAAGCAGGTTGACTTCGACGGTCTTCGGCTCGGCCATGTGGCGCGCCTTCACCCGGGCAGGCGCGAAAGCAGGCCTTCCAGGCGGGCCTTGGCACCGTCGATCTTTTCGTGGAGTCGCTTGGCGTCGCCGCGCGCCGCGGCGAGCTGCTGGCGCAGCTCGATGTTCTCCGCGCGCAATCGCTCGCAAAGCGAGACGAACTGCGACACTTTAGCCTCGAGCGAATTGAACTCCGTCTCCACGCGCCGCACACTATGTTGCAAAACTCAAGCAACGTCAAGTAGTAAGCTAGGTTTCTGCATGTATTTCATGACCTTGTCGCCGGCGGCCTCGGGGCTATAATCCGCCCGCCAGTTCGGTGCCCGCAGCGATTTCCGCGTGGCGGGTTAAACGGGAAACAGGAACCGCGGGCGCGGTCGCGCCCAACGCAACCTGTGCTGCCCCCGCAACGGTAAGCGCTTCCAGCGCAAGCCCGGATATCGGCCGACAGGCGCAGTGGCTTTTCCGGCTTGCGGGGACGCTTGCCGGGGAAAGGCAGGACTCCCAATGTTCCGCGCAGCGCTCGTTCTGGCATTAATGCCAGGATTTGTATTTGCCCAGGAAGATGCAATCGTAGTCACCGCCTCGCGCACGCAGCAGCGCCTGCGCGACGCCATCCCGCACACCACCGTCCTCACCGAAAAGGAGATCCGCGACTCGCAGGCCGTCGACCTGCCGGCGCTGCTGCGCAGCGAGGCGGGGTTCGAGATGGCGCAGACCGGCGGCATCGGCGCGGTTCCCTCGCCGCTCTCGCTGCGCGGTAACAGCAGCGCGCGCACGCTGGTCCTCATCGACGGGGTGCGCATCGAGGACTCGGGCGTCGGCTCGACCGCCCTGCAGCATCTGATGCTCGACCAGATCGAGCGCGTGGAGATCGTGCGCGGCAACGTCTCCAGCCTGTACGGCTCGAATGCGGTCGGCGGCGTGATCCAGGTGTTCACCCGGCGCGGCCAGGGCGCGCCCGCGCCCTCGGCATCGATCATGGCCGGGTCGCGCAATACAACGGACGTGCATGTCGGCTATGGCGGCGAGGTTGGCGAGACGCGCTTCAGCCTGGCGGCCTCGCGCTTCGATACCAAAGGCTTCTCGTCGATCGATCCGGCCCTCGCGCCGCTCGCCAATCCGGACCCGGACGGCTACCGCAACCAGGGTCTTTCGCTCAGCGCCTCGCGTCGGCTGAGTCCGGCCCATGAGGTCGGCGTTGCGGTGTTCGGCACTGAGGCGTGGGGTGACTACGACCGGCCGACCTTCACCCTGCCCAGCGACCAGCATCGCTCCAACCAGGAGCTGTCGATGCTGCAGGGCTGGTGGGAGGCGCGCTTCCTCGAGGCCTGGAAGTCGCGCCTCACCGCCGCGGAGAACAAGGACCACCGCACCGACACGCTCAACGGCGCGTTCAGCAACAGCGCGCACACCCGCACCCGCCAGCTCATCTGGGACAACGAGGCGCGCGTGGCGCCGCCGCACGCCTTCACGCTCGGCCTCGAAGGACGCAACCAGACGCTCGACAGCGCCTCGTCCTTCGGCGGCAGCCCGCTGCGTGAGCGCGAAGTCAGCGCCGGACGCGTGGGCTACCTCGGCCGGCTCGGCGACCACACCCTGCAGGCGAACTACCGCTACGAGGACTATTCGGATTTCGGCGCCGAGGGAACCTACTACCTCGGCTATGGCTACGACCTGACCAAGGCGTGGCGCTTCACGCTGAGCCAGGGCACCGCGTTCCGCGCGCCGACCTTCCTCGACCTCGACCCGGCGTTCGGCAATCCGAGCCTGCAGCCCGAGCGCTCGAAAACCAACGAGCTGGGGGTGCAGTGGGCCTCAGGGGCCCACCGCCTGCGCGTGGTGCTCTTCGACACCGAGTATAAGGACGCCATCGTGCTCGACAACCTGTTCATCCCGCAGAACGTGCAGACGGCGGCGAACGAAGGCATCGAGGCGAGCTACAGTGGCGTGCTGGCGGGCATCGACTTGCGCGCGTCGCTGACCCTGCAGGACCCGGTCGAGCAGGACCGCACCGGCTCTGCGCCGCAGCAGGCGCTGCGTCGCGCGAAGACGCTCGCCGCGTTCTCCGCCTTCCGCGGCTTCGGCGCGCTTCGCCTCGGCCTCGACTGGCGCTCGAGCGGCGAGCGGCGCGACCAGAGCATCAACGATTCGACCGTCACGGTATTCGAGCCGGCGTATTCGGTGCTGAACCTCCTCGCGCGCTACCAGCTCAGCAAGAACATCTACTTCGGCGCGCGCCTGGAGAACGCGCTGGACGAGGATTACCGGCTGGTGAGCGGCTACAACACCGCGGGGCGCGGGGTGTTCCTTACCGCCGGCTGGCAGCCTTGACGCGCGCCTCTTCGATGCGCTGGCAAAGCAGCCGGGTGGCGCCGATGGCGCGCGGCCCGTGGCGGTGCATTTCGTTCACCGGCATGGTGTAAAGATTCCCCGACTCGACCGCGAACAGGCCCGGGAAACGGCGCCAATACGCCTGCCAGCTGCGGTCGCCGGGCTCCGGGCGCGCAGTGAAGATCGCCTCCGGATCTGCGGCGATCACGCTCTCGATGTTGACCGTCGGCGCCATCACCGTGGCGCCGGCGAAGATATTGCGGCCGCCGCACAGGTCGATGGCGTTGGAGACGAACTGCCCGCCGCCGATCGTCATCAGCGGCCGCTCCGAAATCTGGTAGAACACCGTCACCGGACGCCGCGAGCCGTATTCGGCGTCCAGGCGCACCAGCTCCTCGCGCAGCGAGCGCGCGAGCGGGCGCGCCGTGGCGCTGGTTCCGGCGAGCTCGCCGAGCGCCTCGATCAGGTGCGGGATGTGCGAGAGGCGGCGCGCCTCGTTGTAGAACACCGGCACGCCGAGGGCCTCGAGTCGCGCCAGCGCCGCCGCGGTGGCCTCGAGCCGCCAGGCGACCACCAGGTCGGGCTTGAGGGCGAGCACCATCTCCAGGTTGACGGCGCCGGAGCTGGCGACGCGCGGCAGCGCCTTCGCCTCCTCCGGATAGTCGCTGTACTCCGTGGCGCCGACGACCTTGCTGCCCGCGCCGGCGGCGAACAGTTGCTCGGTGGCGTGCGGCGCAAGGCTGACGATGCGCTGCGCCGGCGCGTCCAGCGTGATGCGGCGGCCGTGGCTGTCGACCGCAGACACGTCGGCGAACGCCGCCGTACTCATACAGAAGACTACTGACAGGATGCTTCGCACGCCGCGATTCTACCGGGCAAGCCGCACCCTCATGGTCCAAGGCACCTGCTCGGGGGCCGGCAAGAGCACGTTGGTCGCCGGCCTGTGCCGGGTGCTGGCCCGCCAGGGCCTTAGGGCGGCGCCGTTCAAGCCGCAGAACATGTCGCTCAACAGCGCGGTCGCCGCCGACGGCGGCGAGATCGGGCGGGCGCAGGCCCTGCAGGCGCAGGCGGCGCGCGTGCCGGCGCTGGTCGACATGAACCCGGTGCTCCTCAAGCCCTCGAGCGACGTCGACGCCCAAGTCATCGTCGCCGGGCGGCCGTTTACCGATTTGTCCGCTCACGCCTACCAGGACCTCAAGCCGCGGCTTCTGAGCGAGGTCCTGGCCGCATTCCACCGGCTGCACGGCAACTTCGATGCAGTGGTCGTCGAAGGCGCCGGCAGCCCGGCCGAAGTCAACCTGCGCGCGAATGACATCGCCAACATGGGCTTCGCCGAGGCCGTCGACTGCCCGGTGATCCTGGTCGCCGACATCGACCGCGGCGGCGCGCTCGCCCACGTGGTCGGCACGCTCGCCTGCCTGAGCGAATCCGAGCGCGCACGGGTAGAGGGCATCGTCATCAACCGCTTCCGCGGCGACCAGGCGCTCCTCCAGCCCGGCCTCGAATGGCTGGAGCGCGAATCGGGCAAGCCGGTGCGCGGCGTGCTGCCGTACCTGAATGGATTGGTTTTGGACGCGGAAGATGCATTACCCGAGAAAAAGGGGTCAGGACCCTTTTCCACGGGAATTTTTCGAATCGCCGTTCCCGTCTATCCGCGCATCAGCAACCACACCGACTTCGACGCGTTGCGGCTGCACCCGGGCGTCGAGGTCATCTTGGTCGGCCCTGGCGATGAGCTGCCCCCAGCCGACCTCGTGATCCTGCCCGGGAGCAAGAACGTGCGCGCCGACCTGGAGTTCCTGAAGGCGCAGGGCTGGGCGGAAGCACTGCTGCGCCACGTGCGCTACGGCGGCCGCGTGATCGGCATCTGCGGCGGCATGCAGATGCTGGGCACGCGGATCGATGACCCGCACGGCGTGGAGGGGCCCGCAGGGTCCAGCGACGCGCTCGGTTTGCTGGACTTGCATACGGTTCTTCAAAGGCAAAAGGAGCTGCGCAACGTCTCGGGTCGGCTGATCCTAGGGCCGGCCTTCAGCGGCTATGAGATCCATATGGGAACGTCGCAAGGCAAGGCGCTCGAGCGGCCGGCGGCCACCATCGAAGGAAGGGCGGAGGGTGCGATGTCGGCAGATGGCCGGATTCTCGCCACCTATGTGCACGGCCTCTTCGATGCGCCGGCGGCCTGCGCCGCGCTTCTCGAATGGGCCGGCATGAAAGGCGCGCAGGGCGTAGACCTCGACGCGCTGCGCGAAGCGAGCCTGGAGCGGCTGGCCGATTGCGTCGAGCAAAAGCTGGAAACCGGAGCATTGCGTACACTCGCGGGATGGTGAGGGATGCCGTCCCGCTCGAAGAATGCGGGCGCGCGCTGGTGGTCAAGCTGCGGCACCACGGCGACGTGCTGCTCGCAACTCCGGTGCTGTCGCTTCTCAAGGCGCGCTCGCCGCGCCTCGAGGTCGACGCGCTGGTGTACGACGACACGATGCCGATGCTCGAAGGCCACCCGGCGCTGTCGCGCCTCTTCTTCGTCGGGCGCAAGTGGCGCGCGCGCGGCGCGCTTTCCCGCCTGACGCTGGAAAAGCATTTGCTGCAAAGCCTGCGGGCGCGGCGCTACGACCTGCTGGTGCACCTCTCGGAGCAGCCGCGCGGCGCGTGGCTCGCCCGGCTGCTTGGCGCGCGCTACAGCGTGGCGCCGGCGATGCCCCATCGCGGCAAGTTCTGGCGCAACAGCTTCAGCCATCTGTACCCGCTGGTGATGGGCAACCGCCGCCACCAGGTCGAGCTCAACCTGGATGCGCTGCGGCGCATCGGTGTGCAGCCGACGGCGGCGGAGCGCAACGTGCAGTTCGTGCCGGGCCCGGACGCGGAGCGCAGAATCGATCAGCTGCTGGACAAGGAACCGTTCATCCACGTTCACCCGGCTTCGCGCTGGATGTTCAAGACCTGGCCGGCGGAGCGAAACGCCGAGCTCATCGATCGGCTGGCCGCCGATGGGCATCGCGTAGTGATTACTTCGGGGCCAGATGAATTGCCTTTCATAAAAAATATTCTGGAAAAAACCCAAGCAAGACCCGTGAACCTCGCCGGCCAGCTCACCATCAAGGAGCTCGGCGCGCTCACCGCCCGAGCCAAGCTCTTCGTCGGCGTGGATTCGATGCCGATGCATCTCGCCGCGGCGATGGGCACGCCGACGCTGGCGCTGTTCGGCCCGAGCGGCGAGATCGAGTGGGGACCGTGGAACGTGGAGCGGCGCGTGGTGACCACTACGCACACCTGCCGCCCGTGCGGCCAGGACGGCTGCGGCGGTGGCAAGGTGTCGGAGTGCCTCACCTTCCTGCCGGTCGATCCGGTGCACGCGGCGGCGCGCGAGTTGCTCGCCAGGTGAAGGTCGCCATCGTGCGCCAGCGCTACAGCCCGTACGGCGGAGCCGAGCGCTTCGTCGCGCAGGCGCTGCCGGCGCTGGAACGCGCCGGAATGGAGATGACGTTGATTTCCCGGAAGCAGCAAGGGTGGGGCGCGCGCCGGTTCCTGCGCGCCGATCCATTCCATCTGGGCAACCTGTGGCGCGACTGGTCGTTCGCGCGCGCGGCGCGCAAGGCCTGGCAGCGCGAGCACTTCGACGTGGTGCAGTCGCACGAGCGCATCCCGGGCTGCGACGTCTACCGCGCCGGCGACGGCGTGCACCGGCGCTGGCTGGCGCTGCGCCGGGCGGCGGCGGGCCCGCTCGAGCGCCTGGGCATGGCGCTCAACCCGTACCACCGTTACGTGTGCGAAGCGGAAAAGCGCATGCTCGAGCACCCACGGCTGCGCGCGGTGATCTGCAACTCGAAAATGGTGCGCGAGGAAATCCAGCGCGATTTCCGCGTGGCGCCGGAGAAGCTGCACGTGATCTACAACGGCGTCGACCTCGAGCATTTCCATCCGCGCCATCGCGAGGCGCTGCGCGGCGCCGCGCGCGCCGAGCTGGGCTGCAGTGCGCGCGACACGGTGTTCGTGTTTGTCGGCTCTGGTTTCTCGCGCAAGGGGCTCGACGCGGCGGTGGCCGCGGTCAGCGGCACACCGTTCCGGTTGCTCGTCGTAGGCCGCGACCGGGTCAAAAGCCATGCCCACCCACGCGTAAAATTCGTCGGCGGCCAGCAAGACGTCAGGCCTTACTATGCGGCGGCGGACTGTTTTCTGCTGCCCAGCCGCTACGATCCGTTTCCGAACACGGCGCTCGAAGCGCTGGCGATGGGGCTGCCGGCGATCGTCAGCGCGCGCTGCGGCGCCGCCGAGGTGATCGAGCCGGGCGTGAACGGCTGGATCTGCCAGCCCGACGATGTGGCCGGCATCGCCCGGCTGCTGCAGGAAGCCGACAGCGCGGTCGGCACCGGCCGGCCGATGGGCAAGGCGGCGCGCGCAACCGCCGAGCGCTTCGGCTTCGATGCAATGGCCAGGCAACTGGTGGAGCTCTACGGCAAGCTGCATGATGACTGACAGCAAACAGTTGTACCTGCGCCTGCTCACGTACGTGCGGCCGTACGCGAAGGTGTTCGCCGTGGCGATCCTCGCCATGGTGGCGGCGGCCGCGACCGAGCCGCTGTTCCCGGCGCTGATCAAGCCGCTGCTCGACGGCGGCTTCGCCCAGGGCGGCACGCCGACCTGGCCGCCGATCTATTTCGCCGCGGCGATCGTCGGCGTGTTCGTGATCCGCGGCCTCCTCACCTTCACCTCCTCGTACTGCATGCACTGGGTGGCGAGCAAGGTGGTGCTCGACCTGCGCTCGGCGATGTTCTCGCGCCTGGTGCGCCTGCCGGCGAGCTACTTCAACGACAACACTTCGGGCGCGCTGCTCTCCAAGGTGGCCTACGACGTCTCCGGCGTCACCGGCGCCGCGACCACCGTGCTGACGGTGCTGATCAAGGACACCATCGCCATCGTCGGCCTCCTGGCGTGGCTGTTCTACCTGAACTGGAAGCTCACCCTGATCGCGCTGGTCATCGGCCCGCCGATCGCGCTCACGGTGCGGGTGATCTCCAAGCGCCTGCGGCGCATGTCGCGCGAGGCGCTGCGCTCGCTCGGCGACGTGGTCCACGTGCTGCAGGAAACCATCGAATGCCAAAAGGTGGTCAAGGTATTCGGCGGCCAGGACTACGAGCTCAAGCGCTTCCGGCGCGCCGCGCAGGTGCTGCGCGGCTTCGTCATGCGCGGCGACGCCTCCGCCGCGCTCACCACGCCGATTACCCATACCTTCACCGCCTTCGCGCTGGCGGTGATCATCTACATCTCGATGCAGGACACCCTCGCCTCGCGCGCCACCGTGGGCGAGTTCGCCTCGTTCATCACCGCGATGCTCATGCTGCTCGCCCCGGTGAAGCATTTGAGCGAGATCAATAATGCCCTGCAGCGCGGCCTGGCCTCGGCCGAGAGCGTGTTTGCGCTGATCGATGCGCCGATCGAGGCAGATACTGGAACCGTGACGCTCGGACGGGCCAAAGGGGAGCTGAAGTTCGAGAACGTCGGCTTCGTCTACCCGGCGCGCACCGAGCCCGCGCTCGCCGACATCGACCTGCACATCCGGCCTGGCGAGACCGTGGCGCTGGTCGGCGGCTCGGG
>DATFDV010000092.1:0-6248 GCA_035251855.1 Burkholderiales bacterium | reverse complement strand
TGGGCATGGACGATCTCCATCGGCACGCTGCCGATCTTGATCGAGACATCGGCTTCCGGGATGTCCTGCAGGTGCTCGACGATCAGGCCGTTCAGGGTCTTCGGGCCATCGGTCGGGAGCGACAGCCCCAGCGCGCGGTTGACCTCGCGCACCGGCATCGTGCCCTCGGCGGTGGCGGTGCCGGAGCTGTCCCAGCCCAGCGCCGGCCCGGCGGAGGGTAGCGAGGTGGTGAACTTGCCGATGATCTCCTCGATGATGTCCTCGAGCGTCACCAGCCCCATCAGCTCGCCGTACTCGTCCACCACCAGCGCGATGCGCTCGCGGTTCTCCTGGAAGTACTGCATCTGCGAGAGCACCGGCGTGGTCGCCGGCACGAAATAGGGCTCGGACAGGAGCTGCTGCAGCGTTTCCCGGTCAAGGGTGCCGGTGGGCAGCGCCGCGAGCACCTTCTTCAGCTGCAGCACGCCCACCACTTCGCCCAGCGCGCTGCGGAACACCGGCAGGCGCTGGTGATAGCTGGTGACGAGGTGATGCACGATGGTGTCCATGTCGTCGTCGAGCTTGATCGACTCGATCTTCGCGCGCGGCACCATGATGTCCTGCACCGTGACTGCGCCGACGTCGAACAGGTTGAGCAGGATGGACAGGTGCTTTTTCGGCAGAAGATTAGAGTATTCCAGCAGGATGGTGCGGATTTCCTCCGGCGACATCTCGCCATCGGCATCGCCGCCGCGCAGCCGCGACAGCCTGAGCAGCGGATTGAGGATCGCGTTGGTCGAGCCCGAGAGCAGGTACACGAAGGGCGCCGAGACCTTGGCGAGCCAGCGCATCGGCCAGGCCACCAGGCGGGCGATGCCTTCGGCGTTGTGCTGGCCCAGGCGCTTGGGCACCAGCTCGCCGACCACGATGGAAACATAGGTGATGGCCACCACGATACTCACCGTCGCCATGATGTTTGCCGTGGTCGGCTGGACGGCGAAGGTCGATTGCAGCCATGCCGAGGCGCGCGCGGAGAAAAACGCCTCGCCGACGATTCCGTTCAGCACACCGATCGAGGTGATGCCGATCTGGATCGTCGACAGGAATCGCGTCGGGTCGCTCGCCAGGCGAAGCGCCGCGGCGGCGAGGGCGTCGCCCTGCTTCGCCCTTGCCTCCAGGCGAGCTTTGCGCGCGGTGAGCAGCGCGACTTCCGACATGGCGAAGAAGCCGTTCAACAGCACCAGGCTGAGCAGGATCAGGATTTCCATGCGTCAGCTGCGCTCCAGCAGCACTTCGAGCACGAAGCGGCTGCCGACGTACGCCAGCATCAGCATCACGAAGCCGCTGAGCGTCCAGCGCAGCGCGGTGCGGCCGCGCCAGCCGTAGCGCCAGCGGCCGGCCAGCAGCCAGGCGAAGATCAGCCAGGACAGCACCGCGAACACCGTCTTGTGCTCGAAGCGCAGCGCGCGGCCGAACAGCGTCTCGGAGAAGGCGATGCCGGTGACCAGGGTCAGGGTGAGGAACACGAAGCCGGCGCCGATCATGCGGAACAGCAGCGCTTCGAGCGTGAGCAGCGGCGGCAGGTTCGGGAAGGCCACCGTGCCCTTGAGGTGCAGGTGGCGCTCGGCGAAGGACATGAGCGCCGCATGCAGCAGCGCGATGACGAACAGCCCGTAGGCGATCATCGCCAGCGCGAGGTGCAGCTTGAATTCCGCCGCTTCGGCGTGCGCGCCGCTCGCGGCGAGGCCGGGAAACAGCGCCGGCAGCGGCGTCGCCACGGCGGCCAGCGGCAGCAGCAGCGGCTGCATGCCCTCCAGGCTGTAGAACAGGCTCTCGACCCAGTAGACCGCTACGCCGAGGAACATCATCACCGATAGCGCCTGTGCAAAGCCGAAGCGCAGCTCCCTGGCGAATACGCCCTCGTAGAGCAGCCAGCCGTGCAGTCCGAGCGGAACCAGGATCGCCAGCCGTTCCCATGGGCGCAGTCCGGGCCTGGACGGCGAGCGCCAGCGCGTGTTCCAGAAGTGCCACGCCAGCCCGACGTACATGGCCGAGACGAGGCCGTGAATTACAATGTCGGGCACTTCTTCAGTTTAACATCCCATGCTCGATAACCTGACCGCGCGCCTCGCGAAGATCGTCAAGACGGTCCGCGGCGAAGCGCGTCTCACCGAAGCGAACATCCAGGAGGCGCTGCGCGAAGTGCGCGTGGCGCTGCTCGAGGCCGACGTCGCGCTGCCGGTGGTCAAGCATTTCATCGACTCGGTGCGCGCCGGCGCGCTGGGCGAGGAGGTGGTCGGCAGCCTGACGCCGGGCCAGGCGCTGGTCGGCCTGGTGCACCGCGAGCTCACGAAGTTGATGGGCGCGGCGAACGTCGGCCTCGACCTCGCCGCGCAGCCGCCGGCGGTGATCCTGATGGCCGGATTGCAGGGCTCGGGCAAGACCACCACCACCGGCAAGCTGGCGCGCCTTCTCGTGCGCGACAAGAAGAAGGTGGCGGTGGTCTCCGCCGACGTTTACCGCCCGGCCGCCATCGAGCAGTTGAAGACCGTCGCGGGCCAGGCCGGCGCGGCGTTTGTCCCTTCCTCCACAAGCCAGAAACCCGCCGAAATCGCAAAAGCGGCGCTCGACTACGCGCGCACGCATTACATGGATGTGCTGATCGTCGACACCGCCGGACGCCTCGCGATCGACGAGGAGATGATGCGCGAGATCGCCGAGCTGCACGCGCAGCTGAAGCCGGTGGAGACGCTGTTCATCGTCGACGCGATGCAGGGGCAGGACGCGGTCAACGTCGCGCGCGCGTTCAACGAGCGTCTGCCGCTCACCGGGGTAATCCTCACCAAGCTCGACGGCGACGCCCGCGGCGGCGCGGCGCTCTCGGTTCGCCACGTCACCGGCAAGCCGATCAAGTTTGCCGGCGTGGCGGAGAAGCTCGACGGCCTGGAAGCGTTCCATCCCGAGCGCATGGCGGCGCGCATCCTCGGCATGGGCGACATCCTCTCGCTGGTCGAGGAGGCGCACGCCAAGATCGACCTCGAGGAGGCGCAGCGCGTCGCCGAGAAGGTGAAGAAGGGCAAGGGCTTCGACCTCGAGGATTTCAAGCAGCAGATCGTGCAGATGAAGAAGATGGGCGGCGTCGCCTCGCTGATGGACAAGCTGCCGGCCCAGCTGGTCGGCCAGATCGACCCGGCCAAACTGCAGGACGAGACCCAGTTCAAGCGCATCGAGGGCATCATCAACTCGATGACGCCGCAGGAGCGCCGCAAGCCCGAGCTGATCAAGGCCTCGCGCAAGCGCCGCATCGCCGCCGGCGCCGGCGTGCCGGTGCAGGCGGTCAACCAGCTGCTCAACCAGTTCGAGCAGATGCAGAAGATGATGAAGATGATGAAAGGCGGCAATTTCGCACGCATGATGCGCGGGATGAAGGGCATGCTGCCCGGCGTGCGCTAAACGAGAGGACCATTTGGAAGATTTCGGCCGCACCCGGGTCTGCAGCGTCCTGTTCCTCGACATCGTCGACTATTCCCGGCGTGACGTCGCCGAGCAGGTGCGGCTGAAGAACATGTTCAACCTGGTGATGAGCAGCGCCCTGGGGCACGTCGAGCCCGAAGAGCGCGTGGTGGTCGACACCGGCGACGGCGCGGCGATCACGTTCCTCGGCGACCCGGAGCGCGCGCTGTACGTCGCGCTGGAGGTGTTCGACAACGTGGGCGAGCTCCCGGTGCGCATGGGGATCAACCTCGGTCCGGTGTCCCTCATGAAGGACCTGAACGGCAGCGACAACGTGATCGGCGACGGCATCAACGTCGCGCAACGCATCATGAGCTTCGCCGGCAGCGGCGAGCTCCTCGTCTCGCGGGTGTTCTACGACATCGTCTCGCGCCTTTCGGATGACTACGCGGCCATGTTCAAGATGGAAGGCTCGCGCACCGACAAGCATGAGCGCGCTCACGATGTGTATTCGGTGAGCAAGGCGGTGCGCGTCGGCCGCCGGGTGGCCGGCGATCAGCTCAAGCTGAAGAAGAAGCGCCGCGCCGGGCCCGACACCACCTTCACGCCGATGGACCGCACGCCGGCGCAGGTGTTCGACGCCGGCACGCATTACATGGTGTCGGGCTACAGCGAGGACAGCGTGCGCGAGGCGGTGGAGAAGCTCACCGCCGCCGGCGGCAAGCTGATCGCTCCGCTCTCGCAGATGGGCCGCAAATGGCTCGCCAGCGTCAGCAACCCCCGGCTCGAGATCGAGGCGCGGGTGGAGGAGATGGGGTTCACGCGCGTCATCACCGGTCCGACCAAGGAGGCGGTGCAGCTCAAGGTCGAGGACCTCCTCGAACGCGGCTCGACCCTGGTGCAAGCCCCCGAGCTCAACGACGGCGTATGGACCGCGGTCTGCGAGAAGATGAGCGGCTAGGCGCGGCTAAAAAAGTCCCGTATAATCCGCGCCTTTTCGCGGTTTGCGGAGTCTTCCAAATGGTGGTGATTCGACTGCGCCGGGGCGGCGCGAACAAGCGTCCGTTCTACCACGTCGTGGTGGCCGATTCGCGACGTGCGGCGAGCGGCAAATTCATCGAGCGTCTGGGCTTCTACGACCCGAAGGCGCCGCAGGGGCGCGAGTCGCTGCGCGTGAACATGGAGCGCGTCAAGCACTGGACCGGCAAGGGCGCGCAGCTCTCCGACACCGCGGCGCGCCTTGTAAAGCAGTTTGCAAAGAAAGCAGCCTGAACATCTCATAGAGATGGGTCGCGTCGCCGGCACCTACGGCGTGCGCGGGTGGATCCGGGTCGATGCAGCGCAGGACGCGTTGGCGGACTGCGGGACCTGGTGGATCGGCGGAGTGAGCTTTCCCGTCGAGCAGGTGAAGGAGCATTCGGGCACGCTGCTGGCGCAGCTCGGCGGGCTGAAAAGCCGCGAAGCGGCGCAGAAGCTGAAGGGATCGAAGGTGTTCGTGCAGCGCGAGGCGCTGCCGGAGCCGCAGGCGGGGCACTACTACCTGGCGGACCTGGTGGGCCTGGAGGTCGTGAACGAGCGCGGCGAAGCGCTCGGCGTGGTGCAGCGCTGGGTCTTCAACGGCGCGCAGGACGTGATGGAGGTGGCGGGGGACGGCAAGGTTCGCCTGCTGCCCTGGACGCCCGGCGTGGTGAAGAACGTCGACTTGCAGAGGAAGCAGATCGACGTCGAATGGGGAGCGGACTGGTGATCCGCTTCGATGTGGTAACGCTGTTCCCGGAGATGTTCGCCGCGATTACCGCCAGCGGCATCACCGGCCGGGCGCTGGAAGCGGGACTGTATTCGTTGACGACGTGGAATCCGCGCGATTTCACGACCGACAACTACCGCACGGTGGATGACCGTCCGTACGGCGGCGGGCCCGGCATGGTAATGCTTCCCGAGCCGTTGGAGAGAACGCTCGACGCCGTGAAAGGCGCAGGAGGCGGCAGGGTGGTGTACCTGACGCCGCAGGGCCGGAAGCTGGATCACCGCGGGGTGATGGAGTTTTCCGGGCAGAAAGCGCTGACGCTGCTGTGCGGAAGGTACGAGGGCGTGGACGAGCGGTTGCTCGAGCGCCGGGTCGACGAGGAAATCTCGATCGGCGACTTCGTGCTCTCCGGCGGCGAGCTGGCGGCGATGGCGCTGGTCGACGCGTGCGTGCGGCAGTTGCCCGGCGCGCTCGGCGACGGCGCCTCGGCGGTGGAGGAATCCTTCGCCGACGGGCTGCTGGATTGCCCGCAATACACGCGGCCGGAAGTCTGGCCGCCGGCGGCGGGCGCGAGGGTGCCGGAGGTGCTGCTGTCGGGGCACCATGAGAACATCCGGCGCTGGCGGCTGAAGCAGGCGCTGGGACGGACCTGGCTGCGCAGGCCCGACCTGCTGGAGGTGAGGACGTTGAACGCAGAGGAACGAAAGCTGCTGGACGAATTCCAGCGAGAACACAGGAGTTAGATCATGGACCTCATCGGTACCCTCGAGCAGGAAGAAATCAAGCGCCTGAAGAAGGAGGTGCCCGACTTTTCGCCCGGCGACACCGTCATCGTCAGCGTCAACGTGGTCGAGGGCGAGCGGAAGCGCGTGCAGGCATTCGAGGGCATGGTGATCGCCAAGCGCAACCGCGGCCTCAATTCCTCGTTCATCGTGCGCAAGGTGTCCTCGGGCGAGGGCGTCGAGCGCACCTTCCAGACCTACTCGCCGCTGATCGCCTCGATCGAGGTCAAGCGCAAGGGCGAGGTGCGGCGCGCGAAGCTCTACTACCTGCGCCAGCGCTCCGGCAA
>DATFDV010000091.1:0-46052 GCA_035251855.1 Burkholderiales bacterium | reverse complement strand
GTGCGCCGCGAGGTCGGCATGGTGTTCCAGAGCTTCAACCTGTTCCCGCATCTCACGGTGCTCGAGAACCTCACCCTCGCGCCGATCTGGGTGCAGCGCGTGCCGCGCAAGGAAGCCGAGGAGACCGCAATGCACTTCCTCGCCCGGGTGCGCATCCCGGAGCAGGCCGACAAGTATCCGTCGCACCTCTCGGGCGGTCAGCAGCAGCGCGTGGCCATCGCGAGGGCGCTGTGCATGAAGCCGAAGCTGATGCTGTTCGACGAGCCGACCTCGGCGCTCGACCCGGAGATGATCAAGGAAGTGCTCGACGTGATGGTCGAGCTCGCGCGCGAGGGCATGACCATGATGGTGGTGACGCACGAGATGGGATTCGCGCGCACCGTGGCCGACCGGGTGGTGTTCATGGATGGCGGCCGCGTAGTGGAAGCCGCGCCGCCGGCGGAGTTCTTCAGCGCGCCGAAGACCGACCGCGCCAAGCTGTTCCTCAGCCAGGTGCTCGGGCATTGAAGATCGTCGCCGCCACCGATTTCTCGAGCGATGCCGGCAACGCGGTGCGGCGCGCCGCGCTGCTCGCCTCCGAGCATGGCGCCGAGCTCGAGTTGCTCCACGTGGTCAGCCGCCGCTCGCTCGACTCGGTACGCGAATGGGTGCGCACGCCGGCGGACGTCGCCGACCGGCTGGTCGCGGATACGCGCTCTCTACTAGAGCAGGCGGCCGCCTCGCTCGGCACGACGGCCGCTGCACGCGTCGCGGTCGGCGACGTGCTCGAGGAGCTCGTGGCGAGCGGGTCGGGGGCTGCGCTGCTCGTGGTCGGGGCGCGCGGGCTCAATCCGCTGCGCGACGCGCTGGTGGGCACCACCGCCGAGCAGCTGCTCCGCCGCTGCCGCTGCCCGGTGCTGGTGGTACGCACGCCCGCGCGCGAGCGTTATCGCAACGTGCTGGCGGCGATCGACCTTCTTCCCGGCGCGGAGAAGTGCCTCGCCGGCGCGGCGCGTATCGCGCCGGCCGCCAAGCTCACCGCGGTGCACGCCTACGAGGTGGTTTTCGAGGGTGCCTTGCGGCGCGCCGGCGTGCAGACCGAGGAGATCGAGCAGCACCGCGCGCAGGTGTTCCAGCGGTCCCTCGCCCAGACCCGCCGGCTGAGCGAGGTCGCGACCGGCGATGCGGACCGCTTCCTGCCGATGGTGGAGCGCGGCGATGCAGCCGCCCTGATCCTCGAGCGCGAGCGATCGCTGGGCGCGGATCTGGTGGTAATCAGTCAGCGCACGCGCTCCGCGGTGGAAGCCCTGATGCTCGGCAGCGTCACGCGCCACGTGCTGGCCGACGCCAAGGCCGACGTGCTGGTCGTGCACGAGCAGTGAATCAGCGCTTGGGTTCGTGCTTTGGTTCCTCCAAGTCGCGGCGCAGCGCGGCGCGCCCGAGCAGGACGTAGGTCACCGGCGTGGTCAGCAGCATGAACCCGCCGATCAGGATCTCGTGCAGCACCGGGCGCGACTCGAGCGCGGTGAAGTAGAGCAGCGAGCCGGCGAGCACCAGCGCCGTGCCGAGCGTGGCCCCCATCGTCGGCGGATGCACGCGCTCGAAGAAGGTGCCCATGCGCACCAGGCCGAGCGATCCGATGAAGGCAAGCAGCGCGCCGGCGAGCACCAGAAGAGCGGCGACGCTGGTCATTCGATCACCTCGCCGCGCAGCAGGAATTTCGCCGCCGCCGCGGTGGAGACGAAGCCGAGCATGCCGATCACCAGCGCGGTCTCGAAGAAGGCACGGCTGCCGGCCGAGATGCCGAAGCTCAGGATCAGCAGCATCGCGTTCACGTACAGCGTGTCGAGGGCGAGGACGCGATCCTGCGCCCGCGGCCCGCGCACCAGGCGGTAGAGGGCGCAGGCCATGGCGAGCGCCAGCAGGAGCTGCGCGGCGCCGAGCGTTACCGATACGAAGTCGAGGTTCATTCGAAGATCTCCAGCAGGCGGCGCTCGTAGCGCTCCTTGAAAAGGCGGATCCACGCCTGCTCGTCGACCAGGTCGAGGACGTGGATCGTGACCACCCCGGTCGACCCGTCGTAGCGCACCCAGGTCGTGCCGGGGGTCGCGGTGATGATGCAGGCAATCACCGCCAGGGCGCCGGGATGGCGCAGCTCGAGGGGCAACGCGAGGAAGCCGGCAGTGCGCTTGCCCGCGCCGAGCCCGAGGACGATGCGCGCCACCGCGACGTTGGAGCGCACGATGTCGGCGAGCACCAGCGCGAGCAGCCCGACGGCGGCGAGCGGTCGGTTGCGCACGCGGTTGCCGGCGGGTTGCAGGCGCGAGTAAACCGCGACGCCGCCTAACGCGAGCACCGCGCCCAGCAGCCAGTGGCCCGCGGCGACCGACTCGTTGAGGATCAGCCAGAGCACGAGGAGGGCGAGGAACAGCTTCATGGCCGGCCCAGAACGCTTTCGATATAGCCGTGCGGCGCGTGCAGCGCCAGCGCCGCGTCGTGCAGGTAGCGCATCGCCGGACCGGGGGCCACCGCGAGCGCAAAGCACAGCGCGAGCAGCCCCGCGATCGGCGTGATCTCGATCAGGCGCACGCGCGGCACGCTGCGCTCTTCCGCTGCCCAGAAAATGCGCACCCCGGCGCGTCCCATGGCGATCACGGCGGCCAGGCCGGCGAGCGTGAGCAGGGCGAGCAGCGCCCACGCGCGCGCGGGGATCGGCTCCGGCGCGAGCACCGCCGCCAGCAGGCCGAACTTCGCCAAGAAGCCGGGCAGCGGCGGCAACCCGGCGACCAGCAGCGCGCAGCACACGAAGCTCAGGCCGAGCAGCGCCATGACTGCCGGGATCTCGGTGCCGGATTGCTCCTCGGGCTGTTCCTCCTCCGCGTCGGCGAGCCCGAAGGCCTCGGCGGTCACCGCCAGCACGTCGGCCCCGGGCTCGCGCGAGCGCTGCACCAGCTCGATCAGCAGAAACAAAGCCGCGATGCCGAGGGTGGAGGCGACCAGGTAGAACAGCGCCGCAGCGGTCACCGCGCCGTCGCTGCGGCTGATCGCGGCGAGCAGCGTGCCCGAGGAGACCAGCAGGCTGTAGCCGGCGAGCCGGCCCAGCTCCTGCGAGGCGAGCATGCCGATCATGCCGAACGCGAGGGTCGCCATCCCGCCGTAGAACAGCAGCTCGCTGCCCACGCCGCCGCCGAAGAGCAGCAGCCAGATCCTGAGCACGGCATAGAAGCCCACTTTGCTCAGGATGGCGAAAAGCGCTCCGGCGGGCGCGCTGGCCGCGGCGTACGTCGAGGGCAGCCAGAAGCCGAGCGGCCACATGCCTGCTTTGACCAGGAACGCGATGAACAGCACCGCCGCTCCGGCTTCGACCAGCGCCCGGTCGGCGGCGGCGATCTGCGGAATGCGCTGCGCGAGGTGCGCCAGGTTGAGCGTCCCGGCGACTCCGTAGATCAGGCTCACGCCGATGAGGAACAGGAGCGAGGCGCCGAGGTTGATCACGATGTAGTGCAGGCTCGAGCGCACGCGCCCGGTCCCGGAGCCGTGCAGGGCGAGGCCATAGGACGCGGCCAGCAGCAGCTCGAAGAACACGAACAGGTTGAACAGATCTCCCGTAAGGAAGGCGCCGTTAAGGCCCATCAGCAGGAACTGCAGCAGCGAATGAAAGCGCGGCCCGGCGCGGTGCCAGCGCGCGAGCGAGAACACCATCGCCGCGAGGCCGAGCACCGCGGCGAGGAGCACCATCGCGGCGGCGAGGCGGTCGGCGACCAGCACGATGCCGAAGGGCGCCGGCCAGTCGCCGAGCGCGTAGACCGGCGCGACCGGGTTGTCGGCAAGTCGCAGCAGCGCCAGCGCGGCGACCAGCAGGAGCAGAAGCGTGGCGATGCTGATCGCAGCCTTGAGCGTGCTGCGCCGCTCGTCGAGCACCAGCATCAGCGCGCCGGCCGCGAGCGGCAGCACCACCGGGACGATAGGAAGGTGCTCGCTCCAGCTCATGCGTCGGGCTCCTGCCCGTCGACGTGGTCGGTGCCGGTGAGCCCGCGCGCCACGACCAGCACCACGAGCAGCAGCGCGGTGGTGGCAAAGCTGATGACGATGGCGGTGAGCACCAGCGCCTGCGGCAGCGGATCGGCGAAGCGCGCGAAATCCACGACGGCGCCGGGCTCGACGAACGGCGGCCGCCCGCCGCGCACCCATCCCATGACGAAGATGAAGAGGTTGACCGCGTACGAAAGCAGCGACAGGCCGACGATGACCTGGAAGGTGCGCGGCCGCAGCAGCAGCCAGACGCCCGATCCGGCGAGCGTGCCGATCAGCAGGGCGACGATCAGTTCCATGGATGGCGCACCGATTGATGCGCGAGGACGATCAGAATCAGCCCGGTGGCGCCCACCACCAGCGAGAAGATGCCAAGATCGAACAGCAGCGCACTCGGCAGGTGCAGCTCGCCCAGCACCGGCAGGTGCAGGTGCGCGGTGTGCGAAGTGAGGAACGGATGCGCAAAGGCCCAGGCGCCGGCGCCGGTCGCGCCGGCGAGCAGCAGGCCCGCGCCCATCCATCGCGAGGGCCGGATCGCCAGCCGCTCTTCGGCCCAGCGCGTGCCGCCGGCCATGTATTGCAGGATCACCGCGAGCGCGAGCACCAGGCCGGCGGCGAAGCCGCCGCCCGGCAGGTTGTGGCCGCGCAGCAGCAGGTAGCCGGCGAGCATGCCGGCCATTGGGAACATCAGGCGCATGATCACCGCGGGCACCAGCAGGTCGTCGTCGGCGTCCTGCGGCCGCGGCGGCGTCTCCAGGCTCTCGCGGGCGGGGCGGAAGCGGCGGAGCAGCGCGTAGACGGCGATGCTGACCACGGCCAGCACGCTGATTTCCCCCAGCGTATCGAAGCCGCGGAAGTCGACGATGATTACGTTGACCACGTTGGTGCCGCCGCCGCGCGACCAGGCGTTCTCCATGAAGTAGCTCGAAATGGTCTCGGGCAGCGGGCGTGTCATGACGGCGTAGGCAAGGGCGGCGACGCCAAGCCCGCAGCTGCCCGCGAGCGCGAGATCGCGCAGGCGGCGCGGCAGCGCGGCGCGCGCTCCGGCGCTGGTCCACGCGAACGGAATTCGCTTGGGCAGCCAGCGCAGGCCGAGGAGCAGCAGCACCGTGGTGACGATCTCCACCAGCAGCTGGGTGAGCGCGAGGTCCGGCGCCGCCATGCGCATGAAGGTCAGGCAGACGACCAGGCCGGCGCCGCCGGCGAGCATCAGCGCGGCGAAGCGGTGGAACTTCGCCTGCCAGGCGGCGCCGAGAGCGCAGACCGCGCCGATCGCCCAGGCTGCGGCGAGCCCTGGATCGATCGACGACCACGGCAATGGGCCGGGATCGAGCCCGCGCCGCCACACCGGCACTACCCCGGCAACCAGCGCCGCAAGCACCAGCCAGCGCAGTTGCGGCTGCAGGCGCCGGGTGCCGAACAGCGTCTCCACCGAGCGCGCCCAGCGCCAGGAGACGACGACGAGGATGCGGTCGAAGATCAGCCGCGCGTCGATCTTCGGCAGGAGCGGCGTGCGCTCTTCGCCGCGAGCCAGGTAGCGGAAAAGCAGCGCGTAGAGCGCGGCGCCGCCCGCGAGCGCAAGCAGGCTCATGACGAACGGCGTGGTGAAGCCGTGCCAGACGGCCAGGCTGTACGCGGGCGCTTGCGCGCCGAGCAGCGAGCGCACGCCGATATCCAGGAACGGCCCGATGGTCAGCGCGGGGAAGGCGCCCACCGCCAGGCAGGCGAGCACCAGGAACTCGATCGGGAAGCGCATCCAGCGCGGCGGCTCCTGCGGTATTCGCGGCAGGCCGGCCGGCGGCGGGCCGAAGAACACGCCGTGGATGAACCGCACCGAGTAGGCCACGCTGAACATGCCCCAGGCCGTGGCGATGAACGGCAGCGCGCGGTCGATGGCGCGCACCGGCCCTTCGGCCTCGAGCGCCTCGGCGAAGAACATTTCCTTGGAGAGAAAGCCGTTCAGCAGCGGCACGCCCGCCATCGCCGCCGCCGCCACCATCGCGAGCGTCGCGGTCACCGGCAGGTAACGGTACAGGCCGCTCAGGCGCCGGATGTCGCGGGTGCCGGTCTCGTGGTCGATGATGCCGGCGGCCATGAAGAGCGACGCCTTGAACGTGGCGTGATTCAGCGTGTGGAACACTGCAGCGACGACGCCGAGCGGCGTGTTGAGGCCGAGCAGCACCGTGATCAGCCCGAGATGGCTCACCGTCGAATAGGCGAGCAGGCCCTTGAGGTCGTGCTGGAAGATGGCGAGATACGCCCCCAGCACCAGCGTCACCAGCCCGGCCATGCCCACCGTCCACATCCATGCGTCGGTTCCCGCCAGCACCGGCCACAGCCGCGCCATGAGGAATACGCCGAGCTTCACCATCGCCGCCGAATGCAGGTACGCCGACACCGGCGTCGGCGCCGCCATGGCCTGCGGCAGCCAGAAATGGAACGGGAATTGCGCGCTCTTGGTCAGGGTCCCGGCGAGCACCAGCAGCAGCGCCGGCAGGTACAGCGCGTGCGAGCGGACCGCGTCTCCGGAGCGCAGCACCACGTCGAGGTCATAGCTGCCGGCGATGCGGCCCAGCAGCAGCGCGCCGGCAAACAGGCACAGGCCGCCGGCGGAGGTGACGATCAGCGCCATGCGCGCGCCGTCGCGCGCGGCGGCATTGTGGTGCCAGTAGCCGATGAGCAGGAACGAGAACAGGCTGGTGAGCTCCCAGAAGAACACCAGCTGGATCAGGTTGCCGGAGAGCACCACGCCGAGCATCGAGCCCATGAACGCCAGGAAGAACGCAAAGAAGCGCGGCACCGGGTCGGCGGGCGACATGTAGTAGCGCGCATAGAGCACCACCAGGAAGCCGATCCCGCTGACGAGGATGGCGAACATCCAGGCGAAGCCGTCCAGGCGGATGGTGAAGTTCAGGCCGAGCGCGGGCAGCCAGGCGAGGTCGAGGCGCAGCACCTGGGCATGCGCCATCTCCGGATAGACCCACCATGCCAGCCCCTGCACCGCGAGCGCAACCGCGCCCGCGAGCCATGCTTCGCGGTTGCGGGCATTCGCCGGGAAGAGTGCGGCCGCGACGCTGCCTGCGAAAGGCAGCCCAAGCATGGCGATCAGCAGGGCTTCGTTGGACATTCAAGCTTGAGCTTAACGACTATGATAAGTGCGTGACGGCCTTCGACGCCCTCGTCATCGGCACCGGCCAGGCCGGCCCGGCGCTCGCCGCGCGGCTCTCGGGCGCCGGCATGAAAGTCGCCGTGGTCGAGAAGCATGAGTTCGGCGGCACCTGCGTGAATAACGGCTGCACCCCGACCAAAGCCATGGTGGCGAGCGCCTACGCTGCGCACATGGCGAGGCGAGCGGCGGAGTACGGCGTGCTGGTGCAGGGAGAACCGCGGGTTGACATAAAGCGGGTCAAGGCGCGCAAGGACGACATCGTGCGCAACTCGCGCGAGGGTGTCGAGAAGTGGATGCAGGGGCTGAAAGACACGAAGGTCTACCGCGGCCACGCGCGCTTCGTTGCCCCTGCGCAGATCCAGGTCGGTTCCGAGAGGCTGGGCGCGGAGAAGATTTTTCTCGACGTGGGCGGCCGTCCGCTGATCCCGAAAATGCCCGGGCTCGATACCGTGCCCTATCTCACCAACGAGACCATGATGGATCTCGACTTCATTCCCGGGCACCTGCTCGTCATCGGCGGCAGCTATGTGGGTCTGGAGTTCGCGCAGATGCTCCGCCGCTTCGGCAGCCGCGTCACGGTGGTGGAGATGGGAGCGCGGCTGGTAGGGCGCGAGGACGAGGATGTTTCGGCCGCGATCCAGGAGATCCTGCGCGCCGAAGGCATCGCGCTGCGCCTGGGCGCCGAATGCCTGAGCCTGCAGAAGGAGGCGGACGGTCTGTCGGTCGGCCTCGACTGCAGCGAAGGCGCGCCACGCGAGCGCGGCACGCACCTGCTGCTGGCCGTCGGCCGCGTGCCAAACACGGACGACCTCGGTCTGGATGCCGCCGGCGTCAAGACCGACAAGCGCGGCTACATCGAGGTCGACGAAGGCCTGCGCACTTCCAATCCGCGCGTGTGGGCGCTCGGCGACTGCAACGGCAAGGGCGCCTTCACCCATACCGCGTACAACGACTACGAAATCGTCGCCGACAACTTGTTATCGAATGCCGGACGAAAACACACCGACCGGGTCCCCGTCTATGCGCTCTACACCGACCCGCCGCTCGGCCGGGTCGGTCTTTCCGAGAAAGAAATCAAAGACAAGGGCATCAAGGCGTTGGTCGGGAAGCGGCCCATGTCGCGGGTCGCGCGCGCAGTGGAGAAGGGCGAGACGCAGGGCTTCCTCAAGATCCACGTCGAGCAGGGCTCCAAGCGCATCCTCGGCGCCTCGCTGCTCGGCACCGGCGCCGACGAGGCGGTGCATTCGCTCATCGATGCGGTGTACGCCAGGATTCCGTACACCGAGTTCCAGCGCCGCGTGCGGATTCATCCCAATGTCAGCGAGCTCCTGCCGACGGTGCTGGAGGACCTCAAACCGCTCTGATTACGATCGACGGGAATGCCAGATGGTGCATGAGCTCGCGCAGGATCAGGAGCTTGCCTGCGAATTCGCGGCCCGCTGGCAGTCCGGGCGCGCGCGCGGCCAAACGCTGAAACATCTGCTCCACCGCTTCGACGCTCAAGGTCATTTCCGCGCTTGCGTGCACGCCGGCGGCGAGGGCGATGTCGCGGATCGTCGCATCGTCGGTGAGGAGCGCGCCGCCTTTGACGAGGCTGGCGTGGACCCGGGCAAGTTCGTCTTCGACCGCCGCGATGGCGTTCTCGAGACCCAGCGCGGACAAGTCGCGGCTGGCGACGTCCCAGCCGATTGCGAGCTCAGTGTCGGCGACCGTGGTGCCTTGCGCAGCCAAACGCAGGATGGACATCGCCGATCAGCCGATGCGCACCGCCAGCATCGAGATCGAGCCCCCGTCGAAGCCTTCGACCGGGAAGGTGACCGGCTCGCCCGACTGATGCTGGGCCAGCACGTACAGGAGCGGTAGATAGTGATCGGGCGTCGGCGCGGCGAGCATCGCGTCCCTGCCCAGCGACTCGTAGTCCACCAGCGTCGCAAATTCGGCGGCGCTCAGGGCCTGGCGGGCCATGGTCTCGAAGCGCAGCGCCCAGTCGTACGGCTCGACCGAGCGCTTGCCCCAGGAATAGGTGTGCAGGTTATGCACCATATTCCCGCTTCCCATGATGAGCACGCCTTCGTCGCGCAGGGGAGCCAGCTTGCGCGCCAGCTCGTAATGCCAGCGCCCGGGCTTGCTGTCATCGATGCTGAGCTGCACCACCGGCACGTCGGCCTGCGGATAGGCGTGCACCAGCACCGACCAGGTGCCATGGTCGAGGCCCCAGCTTCTATCCATGGCGACCTCCAGCGGTGCGAGCAAATCGGCCACTCGCGAAGCCACCTCGGGAGAGCCGGGGGCGGGGTATTGCACCTCGTAGAGCGCGGGCGGGAATCCGCCGAAATCGTGGATGGTGCGGGGTCTAGAGATTGCAGTAACCGCCGTCGCCGGCAGGTACCAGTGTGCCGAGACCGACAGGATGGCTTTTGGCCGAGGAAGTGCCGCGCCCAGCGCCGACCAGCCCGACGTCCACGCATTCTTCTGCAAAGCATTCATCGGGTTGCCGTGGCCGAAAAACACCGCCGGCATGCGCAGTTCGGACACTGGGCTAACCGATCGCTTTCACCGCGTCATTCATCCGGTGCCCAATCTACTCCAAGAACTGCCGCGGCCGTTACGTACGCGAGTAGGATGAATTTCCACCACGTAAAAGGAGGGCACATGGCAATCGAAGCTGCGATGCTGGAAACCTGGAGGCCGCGGGCGCTGGCGGTGCTGCGCATCGTGACCGGGTTTCTGCTGATCCCGCACGGCACGGCGAAGCTCTTCGGCGCGCCGCACCAGCAGATGTTCGACGGGCTGCAGCTTTTTTCGCTGATGGGGCTCGCGGGCGTCATCGAAGTGTTCCTGGGTGCGCTGTTTCTCATAGGGCTGTTCACAAGACCGGTTGCGTTCGTGCTCTGCGGGTTCATGGCGGTGGCCTACTTCATGGCGCACGGCAGCCAGGGCAACGTGCTCCTGCCGATGCTCAACCAGGGCGAGCTCGCGGTGCTCTATTGCTTCGTGTTCCTCTACTTCGTGTTCTCGGGCGCCGGGGCGTGGAGCGTGGACGCTTTGCGACACCGCACCGGCGCCGCGCGCTTCGCGCAAACTGCGCACTGATCCATAGAGCCGTTCTTCGCCGAGCACGTCGTGCTGACGGCGGCGGCGGCCGTGCTGGTGCACCAGCTCGGCATCCCGCTGCCGGCGTTCCCGGTCCTGATCTGGGCCGGTTCGGTTGCCTTTGCGGACCCCCTCCAGCTCTTCGTCGTGTTCCTCGTCACCACGCTCGCCGGGTCGCTGGGCAACCTGCCGTGGTACTGGGCGGGATGGCGCTACGGGCATCGCGTTCTGAGCCTGGTGTGTCGGGTCACGCTGTCGCCCGACTCGTGCGTGCGCCTGACCGAGGATGCGTTCGAGCGGCGTGGGCCGGCGATGCTGGTGGTCGCGCGCTTCCTGCCCGGGTTTGAAACGTTCGCGCCTCCGCTGGCCGGCGCCTTGCGCCTCGGGTTGCCCGTGTTCGTGCTCTACGATCTCGCGGGCAGCGCGCTGCGCTCGGCCGCCGGCCTGGCGCTCGGGCTGGTCTTCCACGACCAGGTCGGCTGGCTGCTCGAATGGCTCGCGGCGCTGGGCGGCCATGCGATGCTGCTGATCGGCGCGCTGCTGGCAGCTTACGTCGCCTATCGCCTCGCGCAACGCTGGATTTTCCTGCGCTCCCTCAGGACCGCGCGCATCAGCGTGCAGGAGCTCTCCGAGATGATCGGCCGCGGCGACGATCCGATCGTGCTCGACGTGCGCACGGCATCGCATCGCCTCGCGGACGGACGCCGGATTCCCGGCGCGCGCGCGGTCGATCTCGACGCCCTGGAGCTCACGCTGCGCGAGGTGCCGCGCGAACGCGAAGTGGTGGTCTATTGCGCATGCCCGAACGAGGCCACCGCGGCGCAGGTCGCGCTGCGGCTGCATGCCCGGGGCTTTCGCCGCGTGCGGCCGCTCGCCGGCGGCATCGAGGCGTGGGTTTCGGCCGGGCTCCCCGTGCAACGAGGTTAAGATGAAGGGAAACTTGGCGCGAGGATGACGTGCTAGAGCACAAGCTCGAGAACGGCGCGAGCGTTCTTTACCTGATGGGCATATGGCGGCTCTCCAACCTGGCCGCCATCTCGGATTCCCTGCGCGCGCTCGACCTGAAAGGCAGCCGGCCGTTCCTGCTCGACGGCAGCGGCCTCAAGGCGCTGGACACCGCCGCCGGCTTCACCCTGTTCCGCCATCTCAATCTGCTCGGCTGTACCGAATCCATGGTCAGCGCGCGCGATTTCGACCCAAGGCATGCGCGGTTGCTCAAGCTCGTGCACGAGCGCATGAAGTGCCCCCCGGCGGCGGCGCGCTCGATGCACCTGGGGCTGGTGCAGCGCGTGGGCGCGTCCGCGATCGGCGTGTGGCGCCTGCTCAAGTCGCACAACGCCTTCGTCGGCGCGCTGGCCCTCGAGGTTTTCGACCTCGTGCCCCGGCCGAGGCGTTTCCGGCTGCGCGAGACAGTGTCGCAGTTCGAGGCGGCCGGCCTCGACGCCATCCCGGTCGTCGCGCTGGTGACTTTCCTCATCGGCGTGGTGTTCGCGTACCTGCTGGGACAGCAGGCGCTGCGCTACGGCGCCAACATTTTCGTCGTCGACGGCGTCGGGCTGGCGGTGTGCCGCGAGCTCTCGCCGCTGCTCGCCGCGGTGATCGTCGCCGGGCGCTCGGGCGCGGCGTTCACCGCGCAGATCGGCACCATGAAGGTGCAGGAGGAGATCGACGCCATCAGCACGCTCGGCCTGTCGCCGCTCCAGGTGCTGGTGATTCCGCGGCTGGTCGCGCTCAGCGTCGCGCTGCCGCTGCTGGTGTTCGTCGGCGATGTGGCCGGCATCGCCGGCGGCATGCTGGTCGCGGCCTGGCAGCTCGACATTGCGCCGCAGGCGTTCATGGACCGCCTGCACGACGTGCTGCCGCTGAGGTCGGTGCTGGCGGGCCTCGCCAAGGCGCCGGTGTTCGCCGCCTTCATCGCGATCGTCGCTTGCCGAATGGGGATGCTCGTGGCGCGCGACGCGCGCAGCGTCGGGGTGAACACCACCTCGACGGTGGTGCAGAGCATCGTCTGGGTCATCGTGCTCGATGCCGTGTTCGCGGTCGCGTACCAGCGCCTGGGGATCTGAATGGAGCGCGTGCTGGAAGTCGATTCCATCGTGACCCGCTTCGGTGCCGAGAAGATCCACGACGGCGTCAGCTTCAGCGTCGCGCGCGGCGAGGTGGTGGCGCTGATCGGCGCCAGCGGCACGGGCAAGTCCGTGCTGCTGAAGGAGATCATCGGCCTCGCGCGGCCCGCCGCCGGCAGGATCAACCTCTTCGGCGCCGACGTCTGGCGCTCGAGTCCCGGCGAGCTGAACGCGCTGCGCCGCCGCTTCGGCATGCTGTTCCAGGACGGCGCCCTGTTCAGCTCGCTGACGGTGGCCGAGAACATCGCGGTGCCGTTCCGCGAGAATACCGATCTGCCGATGGACATCATCGCGCCGCTCGCCGGGTTCAAGCTTGCGCTGGTCGGCCTGCCGCCCGATGCGGGCCGCAAGACCCCGGCGCAGCTTTCTGGCGGCATGCGCAAGCGCGCGGCGCTCGCGCGGGCGCTCGCGCTCGAGCCCGAGATCCTGTTCCTCGACGAGCCCACCTCCGGGCTCGATCCGGTCGGCGCGCGCGCCTTCGATGGCCTGGTGCGCCTGCTGGCTGACAGCCTCGGGCTCACCGTTTTCATCGTGACCCATGACCTGGACACGCTCCTCTCGGTCATCGACCGCGCGATCGTGCTGTCGGCGGGCAAGGTAATCGCCGACGGTCCAGTGGCGACGGTGATGAATGCCGACGACCCGTGGATCCGCGAATATTTCTCCGCGCGCGCGCCGCTCGCGCTGTCGGCGGCGGGAAGCGGGGCGGTAACCTGATGGAACCCGAGGCGAAGTACACCCTGGTCGGCGCGGTGGTGCTGATCCTGCTCGCATCGATCGTCGCGGCGTTCGTCTGGCTGCGCAGCTCGGGCGAGGCCGACGACAAGCGCTACAAGATCTACTTCGAGCGCCAGTCGCTCGAGGGGCTGCAGGTGCGCAGCGAGGTGAAGATGAGGGGAATCCACGTCGGCACGGTAAATGCCTTCCGCATCTCGGCGTCGCGTCCGGGCGCGGTCGAGGTGTTCATCCGGGTCGACGGCTCCACCCCTGTGCGCCAGGCCACGGAGGCGGTGGTCGAGCGACAGCTCATCACCGGAATCGCCAGCATCCTCCTCGTCAACACCGCCGAAGACAGCCCGCCGTTGACGCAGGTGCCGCAGGGCGAGGCCTATCCCGTCATCGCCGAAGGCGAATCGCGCGTCCAGCAGGTCGCCGAGTCGGTCAACCAGATCGCGCAGCGCGCGGGCGAGACCATGCAGCGCATAAACGCCACGCTCTCGCCCGAGAACCAGCGCGCGCTCACCGAGGTCCTGGAAAACCTGCGAAAGGTATCGGGCAACGCGGAGCGCGCGCTGGCCTCGGTGGGAGGCGCCGCCGACGAGGTGCGCATCCTGAGCAAGAGCCTGGCGCAGGACGCGCGCAAGCTCGCCGCGCGTTACGACGAGCTGGGAGCCGAATCGAGCGTCGCGGTGCGCGAGGTCGCCGCCTCGATGCGCAAGATGAGCGAGGACGTGACCCGCATGACGCAGCGCGTGGATCTGCTGCTCGCCAGCGGCGACGTCGAGCTGCGCGTGACGGCGCAGGAGCTGCGCGCCACCGCGGACTCGCTCGGCGCGGTGGCGCGGCGCTTCAACGATCCGCGCAGCATCCTGTTCGGCCCGCCCGAGGGCAGCCTGGGACCGGGCGAGGGCGCGAGGTGAGACGCTGGGCCCTCGCCGCGCTGTGCGTTCTAGCAGGCTGTGTTTCTTCCGGGCCGCGCGACGCCCAGCGCTTTTACGTGCTGGAGGATCCAAAAATATCCACCGTACAGAGTGGGGCGGCGCACGCGACCACGCTGCTGCTCGCGCCGGCTGCCGTGTCGAGCTTCTACGATACGCAGGGCATCGCCTACAGCCGCGCCCCGGGGACGCGCGCGTACTACCAGTACCATAGCTGGACCGAGCCGCCCGGGCCCAGGATCGGCGAGCTGCTGGCAGCGCGCCTCGAACGCGCCGGCGCCTTCCGCACCGTAGCGAGCGTCACCGGGACGGTGCGCGGCGATCTGGTGCTGAGCATCTACCTCGCCGAGCTGTATCACGACGCCGCTTCCGCTCCCGGTAGTGCGCGCGTGTCGCTCACCGCCGAGCTGACCGACCCCGCGCGCCGCACGCTGGTGGCGCGGCGCAGCTTCAACGCGTCGGCACCCGCCGCGAGTTACGACGCGCCCGGCGCGGTGCAGGCCTTCAACCGGGCACTCGGCGAGCTGCTCGACGAGGTAAGCGCCTGGGTGGACGCGGCAGCACCGCGCTAACGCCGGCCGGCCCGGCGCGCTCTAGGAGCTCTTGAGCGCGACTTTGTAGCGCTTCGCCGCGAGCTTGAACGCGCGGGTATGCCGTGCGAGCTCGACGTTCGCCTTCGCCTTGAACCTGGCGAGACTCACCTTGGCCTTGGCAAGATTCTTCATCGCCATCTTTTTCGCCTTGCGCTTCATCGCATCGGATCGCTTGGACATGATGGTTCTCCCTTTTGTGAGATGGGACATCTTACGCGGGTTCCGAATGTGAATTTGACGCAGATCAACACGCGCGCTCGTGCTCGGCGCATCATGCGCGACACACTCAGGAGAACGATCATGAAACTTCGCAGCGTTCTGATTGCAGGGTTTTCTCTCGCCGCGACGCTCGGCTCGGCCGCGCCCGCGCTTGCCCATTGCGACACGCTCGACGGGCCGGTCGTGGCTGCGGCGCGCAAGGCGCTCGACACCGGCAACGTCAACCTGGTGCTGGTCTGGGTCCAGAAGAACGACGACGCCGAGATCCGCAGCCTCTACCAGCGCGCGCGCAACGTGCGCAAGGCCGGGGGCGAGGCCAAAGAGCTTGCCGACCTGTACTTCTTCGAGACACTCGTGCGCGTGCACCGTGCCGGTGAAGGCGCCGGCTATACGGGCTTGAAGCCCGCCGGCATGGTGGAGCCGCCGATCGCCGCCGCCGACCGGGCGATCGAGACCGGCAAGCTGCAGCCGCTCGGCAAGCTCGTGACCGATCGCATGGAGAAGGGCCTGCACGCCCACTTCGACCAGGTGATGGCGAAGCGAAAGTACGACCCGAACGACGTACCGGCCGGCCGTGCATATTCGAGCGCGTATGTCGAGTTCACGCACTACGCGGAGCGCCTGTACAACGCCGCGCAAACCATGGCGCCCGAGCATGTGCAGAAGGCGCCGGCGCACCAGCATTGAGGTGACGAGCATGAAATTCGAGATCCCGAAACCTCTTCAGGCCGAGCACGAAGAGCTGCACGCGACGCTGGTGAAGGCGACCAAGGCGCCCGGCGCCGTCGGCGAGGCGGCGCGCGAGGTGGCAAGGCTCCTGCATCCGCACTTCGTACGGGAAGAGGAGTTCGCGCTGCCGCCGCTCGCGCTGCTCACCGAGCTGCGCGCCGCCGCGAAAGCGGCGAAGCTCGCCGAATTCGAGCACTTTGCCGAGGCATTGACGCTGCACGCCCAGACCGAGGAAAGAGTGCTGTATCCGGCGGCCATCCTCATCGGCGAGCACGTTGCGCACCAGTTGCGAGGATAAATCCATGAATGGGCACGCCCGCATCCGGCCGGGCGGGACGCGCGGACTGGGAGCCGCGCATCACGCGCTGCTAGGATCGGCCGCGTGGAAGGACGCCGGCCACTCGCCCGTACCGGTGGTGCTCGTCAAGTAACAAGCCTGGCTTCTCGCGGCCTCTTGCGCAGGCCGCGCGAAGCGCCGAAGATGCGGTGGGAAGAAAAAAAGGAACCTGCGTGGACCCGGTCCTGCTCTCGCGCATCCAGTTCGCGTTCCTGATCGCGTTCCACTTCCTGCTGCCCGCGTTCACCATCGGGCTCGCCTCCTACATCGCGGTGCTCGAGGGACTGTTCCTCTGGACCCGGCGGCCGGTCTATCTGCGCCTGTCGGCGTTCTGGGTGCGCATCTTCGCGGTGTCGTTCGGCATGGGGGTGGTGTCGGGCATCGTCATGCCGTTCCAGCTCGGCACCAACTGGAGCCGGTATTCGGAGCTGACGGCGGCGATCGTCGGTCCGTTGATGGGCTACGAGGCGCTAAGCGCCTTCTTCCTCGAGGCGGCATTCCTCGGCGTGCTGCTCTTCGGCCGCAAGCTGGTGCCGCCTTGGGTGCATTTCGCCTCGGCCGTGATCGTCGCCGCCGGCACGCTGTTTTCCGCGTTCTGGATCCTGGCGGCGAACAGCTGGATGCAGACGCCCGCGGGCTTCGAGGTGGTGGACGGGCGCTTCGTGCCGACCGACTGGATCAAGGCGATCTTCAATCCGTCGTTCCCCTATCGTCTCGCGCACACCGTGGTCGCGGTGTACCTAACCACCGCCTTTACCGTGATCGGCGTTGCCGCGTGGTACCTGCGGCGCGCGCGCGACGTGGAGGAATCGCGGGTGATGATCACCATGGGAATGCTGCTGGCGACGGTGCTGCTGCCGCTCCAGATCGTGATCGGCGACCTGCACGGCGTGAACACGCTCGAGCATCAGCCGCAGAAGCTCGCCGCCATCGAGGGCATCTGGGAGGGCGGGCCGGGACAGCCGGCGATCCTGTTCGCCATTCCCGACGAGACCCTGGAGAAGAACCACGCCGAGATCGGCATTCCGAAGCTCGGCAGCCTGTACCTGACGCATTCGTGGGACGGCCACGTCAAGGGGCTCAAGGACTTCCCGAAAGAGGAGCGGCCACCAATGGCGCTGCCTTTCTTTGCCTTCCGGCTGATGGTCGGGATGTGGCTCCTCATGGTGGGTGTCACCGCATGGGCGTGGATGCTACGGCCGCGGGGCTACGCCTCGCGCGCCTTCCTGTATGCGTCGACGGCCTGCATTCCGAGCGGATATGTCGCCGTCACCGCGGGATGGACGACGACCGAGGTCGGCCGCCAGCCGTGGGTGGTGTACGGGCACCTGCGCACCGCCGACGCCGTGTCGCCCAATCTCACCGGCGCCGATGTGGCGATCTCGCTCGCGCTCTACGTTGTCGTGTACGCGGTCATCTTCGGCGCAGGGCTCTACTACCTGATGCGGCTGGTCCAGCGCGGCATGCCGGATGAATTGCCCGAGCCGCGCCAGGACGGACGCCCGGCGCGTCCGCTGTCCGCGGCGCAGGACGCATGAGCCTCGACCTGGTCCCGATCTGGACCGTGATCCTCGCGCTGAGCGTGTTCATGTACGTGCTGCTCGACGGCTTCGACCTCGGCGTCGGCATCCTGTTTCCCTTCGCACCGGACGACACCGCGCGCAATACGATGATGGCCTCGGTGGCGCCGGTCTGGGACGGCAACGAGACCTGGCTGGTGATGGGCGGCCTGGGCCTGCTCACCGCCTTTCCGCTCGCCTTCGCCATCATTATTCCGGCGCTGTACTTTCCCGTGCTCGCGATGCTGCTGGGTCTCATCTTCCGCGGCGTGTCGTTCGAGTTTCGCGCCATCGCGAAGAGCAGCGGCAAGCGCTGGGACGCCGCGTTCTTCTGGGGCTCGCTCGCCGCCACCTTTGCGCAGGGCTGCGTGCTCGGCAAGTTCGTGCTCGGCTTCGAGGTGAGCGGCCGGCAGTACGCCGGCTCGACCTGGGACTGGCTGCACCCATTCGTGCTCGCCGTCGGCGTCGGCCTGGTGTTCGGCTACGTGCTCCTCGGCGCGACCTGGCTGGTCATGAAGACCGAGGGCGAGCTGCAGCAGTGGGCGCGCGCCAAGGCGCGGCTCGCATCGTTCGGCGTCCTCGGCTTCATCGTCCTGGTAAGCGTGTGGACCCCGTTCCTGCACGAGCACATCGCCGCGCGCTGGTTCTCCTGGCCGAACATGCTGTTTTTCGCGCCGGTGCCCGTGATCACGGCGGCTCTCGCGCTGTGGCTCTGGCGCGCGCTCGCGCGCGACGGCGACGTCGCTCCCTTCCTCGCCTCGATGGGCCTGTTCGTGCTGTGCTATCTCGGGCTCGCGATCAGCCTGTTTCCCTACGTCGTGCCCCACACGCTGACGCTCTGGGACGCGGCGACCGCGCCAGAGGGCCAGGCTTTTCTGCTGATCGGCACGATGTTCCTGATCCCGGTGATCTTCACCTATACCGGCTGGTCGTACTGGGTGTTCCGCGGCAAGGTGCGAGCCGGCGCGGGATATCACTGATCGAATCCTGAGGAACTCTGTAGCGCATCGGCTACTCGCATTGCCTAGTATTCGCGACGTTGCATTTGCGAAACAAATCGGGCCCGGCGCGTGTCATATCTACACACGCCCAACGGAATGACGAATGTCTGCCAGTCGAAGCGACGTCCTGCATAAGCTCCAGCAGATCGAGCAGTCTGCCCAGTTCGCGCTCGCCGAAACGCCGGCGGGACTCGGCCGGCAGCACATCAAGCTGATCATCGGCCTCGCCAAGTACCTCGCCACCGAAGTCGAGCTTTGCTCGCAACGCGGGAACATCAGGTAAGAAATTTACCAGCGCTTTTCGAGCGCCTTGATATCCCAGTGCGCCGCGCTCGCGCCGGCGAGATACGCGTGGTCGAAGAACGCGAACAGCGCGGCACGCGGGTCAAGGCCAGAGCGCATGTCATCGTAGCGGTAGAGCGCGAGGGAGCTGCCGTTGCGCGGCTTCCAGAACGCCTCGCGTGGCTGCAGCGGAAGGCTGCGCAAGCCTGCTGGCTCGGGATAGGTGTAGGAATAGAACGCGGGCGCGCCGAGCTCGTCGTCGCCCGACCAGAAGCCGAAGCTGATGACCTCGTGCGAATAGGCCTCCTGCAGCATGGCGCTCATGCCCTCGATTTTCGGCGCTGCGCGGCCCGAGAAGCGCGACACCACGAGGTCGAAGGTATGCCAGAAGAGATGCACCGGGGTGCTCTTGCCGGCGAAGCGGCCGCGGAATTCGGCGAAGGCACCGCCTAGCGCGACCAGCAAGCGGTGGAAGCGGGTGATGTACGCCCGGTCGTACGAGCGATGCTCCCGGTCTTCGCGGAACGGGATCTTGCTGAAGCAGTCGTAGGGCAGCGGGCGGATCGTCGCAGCGATTCCCATCCTGCCGAGCTGCTCGAAGATCTGCGCATGGAAATCGCACACCGGCAGGCCGTCTTCGAGCGCGAAGCCGCCGCTTTGCCCATCGCTCGCGCGCAGCTCGAGGCGGTGCGCTATGAAGTCGAGCTCGATCTCGAAGCTGCGGGGACCGCAGGGAATCGCGTGCGTCGTCAGGCCGCGCGGCGACACGTACAGCGTTACGTGCCACCAATGGTTGACCGGCGGGCTTAGCGCAAGGCGGATCTTGCCGACGATCTGGAGATAGAGGTGCAGCGTGTCGCGCGTCTGCCGCCATGCTCCCAGCGGCAGCGCCGGCCAGTCATCGTCTGCGGGGTGCTTTTGCGTGACTCAGGCCCGGATCGAGTAGACCGCCATCGGCTCGGACTTGCCGCGCAGGGACACCGGGCCGAAGGATTGCACGCGCTCGGCCGGCACGAGGTCGCGCACCGCGCGGTAGAAATCGCCCGACACCAGCGCCTCGCCCATCTGCGCCCTCTGCATGAGGCGCGCGGCGGCGTTCACCGCGTTGCCGATCATGGTGTAGCTCATGTAGTGCGCGGAGCCGATGTTGCCGATGACCGCCGGGCCGCGGCAGATGCCGATGCCGACGCCGGTGGCGATGCCGTGGCGCGCGGACCAGCCGGCCGCCACCGCGCCGACGCGCGAGAGCATCTCGTCGGCGGTGCGCCAGGCGCGCTGCGCGGCGTCGGGCTGGGCGAACGGCACGTTGAAGCCCACCAGCAGGCAGTCGCCGGCCATGTTGAAGATGGTGCCGTCGTTCTGGTAGGCGGCGTCGGTGAGCACCGAGAAGTACTCGTTCAGCATGTCGACCACCAGCGCCACGTCGAGGGTCTCGGTGATGCGCGTGAAGCTGCGCAGATCGGCGAACAGCGCCACCACCTCCGCGCGCTGCGCCTGAGCGGCGAACGGTGCGGCGGCGTCGTTGATGATGCCCTCGGCCAGGCGCGGCGAGACGTAGCGCACGAACGTCTTGCGCAGCGTCTCGCGGTGCGCCTTGGCCGCCAGGGTGTTGCGCAGCCGCAGTGCGAGCTCGCTCGGGTCGACCGGCTTGCGCAGGAAATCGCTCGCCCCCAGGTCGAGCGCCTTCAGCTTGGTCTGCGCGTCGTCGGCCGAGGTCAGCACGATCACCGGGATGTGCTTGAGCACCGGGTCGGCGCGCATGGCGGCGAGCACGTCGAAGCCGCTCACCTGCGGCATGTTGAGATCCAGCAGCAGGACGTCGGGCAGCTCTCGCAGCAGCATGGCCACGGCGCCGGAGGCATCCGCGGTCGACAGCAAGCGCCGATAGCCCGCGTCCTTGAGGAACGCCTGCGTCAGCTCGATCAGCAGCGGGTCGTCGTCGACCATCATGACCAGCGCATCCCCCGCCCCGCCGAGGGCCAGGTGCTTCGCCTCAGCGGCCACCATGGTGTTCATGAAGGGTGGATTGTCAGCCCTTCACCAGCCACTCGTGCTCCCGCGCATTGTGAAATTTCCAGATGCGGCGCGGACCAGCCATGACATTCAGGTAATAGAGGTCGTAGCCGTGGATTGCGGCCGTCGGGTGGTAGCCGCGCGGCACCATCACCACGCTGCCGTCCTCGACGACGATGGCCTCGTCGAGCGAGCGGTCGTCCGTATAGACGCGCTGGAAAGCGAAGCCCTGTGGCGGGTTGAGGCGGTGGTAATAGGTTTCCTCGAGCAGCGACTCCAGCGGCAAATTGTCCTGGTCGTGCTTGTGCGGCGGGTAGCTCGAGGTATGTCCGCCCGGGGTGATCACTTCCACCACCAGCAGCGAATCCGCCGGCGCGGTCTCCGGCAGGATATTGGTGACATAGCGCACGTTGGTGCCCTTGCCGCGCGTTTCCTGCCCGGTGTCCTGCGGCGCGATGTGCCGCGGGGCGAGCTTGCCGCCGGTCGATGGCGCCGAGCAGACCGCCAGCGTAAGCTCGGTGGTCGCCTCGACGCGCCAGTCGCTGCCGCCGGGCACGTAGACCGAGTGCGGCTTGCCCTCGAATGGCGTCATGCGCTCGCCGAGGACGCCGAAGTCTTTGCCGCCGGCCGTGATCCTCGCCTTCCCGGAGACGAGGACGAGGCAAACCTCGCGCTCGCTGGTCTTCGCCGCGACGCTTTCCCCGGCGGCGAGCTTGTGGACATCGAAGCCGACGTGGCGCCAGCCGGCGCTCTGCGGCGTGATGTGGATGACCTGGCCGCGCTCAGCCTGCGGTTTTACGAGCAGCTTGGACATGCTGGGTCTCTTTCCATATCGAAACCAGGCTCTCGAACCTGGCCGCCATGTCGGCGACGGCTTCCTGGTCGGTCATTCTGCCCGACAGCCACCTGTCCGCGGCGTCGGCGAAGATGGTGCGGCCCACTGCGAAGCCTTTGACGAGCTTTGTACCCGAGGCAATGCCAAAGGCCGCCGCGAGCTCGCGCTGCGGCGCTTCCAGGCCGAGCATCACGATGCCGCGACAATAGGGGTCATACATTTCTACTGTCTTTTCGATTGCGCGCCAGGCCGCCGCGGTCTTCTGCGGCTCGAGCTTCCACCAGTCGGGCTTGATGCCGAGCGCATAGAGACGCTCGAGCACCGCGGCCACCGTCGCGTCGGTAAGAGCGCCGTGCTTGCCGGCGATGATCTCGATCAGCAGCTCGCGGCCGGCGGTGCGCGCGGCATCGCTGACCCGCAGGAGCTCGCGCTCCTGACGCACCTTCAGCTCTTCATCGTCGCCCGGGTGGTAGAAGCAGAGGCATTTCACGGTGTGCGTCACCGGCCATTCGGCCAGGTTGAATGCTTCGAGATCCAGCGGGCGGGAGCCGGGCTTTTCGACCGGCCGCGCGAGCCACAGGCCGGCCTTCGCTGCCTTGTATAGGGCCTTCTGGCCATAGGTCGAATCGAGCAGCATGCCGAAGCCGGGCTGGCCGCCAGCCACCTTTGTGGTTGCTTCGACCGCGAGAAGCTTGAAGTGCTCCAGGCGGGTACGCGGCGCGCCATGGCGATCGGCCAGCGCTTCGAGCTGGGCGCGATGATCGATCGCCAGCGCCATCAGCGACTCGGGCTGGCTGCGCCGCGTCGTCGCCCAGTGGAGTTGATTGATCGCGGCGTCCTTGCGCAGGGCGCGATGCGGGCTGCCCTGCTTGAGGAAGTGATTCAGCTCGGCCCAGGTCGGATATTCCGGCGAGCAGAGCAGGCGCGAGACCGCGAAGGCCCCGCAGGCATTCGCCCAGGTCGCGGCGGTGGCCAGCGGCTCGCCCTTCAGCCAGCCGCGCAGGAAGCCCGACATGAAGGCGTCGCCGGCGCCGAGCACGTTGTACACCTCGATCGGGAACCCTTTGCCGACGATGCCGTCGTCAAGGCTCGCGATTTCTTTTTCAAAAACCACGCAGCCCATCGGCCCGCGCTTCAGCACGATGATCGCGCCCGACAGCGCACGGATCGCCTTCAGCGCCTCGAGCGGGGTGTCGGCGCCGCCGGCGATCATCACCTCTTCCTCGGTGCCGACGACGAGGTCGCAGTCGGGGAGAATGGTTTTGAGTTTCTGAGAAACCGAATCCGACTTGACGTAGCGCTCGAAGCCGCCGGCATGGCCGGTCAGCCCCCAGAGCGTGGGCCGGTAATCGATGTCGAAAGCGACCTTGCGGCCGTTGGCCTTGGCGATGCGGATCGCCTTGCGCTGCGCAGCGTCGCTGTTCGGCCGCGAGAAGTGGGTGCCGGTCACCACCACCGCGCGCGACGAGGCGATGAACGCCTCCTCGATGTCCTCCTCGCCAAGCGCCATGTCGGCGCAATCGCTGCGGTAGAAGATGGTCGGCGAGACGCCTTCGTCCTCGACCGCGAGCAGCACCAGCGCGGTGAGGCGCTGCGGGTCCGTGCGGATGCCCTCGAGCGCGACGCCTTCGCGGCGCATCTGCTCGAGCACGAAGCGCCCCATCTGCTCGTCGCCGATGCGGGTGATGAGGCCGGCCCTCAGGCCCAGGCGCGAGGTGCCGATCGCCATGTTGGCCGGCGAGCCGCCGACCGACTTGGCGAAGGTGGCAATGTCCTCGAGGCGCGAGCCGATCTGCTGGCCGTACAGGTCGACCGAGCAGCGGCCGATGCAGATGACGTCGAGATTCAGGTTTTTTTCGCTTCCCGGGCGATGTCGACGATCGCGCGCAGCGCGTTGGCGTAGGAGCGCCAGCCGAAGCCCTGCACCGTGCCTTTTACCGCCGACGAAATGATCGAGTGGTGGCGCCACTCCTCGCGCGCGGCGATGTTCGACATGTGCACCTCGGCCATCGGAAAGGGCATCGCCTTGATCGCGTCGTGCAGCGAGACGCCGTGCTGGGTGAGGCCGGCCGGATTGACGATGCCGCCGGCGGCGCTGTCCATGTTCTTGTGCAGGAAGTCGACCAGCTCGCCTTCGTGGTTCGACTGCAGGATCTCGAGCTCCACCTTGAGCTCGCGCGCCAGCGCCTGCAGCTTGTCGTTGATCTCGGCGAGCGTCATCGTGCCGTAGATGTGCGGCTCGCGCCGGCCGAACAGATTCAGATTGGGGCCGTGCAGCACGAGGATTTTCATTTTTTCTTCCAGTTTCGTTCCAGGTTGTCCACCAGCGCCGGGCTGAAGTGACAGTATGCCTGCTCCCGCGCGTACACCCCCATATAGCGGCGGAAATCGTCGAGCGGCTCCTCGCCGGCGCGGAACGCGCGGCGATTGCCGGCGGCGCTAACCACTCCCGACGAGGTGAGTCTTTCGACAATGGCCGCAACCGCGGGGTCCATTTTCTGCGCCGGCACGATCTCATCGCAAATCATGCGCCCCTCCGCGCTGTCGCAGTCGATGCGCCGCTCCGCGAAGATCGCCTGGCGCGCGATGCGGTCGCCGACGAAGCGCGGCAGGCGCAGGTTGGCGGCGCCCGGGATGATGCCTTCCTTGCGCGCGGGCAGCGTGAGGTACGCGTCTTCGGCAGCGATGGTGTAGTCCATCGTCAGCAGCACCTGGCAATGGCCGCCGATGGCGAAGCCCTCGAGCGCGGCGATCCAGAGCTTTTCGCTGGACGCCTCTTCCGGGTTCCGGTCCGAAAAAGCAAGGCCGCGGTAGATCTTGTTGACGAAGCCCAGGTCGCGGATCAGATACCAGAGATAACGGATCTTCCCCTCGTACAGGTGCGTGAGGTTGATGCCCGCGCCGAACAGGCGCCGGCCGGCGTGCTTGCTGTGCGTGACCACATCGCCGCGCAGCACGCACACCTCGGTCTTCGGGTCGAGCAGCGCGAGGTCGACCGCCATCTCGGTGGCGTCGATCGTCGTCTCGTCCTCCGCGTTGAGGTAGCGCGGATTGCGCGTGGTGAGGATCGAGGCTTTGCCGTGGCGCTGGAGGTGCACCGCGCCCAGATCCAGTTCGCCGTCGCGCTGGTACTGCTCGAGTTTTTGTTTTGAATCTTCTCTGGGCAGCAACATCGCATGGCAGAGATGTGTCCCTGCCACCGGGTTCGACAGGATGTCGGCAAGGAACTGGCCCTGCGCTTTTTCCAGCCCGGTCTTTTCTTTGAGCGGAAGGCGTGCTTCGGCCGCCAGCGCCTCGGCCGAGGGAAGGGCGCCATTCTCAGCGGCGCGGCGGCAAAGCTCGTCGACGCGCAGGAAGCGGCTGCGCGCGGCGGTGAGCTCGTCGTAGAGACGTAGTGATTGCATGTGGCGGTTGCTTCAACGCGCGGCCCCGCGCAGCGGCAGGCTGCGCCGCGACACCTGGTCGGTCAGCCATTTTACCGAGCGGCGGGCGCGCTCGGCCACCACCGCGTGCGGCAGCTGGGTGTAGTCGTCGTTGAACACCTCGAAGCTGTAATCGCCGCGGTAGCCCAGGCGGTCGAGGGTGCGCACCAGCGCGGAGACTTCGGCGCCGTGCACGCCTTCGCCCGGGAACACGCGGAAATGGCGCGCGGTGTCGATGCGCTCCTCGCGCGAGCGGATCTCGCGCCACATGAAATCGGCGAGCTGCACCAGGAAGATCTTGCCGGCGACGATTTCCTCCAGCCGCTCGGCGCTGGTGCCGGTGGCGAGGATGTGGAACGAGTCGATCGCCAGGCCGAGGTTGGCGCGGTCGGCCTCGGCCACCAGGTCCCAGGCCTGGGTGTATTCGCTCACGTGCCGTCCCCAGGAAAGGGCTTCATACGCTATGCGGATGCCATACGGCACCGCCAGCATCGCTAGTTTTTGCAGATCCCTGACCAGAAAATCGGGTTCATTGGTCGCGTGCGACGAAGTGGACGAGCACGCCAACAGCACGCGCGCGCCGAGGTCGTGGCACATCTGCAGCATCGCCTTGGCAATATCGACCTTGTAGGCGTGCAGGTGGCCCGACAGTCCCTCGAAGTCGCGCAGCACCTGGAAGCCGGTGACGCGCAGCCCGCTCCTGCGCACCGCCTCGATCGCCGCCGGCACCCCGCCGGGATGGCCGGCGAGGTCGTTGGCGTTGAGCATCACCTGGGTGAAGCCCGCGGCGCGGATCGCGGCGAGCCTGGCCTCGAGCGGTCCGGCGAGCGTGATCGTATCCATGCCGAAGTGATCGAGGTTCATGGCTTCAAGTGGCTAACGACCAGTTCAAAGGTGACACCGCCTAGGTAGACCTGCGTCAGCGCACCTTTCTCGCTCGGCTGCACCGGACCGCGATCGACGAACACCACCCCGCGGTCCTTGAGCGCCTTGGTGGCCGCGGGGACGTCCGGGGCGCCGAGGCCGATGCGCACCAGCGCCTCTTCCCAATGGATCTCGTCGGCGCCCGGCGGCGGCTCGATCAGCTGCAGGTAGAACTTGTGGCACGGGCTTTCGAGCAGGGTCCCCTTCGGCAGCACGCCGAAGTACTCCCCCTCGGGCAGCACCGAGAAGCCGAACAGGTGACGGTAGAAATCCACCCAGTCGCGCGTGCGATCGCCGTAGATGCTTTGCACCACGCCGAAGTAGTGCAGGCCGGCCAGCGGCGGCGGCTGGCGCTCGGCATGAGCCTCGTAGACGAAGTCGACGTCGTAGATCGAGAAATCGCGGTAGCGGTCGACGAAGTAGATCAGGCTGTCGCCGACACCGTGGATACCGGGGATGTTGAGCTCCATGGCCGACGCCCGCGTCGGCATCTCCCACGCACCCAGGGCGAGTGCGTGGGCCCACGCCTGCCCGGCGTCACGCACCCGCAGAGCGATGGCCTTCAGCTCCGGCGTCGCTTCCTGGACGCCGTGCGAGTTGACGATCATGTTCATCGCCCCCTGGCGGTAGAGCGTCACTTCGCGCGAGCGGTGCCGCGCCACCGGCTGGAAGCCCATCCTCTGCAAGAGCGCGCCGAGCGCCTGCGGCTGGGCGGTGGCGAACTCGATGAACTCGAGGCCGTCGATGCCGACCGGATTCGACGGCTCGGGGAGCTGCTCCTGCACGGTCATCGGCATTGCCCTGAATTGTCGACCCTGTTAAATTTACCTTGCAATGTCGTTAATTCCAAGAGCCGAGCCGGCCCGGCGCACCGCGGCGATGCGCAAGCCCAAGGCGCCGCAGGCCAACCGCGCCCGCATCCTGCAGGCGGCGATCGACGAGTTCGCCTCGCGCGGCTTCAAGGGCGCCAGCATGGACGCGATCGCTTCGCGCACCCACACCACGCGCGCGTTGATCAACTATTACTTCGGCAGCAAGGAGCAGGTCTACCTCGCGGTGCTGGAGCAGGTGTATGCAGAGATCCGCGAGGCCGAGGGCGATCTCGACCTCGAGCACCTCGCGCCCGCCGAGGCGATCCGGCGCATCGTCGAGTTCACCTACGACTACTACCATGCCCACCAGTATTTCGTGCGCATCGTGGTGGCCGAGAACCAGGCCAAGGGCCGGCACTTCCGCAAGTCGAAGGCGATGCGCACGCTCAACCGGCCGATCATCGACCGGCTGGCGCGGGTGATCGAGCGCGGCCAGGCCGCGCGAACGTTCCGGCGCGACGTCGACCCGGTAGAGATCCACAAGTCGATCGCCGCGCTCGGCATGTTCAACGTCACCAACCAGTACACCTTCGGCAGCATTTTCCAGCGCGAGATGGGGGCGAAGGGCGATCTCGGCCAGCGCCGCGCCATGGTCGCGGATTTGATTCTCAGCTATCTCACCCGAGGAGGAAGTCAATGAATCGTCGTTTGTTACTGAAGGCGGGCGCCGCGCTCGCCGCCGCGTCGGCACTGCCGCTCGCTTCTCCCGCTTGGGGTCAGGCGAAAACCTTGCGTTTCGCCGCGGTGTTCTCGGACAAGGACATCCGGGCGAACATGATGCAGCTCTTCGCGAAGGAAGTGGAGAAGGATTTCAAGGTCGAGATGTTCCTGAACGGCTCGCTGTTCAAGCAGGGCACCGAGCTGGTGGCGCTGCAGCGCGACAACCTCGAGATGGGCAACATCGCGCCACAGGACATCTCCAAGCAGGTGCCGGCATGGTCGATCCTGACCTCGGCGTACCTCTTCCGCGACGCGAATCACCTCAACGCCTTCTTCGCGAGCAACCTGGGCGCCGAGATGAAGAAGATGGCCGAGGACCAGGTGAAGGTGAAGATCCTCGGGCCGACGTTCTTCGGTACGCGCCAGGTGGGCCTGAAGCCGAACAAGAAAATCAACACGCCCGCGGACATGGCCGGCATCAAGCTGCGCATGCCCGGCGGCGATGCGTGGCAGCTGCTCGGGCGCTCGCTCGGCGCCAACCCGACGCCGATGGCATATGCGGAGGTCTACACCGGCCTGCAGACCGGCTCGATCGACGGCCAGGACAACCCGCTGCCCAACGTGCAGAACATGAAGTTCTACGAGGTGATGTCGCAGATCGTGCTGACCTCGCACCTGGTCGGCTTCGACCTGCTCACGGTCAACCTGAAGACCTGGAGCTCGATGTCGCCGGCCCAGCAGAAGGCCTTCCAGGCCGCCGCCGACAAGGCGATCGCCTGGAGCACCGCCGAGCACCTGAAGCGCGAGAAGGAGCTGGCCGACGAGTTCCGCAAGGGCGGGCTGCAGATCTACACCCCCGACCAGAATGCTTTCCGCGCGCACGCGCAGAAGGTCTACCTCGCCTCCGACGAGGCGAAGGCGTGGCCGAAAGGGATGCTGGAGAAGATCAACGCACTGAAATAAATGCATAGCTTCGGAGCCTGGCTGCGGCGCCGCGCGGAGAACGTCGCCGTGGCCATGCTCGGGGTGCTGTTCGTCGCGTTCATCATCCAGATCGTTTTCCGCTACTTCTTCAACTTTCCGATCGGCTGGACCTCGGAGCTGACGGTCATCATGTGGCTGTGGCTGGTGCTCTGGGGCGCGGCCTTCGTGCTGAAGGAAAGCGAGGAGATCCGTTTCGATCTGATCAGCGGATCGGTCGGCCGGCGCATGCGCATCGCCCTCGGCATCGTCGCCGCGCTGGCGGCGCTGATCCTGTATGGCGCGTCGCTGCCCGCGACCTGGAGCTACGTCACCTTCATGAAGGTCGAGAGCACCGCGTACCTCAAGATCCGCTTCGACTGGCTGTTCTCGATCTACCTCGTGTTCGCAGTCGCGGTGATGGTCCGCTACCTGTGGGTCCTGGCGCACCTGCTGCGCGGCCGCGAGGTGGATGAGTGAGCCCTTTCGCCATAGCCGTCGCGGCGATCGTGGCCCTCAGCCTGTTCGGACTGCCGATCGGGCACGCGATGATCGCCGGCTCGGTACTCTACCTCTGGACCAAGGGTCTCGACATGGGCACCGCGGCCGAGCAGCTGCTCAACGGCATGTACACCAGCCACCTGCTGCTCGCCATTCCGCTGTTCATCCTCGCCGCCGAGTTCATGAACAGCGGCAGCATCATGGACCGCCTGCTGCGTTTCTGTAACGCGCTGGTCGGGCGGTTCCGCGGCGGGCTGGCGCAGGTCAACGTGGTGCAGAGCATCATCTTCGCCAGCATGTCGGGCTCGGCGCTGGCGGACGCGGCGGGCAGCGGCAGGATCATGCAGACGCTGATGACGAAGGACCGCAAGTACACGCCGAGCTTCGCCGCTGCGCTGACCGCCGCCTCTTCGGTCATCGGGCCGATCATCCCGCCGTCGATTCCGCTGGTGATCTACGCGCTGGTGTCGGACACCTCCATCGGTTATCTCTTCCTCGCCGGCGTGGTCCCGGGGCTGCTGCTCGGCAGCGTGCAATGCGCGCTGATCGCGTATACCGCCCGGCGGCGCAATTTCCCGGTCGAGGCGCCGGTGCCCTTGCGCGAGCTGCCGCGCGTGACCTGGCAGGCGATTCCGGCGCTGCTCATGCCGGTGATCCTGCTGGGCTGCCTTTACAGCGGCATCACCACGCCCACCGAAGCCGCGGCCGTCGCCGCGCTCTATGCGTTGCTCGCTTCGGCCATCCTCTACCGCAGCATCGGCTGGCGAGACGTCTATCACTCCCTGATGACCAGCTCGCGCATCACGATTTCGATCGGCATGCTGATCGCGGGCGCCCTGGTATTCAATTACGTGATCACGGCGGAGAACATCCCGCGCACCTTGAGCAGCTTCCTCAAGGGGTACGAGCTCTCGCCGCTCGGCTTCCTGCTGGCGACCAACGTGCTGCTGCTGTTGCTGGGCTGCTTTCTCGAGGGCACCACGATCCTGCTGGTGATCGTGCCGGTCCTGCTGCCGACAGCGACGGCACTCGGTGTCGACCCGGTGCATTTCGGCGTGGTGGCGGTGGTGAACATCATGATCGGCCTGGTCACGCCGCCTTACGGCCTGCTGCTCTTCATGATGGTGAAGATCGCCAACGTGACGCTGAAGGACCTGGTGCGCGAGATCATGCCGTTTCTCGCCGTCCTGCTCGGCGCGCTGGCGCTGATTACGCTGGTCCCGGATCTGGTGCTTTTCCTGCCGCGGCTTCTCGGCTACAAAGGGTGAACTGAGGCTTCGATGCTGGGCAACGCTGCGGTTGTCATGTGGTGGGACGTAGCGCCCGAGATGCGCGCCGAGTGGGAGGACTGGCATTCGAGCGAGCACATGCCCGAGCGCCTCGCCATCCCGGGCTTCCTGCGCGGCACGCGCTGGATTGCCGTCTCCGGCGAGCCGTCCTATTTCGTTCTTTATGAAGTCGCCGGGCTGGCCACCTTGACCGGCGGTGCGTACCTCGATCGGCTCAATAATCCCACCCCCTGGTCGCGCAAGATGATGCCGCACCATCGCAACATGGTGCGCAGCCTCTGCGTGCTGCGCGAAGGCTGGGGTGGCGGCGTGCCGCATGCGCTGGCGACGATCCGCTTTTCGCCAACCTCCAACCCAACCAGGTTGCCGCGGGGTCCCGGCCTGACCAGTGCGCATGTGCTCCAATCCCAGCCAATCCCTGGCACCCCGACCACCGAGCAGAAAATCCGCGGCGGCGACGCGAGCGCAGACTGGGTCATGCTCATCGGCGGCTACGACGTCGAAGCCGTAACGAAGAGCAGGATTCCCGCGGGCATCGCCGGCATCTATCGCCCGGCTTACTCGCTGAGCGCAGGAGAGATCGCATGAGCAGGCCCAAGGCCGTCAGGCGTATCGTCACTGGCCATCGCGCCGACGGCCGTTCCACGGTACTGCTCGATACGCCGGCGCCGAACGTGAAGCAGCGGGAGGCGGGAAACGCCTCCACCTTGCTCTGGGTAACCGAGGAGACTCCGGCGCTGGTCTCCGGCGCCGCCGACCGCGCCGCGCGCGAGATCCGCGTGCCGCCGCCGCGCCGCGAAGTGCGGCTCGCCGCCGGCGACGTGGTCGTTCAGCGCGGCACCAACCATGCCTGGATCAACCGCGGCGACGCGGTGTGCCGGCTCGGCATGGTGTTCATCGATGCCGAGGAGCCGGCCGAACTGGCGGCGCTGCGGTGAAGAAACTGCTCCTCGGCCTGATCGGCGCCGGCATCCAGCGCTCGATGTCGCCCGCGCTGCACGAGGAGGAAGGTCGGCATCACGGCCTGCGCGTGCACTATCAGCTCATCGACCTCGACGCGGCGCGGGTCGGCATGGAGGCGTTGCCGGAGCTGATGCGCGCGGTCCGCGCGATCGGCTTTGCCGGCCTGAACATCACCTTCCCCTGCAAGCAGGCCGTGATCCCGCTGCTGGACGCCCTTTCGGACGAGGCACGCGCGATCGCCGCGGTCAACACGGTGGTGCGCGAAGGCGATCGCCTGGTCGGCTACAACACCGACGGCTCGGGATGGAGCTGGGGCTTCCAGCGCGCGCTGCCGAAGGCAGATCTCGGGCGCGTCGTGCTGCTCGGGGCCGGTGGCGCCGGCTCGGCTTGCGCCGACGCGGTGCTTCGCCTCGGTGCATCACAGCTCATGATCTTCGACCGCGACTCGGCGCGCGCGGCGGCCCTCGCCATCCGTTTGAATCAGCATCTGCCCGGTGCCCGCGCCAGGGCCACCACCGAGTTGAGTGCCGCACTGTCGCGTGCCAGCGGCCTGATTCATGCGACCAATACCGGCATGGCGAGCACGCCGGGCATGCCGCTCGACGCGGCGCTGCTGCGCCCTTCGATGTGGGTTTCCGAGATTGTTTACGTGCCGCTCGAAACCGAGCTCCTCAAGGCGGCGCGGCGCGCCGGCTGCGCCACCTCCGACGGCGGCCACATGAACGTCGGCCAGGCGATCCGCGGCTTCAAGCTGTTTACCGGGGGCGACGCCGACCCCGCGCGGATGGAGGCCTGCTTCCGGGCGCTGGTTTCCTGAAATTATTTCTGGCGCGGATTCCTTAAGCCGGCGTCCGGCGCGCGATAGGCGCCGGTGCGGATGGCGCGCACCATGTTGACGAGACTCTTCGCGGCGTTCTCCACCTGTACGAAGGTCTCGGGCTGGGCATCGAGCTTGTCGTGGCTGGTGGCGTAGGGCTCCCAATAGCCGATCAGGGTATCGACGGTGGCCTGGGCGCCGGCCTGCAGCATGCCGATGCTCGACAACCATGCGGTGAGCGCCTCGCGCACGCCTTCGTGCCCTTGCGAGTCGCCGTGCGCGAGCACCGCGAAGGCGCGGCCGGCCAGATGGCGCGGATACGGCCAGCCGGCGAGCTCGAGCGCCTTGGCCGCGGCCGGGTCCTTGCCGCGCGTGGTGGTCGGATCGGGGTTACCGCCGTCGGCACACACCAGGCGGTCCATCATCAGTTTGAGGCTGGCCGGCGCCTGATACCAGTGCACCGGACAGAGCAGGAATACCCCATGCGCGGCGACCCAGCGGGGGTAGATTTTTGCCATCCAGTCGTTGGTCTGGCCCATGGCGTGGTTCGGATAGCAGCTGCACGGCCAGTGGCACAACGCCATCGAGGTCGAGACGCAGGCCTTGCAGGGATGGATCACCAGCCACGGCTCGTCCGCCAGATGCGACAGGTCGAGCAGGTCGACCTCGCAGCCGCCTTGCGCTTCGATGGTCTTTGCCGCGTGAGCGGCGAGGCGGCGCGTCTTGGAGACTTCGCCCGGGCAGGTGTGCTCGCTGCGTGTGGCGCCGCTGACGATCAGGATGCGGGAAGGCGACGAGAGGTTTTTCTGCTTGAGCTCCGCTTCCTGGATTGCCTGGCGCGTTTGCAGCCATTCCACCGGCAGTTGAAACGCGGGATCGGAGAATTCCGGCCCCGCCGCCTGGGTGCGCGGCGACTTGCGGTACTTGATGTAGCCATCCCAGGCGCGCTCGCAGACTTTCTCCAGCTCGCTCTTCACCGTGTCGAAAGCCGGATCGTAGAAGCGCTCGAAGAACCGCCGGCCGAACTCCTCGCGAGTGAGCGGCACGTATTGCGTCAGCTTGCGCACGGTGGTCATGAAGGGTCCTGTTTGTAGAAGAGCCTGAGCTGGGCGAAGACCTCGGGATAGCGCCGCCGGGTCTGGGCAGCATCCTTGAAGAACGCCTCGCTGATCACGGCGAAGAATTCCGAGGGGTGCTCGGCCGCGTACGGATCGAGCCACGTTTCCTTGCCGCGTTCCACCGCGTCGCAGAAGCCTTCGTAGGCTCCCTTGAACGCGGCGATCCAGGCCTCGCGCGACATGCCCACGTGCAGCGGTGGCAGCCCGTCGGCGGCGCCGCTCAGCATGTCGAGCTTGTGCGCGAATTCGTGGATCACCACGTTCATCTGCGGGTCGTTCGCCATGGCGTCCCAGGAAAGTACAACCGGGCCGCCCGGCATCGCCTCGCCGGCGAGCTCGTCGTCCCACTCGTGCACCACGCCGTGCTCGTCGGTCTCGACGCGGCGCACGCGGAAGTCGCCGGGATACACCACCACGCCGGTGAAGCCGGCGTACCAGTCCAGTCCGAGCTCGAGCACCGGCAGGCAGGCCTGCGCCGCGATCGACACGCGCATCGCGTCGCTCACTTCCAGGCCGTGCGTGCCGGCGAACTGCTTCTCCGCGAGGAACAGCAGGCATAGTCGTTTGAGGGAATCGGCCTTGGAAGGTGGGAGGCGATTGATGAACTCCAAGCCATCCACGGCCCTGCGCCACAGCGCGTCGTCGATCTGATGCCGGCGCAGCACGCGCTTGCGCCGCCAGTCGGTGAGCCAGCCCATCCCCGTAAAATACCGCATGGTCTCGGTGGTCCAGCTTCATCCTCTGTCCGGCGCTGCGGCGCTCGAGCCGCTCGCTGCGGGTCTGCCGGCGACCGAACGCGCGCTGATCGGCCGCGCGCTCGAGCTCGCCGAGCCGCTCTACGCCGGCCAGGTGCTCTCCAGCGGCGAGCCGGTGTGGGCGCATGGGCTGGGGCTCGCCGGCAACCTCGCGGCGATCGGCGTCGATGCAGCGGCGCGCGCGGCGGGAGTGCTGTTCGCTGCACCCAAGTACCTGGCCGACCCGCAGAAGCTTCATGAGCTCGTCGGCGAGGAGGTCGCGGCGCTGGCGGGCGGCGTGGAGAAGCTCTACCAGCTGCGCCTGGCGACGCGCGGCACGCCTCGCGAGCAGAACGAGATCCTGCGCAAGATGGTGCTCGGCATGGCCGAGGACGTGCGCGTGGTGCTCATCCGCCTGGCGAGCCGGACCCAGACTCTGCGCTTTTTGGCAAAAAACCCTTCCGAGGAAAAAGCGTCCTATGCGCGCGAGACGCTGGACATCTACGCGCCGCTTGCCAACCGCCTGGGTGTTTGGCAGCTGAAGTGGGAGCTCGAGGACCTGTCGTTGCGCTTCCTCGAGCCCGAGGTCTACAAGCGCATCGCCCGCATGCTCGATGAGAAGCGCGTGGAGCGCGAGCAGTACATCGCCGCGGCGATCAAGACGCTGGGACAGGAGCTCGCCGCCCTCGGCGTGAAGGCCGAGATCACCGGCCGGCCGAAGCACATCTATTCCATCTGGAACAAGATGCGCGGCAAGAGCCTGGACTTCAGCCAGGTGTACGACGTGCGCGCGCTCCGCGTGATCGTGCCGGAGGTGAAGGACTGCTACGCCGCGCTCGGCGTGGTGCACAACGTGTGGCAGCCGATCCCGAAGGAGTTCGACGACTACATCTCGCGCCCTAAGGGCAACCTTTACCAGTCACTGCATACCGCGGTGCTCGGCCCGCGCGGCCGCACCCTCGAAGTGCAGATCCGCACCGAGGAGATGCACCGCCAGGCCGAGTACGGCATCGCCGCGCACTGGCAATACAAGGAGAAGGCCAAAGCTTCGAAAGCGTTCGAGCAGAAGGTGGCCTGGCTGCGCCAGCTTCTAGCCTGGCGCGACGAAGTGCCCATCAAGCGGCCTACACTGGACGACGTCATCTACGTGCTTACGCCGCAGGGCCGGGTGGTCGACCTGCCGGCGGGCTCGACGCCGATCGACTTCGCCTACGCGCTGCACACCGACCTGGGCCACCGCTGCCGCGGCGCGCGGGTCGACGGCCACCTGGTCAAGCTGGATAAGCCGCTCGCCAGCGGCCAGCGCGTCGAGATCGTGGCGGCGAAAAGCGGCGGCCCGTCGCGCGACTGGCTGAACGCGGAGCGCGGCTTCGTCCACAGCGCGCGCGCGCGCCACAAGATCCGGCAGTGGTTCAATGCCAAGGCGCTCGCCGAGACCGTCGCCGCCGGCCGTGCGGTGGTGGAGAAGGAACTGCGCCGCGAGGGGGCGACGCACGTTAGCTTGGAGGCGCTGGCGACCAAGCTGGGCTTCGGCAAGCCCGACGAGATGTTCGCGGCCGTGGCGCGCGACGAAGTCAACTTGAGGCAATTGCAGGTCGCGCTCAAGGGGGCCGATACGCCAGCCGTAGCGGCTCCTGAGGTCAGGAAAAAGAAAACCGGGGTGGGCAAGGCGTCCATGCTCGTGGTGGGCATGGGCGGCCTCGCCACGCAGCTCGCCAAATGCTGCAAGCCGGTGCCGCCGGACGCGATCCGCGGCTTCGTCACGCGCGGCAAGGGCGTCTCCGTGCACCGCGAGGACTGCGCCAGCCTGAAACGCCTGGCCGAGGCGCACCCGGAGCGCGTCATGGAGACCGCGTGGGGCACGACCGATTCGGTCTATACCGTCGACATGGCGGTCACCGCGAGCGACCGGCGCGGCCTGCTGCGCGACATCGGCGATGCGCTGGCGCGCGAGAAGATCAACGTCACCGCGGTGCGCACGCAGACGCGCGACGAGCTGGCGTTCATGCGCTTCACTTTCGATGTCGCCAACGTGGCTCAGCTCAAGCGCGCCCTCGCGCTGGTGCGGCAGCTGAAGGGCGTGATTCGCGTGGCGCGCGGCTGAGCGCTAGAATCGATTCATAACAACGAGGGGAGGCACCATGAACCATAGCGCACTGCTCGTCGGCCGCATCCTGCTTTCGCTGGTGTTTCTAGTCGCCGGTTACCGCAAGCTCATGGCGGTGGCGGGGAGCGCCGGCTACTTCGCGAAGCTCGGCTTCCCGATGCCGGACGTGATGGTCTGGGTCGCCATCGCGATCGAGCTCGGCGGCGGCATCCTGCTGGTCCTGGGCTGGAAGGCGCGCTGGGCGGCCTTGCTGCTTGCGCTGTTCACGGCGATCGCCGCCTTTGCCGCGCACCGCTTCTGGGAAGTCGACCCCGCGCAGTACGCCAACCAGATGAACCACTTCCTGAAGAATCTGGCGATCATCGGCGGGATGCTGTTCGTCGCCGCCGTCGGACCGGGCGCGCTCAGCGTGGACGGCCGGCGCCGATCCTAGTCGAGGATCAGCAGCAGCCAGACCACGCCGGCATTCACCAGCGAGAGCATCACCGCGGCGGCGCCGATGTCCTTGGCGCGCTTCGCCAGGCGGTGATGCTCCAACGAGATGCGGTCGACGGCGGCCTCGATCGCCGAGTTGATCAGCTCGACGATCAGCACCAGGAGCAGGCAACCGAGCAGCAGCGCGCGCTCGACGCCGGTGTCGCCGAGCCAGAGGGCGAGCGGCGCGAGCAGCGCCACCATGGCGAGCTCGAGGCGAAAGGCGACTTCGTGCCGTGCGGCGGCGGCAAGGCCGGACAGCGAATACTGGATCGCGGCGAGGATGCGCCGCAGGCCGGTTTTCCCTTTATGCGGGCTCTCTTCTACGTGGGGATCCCGAGCGTGAATAGCAGCTCCTCCTGAGCCGAGCGCCGCCGTCCGCGCCGCGGCTTCAGTCTCTCATAGCCGCCATCGCCGTTCATCACCCAGGCCTGGCAGTTGTCGTCGAGGTAGGCCTGCAGGCCCTCGCGGATCACGCGGCGCTTGAGCGCGGCGTCGAGCACCGGGAAGCACAGCTCGATGCGGCGGAAGAAGTTGCGGTCCATCCAGTCTGCGCTCGCCAGGTACACGTTCTCGGCGCCGGCGGCGTGGAAGTAGAAGATGCGCGTGTGCTCGAGGAAGCGCCCGACCACCGAGCGCACGCGGATGTTCTCCGACAGGCCCGGCACGCCGGGCTTGAGCGCGCACACCCCGCGCACGATCAGCTCGATCTTCACGCCGGCGGCGGAGGCGGCATAGAGCTCCTCGATGATCTGCGGCTCGAGCAGCGCGTTCATCTTGGCGATGATGCGCGCCGGCCTGCCCTCGGCGGCCTGCGCCGCCTCGTTGCGGATCGCGGCCACCACGCGCTTGTGCAGCGTGAACGGCGACTGCCACAGGTGCTTCATCTTGCCGGCGCGCCCGAGGCCGGTGAGCTGCTTGAACACCTCGGCGACGTCGGCGCACATCTCCTCGTTGGCGGTGAGCAGGCCGAAGTCGGTGTACTGGCGCGCGGTCCTCGGGTGGTAGTTGCCGGTGGCGAGATGGACGTACCTTTTCAGCACCTTCTTGTGGTCCTGCTCCTCGCGCCGCACGATCAGCGACATCTTGGCGTGGGTCTTGTGGCCGACCACGCCGTAGACCACGTGCGCGCCGACTTCCTCGAGTCGCGCCGCCCAGTTGAGGTTCGCCTCCTCGTCGAAGCGCGCCATCAGCTCGACCACCACGGTGACTTCCTTCCCCTTGCGCGCGGCGTCGACCAGGATCTCCATCAGCTCCGAGTCGGTGCCGGTGCGGTACACCGTCTGCTTGATGGCGATCACGCTGGGATCGTTGGCGGTGGTGCGGATGAAGTCGATCACCGGCAGGAACGACTGGAACGGGTGGTGCAGCAGCACGTCCTGCTTCTTCAGCACCTCGAACAGCTCGCCGCTGTCGAGCGCCGGCGGCAGGCCGGGCTGGAATGGCGGGTACTTGAGATCGGGGCGCGCCACCTGCTCGGGCACCTCGCGCAGGCGGTAGAGGTTGACCGGCCCGTCGACGCGGTAGAGGTCGGCCTCGCGCAGGCCGAACTGCTGCAGCAGGAACTCCACCATGCGCTGCGAGCAGTTGTCCGCCACTTCCAGCCGTACGGCGTCGCCGAAGTGGCGGTGGAACAGCTCCCCCTGCAGCGCGGTGTGCAGGTTCTTGATCTCCTCCTCCTCGACGAACAGGTCCGAGTTGCGCGTGACGCGGAACTGGTAGCAGCCCTGCACGTTCATGCCGGAGAAGAGCTCCCCCATGTGGGCGTGCAGGATCGAGGAGAGGAACACGAACGCGTACTCCGCCTCGCCGGCGAGCGCCTGCGGCAGCCGGATCACGCGCGGCAGGGCGCGCGGCGCCTGCACGATCGCGGCGCCCGAGTTGCGCCCGAAGGCGTCCGGCCCGGCGAGCTCGACGGCGAAGTTGAGGCTCTTGTTGAACACGCGCGGGAACGGGTGCACCGGATCGAGGCCGATCGGCGTGAGCACCGGCAGCAGCTCGCGGAAGAAGTAGTCGCGGATCCACTGGCGCTGCGCCGCGCTCCATTCCTCGCGCTTGGGGAACACGATGCCCTGGGCGGCGAGCGCCGGCAGCACCGTCTGGTTGAGGAGCAGGTACTGCTCGGCGACCAGCGCGTGCGCTTCGCGGCTCACCGCCTCGAACACCTCGGTCGGCGCGCGGCCATCCGGGCCCGGCTCGGGCAGCCCGAGCTTGATCTGCTCCTTCAGCCCGGCGACGCGGATCTCGAAGTACTCGTCCAGGTTCGACGAGACGATGGTGATGAAGCGCAGCCGCTCGAGCAGCGGCACCGTGTCGTCGGCCGCCTGCGCGAGCACGCGGCGATTGAACGCCAGGAAGCCGAGCTCGCGATTGAGGAACTGCGCCGGGAGGGGAATTCTGCGGTTCATCGACGGACAGCCAGCAGCTCATTCTACTCATGTAGTTCTGATAACTTAGCCCCGATGGGGCGTCACGACACGCTGGCCGCGGTCGACCTCGGGTCGAACAGCTTCCACCTGCAGATCGGCCGGGTGGTCGATGGCCAGATCTATCCGCTCGACGCGGTGCGCGAGGTGGTGCGCCTGGGCGGCGGGCTCACCGCCGAGAAGCGCATCGACCGCGCCACCCAGGCCGCGGCGCTCGAGGCGCTCGCCAAGTTCGGCGAGCGCCTGCGCGGCTTTCCGCGGCCGGCGGTGCGCGTGGTCGGCACCAACGCGCTGCGAGTGGCAAAAAATTCGCCGCAGTTCCTGCGCGAAGCGCGCGCCGCGCTCGGCTTTCCGATCGAGGTGATCTCCGGCCGCGAGGAAGCGCGCCTCATCTACCTTGGCGTCGCGCATTCGCTGCCCGCATCGGCGCAACGCCGCCTGGTGGTCGACATCGGCGGCGGCTCGACCGAATTCATCATCGGCACCGGCTTCGATCCGCTGCTCACCGAATCGCTGTACATGGGCTGCGTCAGCTTCAGCCTGAAGTATTTTCCCGACGGCAGGATCGACAAGGCGCGCATGAAGGCGGCCGAGCTGGCCGCACGCCAGGAGCTTGCCGCGCTGGTGCAAGGCTATCGGCAGGCCGGCTGGAATGAAGCGGTCGGCTCCTCCGGCACTGCGCGCGCAATCGAAAACATCCTGCGCGAGAACGGATTGGCTGCGGAAGGAATTACCCGGGAAGGCCTCGACCGCCTGCGAGGTGTGCTGATCAAGCATGAAAAGGCCGATCCCGATCGCATCGCCGGCCTGCGGCCGAACCGCGCGCCGGTGCTGCCCGGCGGGCTCGCCATCATGATCGCCGCCTTCGACGCCCTCGGCCTGGAGTCGATGAAGGTCTCCGAGGGCGCACTGCGCCACGGCGTGCTCTACGACCTGCTCGGCCGCGTGCAGCACCGCGACATGCGCGAGGCGACGGTGGCGCAGTTCATGCGCCGCTACCACGTCGACGCGGCCCAGGCCGAACGCGTGCGCAGCCTCTCGCTTCTGGTTTTCGATGCCCTCACGCCCGGTGCGGATCGCGACGACGATCCCGACCGCCTGATGCTCGAGTGGGCGGCGCGGCTTGCCGAGACCGGGCTTTCCATCGCTCACGCCGCGTACCACAAGCATTCGGCTTACGTCCTGTCGAACGCCGACATGCCCGGCTTCTCGCGCATGGAGCAGGCGCGGCTCGCGCGCATCGTGCTCGCGCACCGCGGCAAGCTCGGCAAGGTGCAAGATGCGGGGTTCGAGGCGGCTGACTGGAAGCTGGTGTTCGCGCTGCGCCTCGCCTCGCTGATCCTGCGCAGCCGCACCGACGCCCGGCTGCCGTTCCTGCGCGTCGCCGCCGACGCCGGCGGCTTCGCCCTCGACCTGCCGCAGTCCTGGCTCGACGACAATCCGCTGTCGGCCGATGCGCTCGAGGCCGAAGCGCGCCACTGGAAAGCGGTCGGCATGAAGCTCGAGGTGAGCGGCCTGTCCGACAAGAAAGTGTCGGTGTTACAGCAGGTCAGGTGACATCGTGGCGCGCACCACGACCTGGTCTTTCTCGTCGCGCACCCGGTTGCTGACCCACCAGAGCGCACCCTTCTTGACGCTGAAGCTGCCGGTAGCGCCGAGGAGATAAGCGAGTGCGAGGCCGAGGTCCGGCTGGTGGCCCACCACGATCACCGCGCCCTTGTAGTCCGGCCAGCCGCTCGCCTTCACGATGGCCGCCGGCGCCGCGCCCGGCGCGAGCGTGCGGTCAATCTTGATCGGCACGCCCAGCGCTTCGGCGGTTTGCTGCGCGCGGGTGGCGGGGCTCGAGAGCAGGATGAAGCGTGCGGGCATGCGCTGCAGCAGCCACTGCGCGACGCGCTCGGCTTGCTTGCGGCCTTTCGCCGTCAGCCGGCGCTCGAGATCGGGAACGCCGTCTTCGGCTTCGGCGTGGCGCCAGAGGATGAGATCCATCGTAAAATTATGACTGACGTTAGGGCGGCTTCTTGCCCTTCGATCTAGGCGCGTAGCTCAGCTGGTTAGAGCACCACCTTGACATGGTGGGGGTCGTTGGTTCGAGTCCAATCGCGCCTACCAATATTCCGGGACGAGATGAAGATCCGCGCGATCGTCTTGCTTGCCCTGTTCTCGACCGCGGCGCTCGCCCAGCGGCCGATCACCATTCTCGTGCCGATCCCGCCCGGCGGGGCGCCGGACATCGCGGCGCGCGTGGTGGCGGCGAAGCTGTCGGAAAGCATCGGCCAGCCGGTGGTGGTGGAGAATCGCGCCGGCGCCAACGGCAACATCGCCACCGACCTGGTGGCCAAGGCGGCGCCCGACGGCCACACGCTGGGGCTGCTCGCCGACAGCCAGATCACCATCAACCCGCATCTGTACAAGATGCCGCTCGACACCCTGCGCGACCTTACGCCGGTCGCCCCGGTCGCGGTGAACCAGTTCGTGCTGACGGTGAATCCTTCGCTGCCGGTACGCACCTTCCAGGAATTCATCGCCTACGCGAAGAATGCCAATCCGCCGCTCGCCTACGCCTCCGGCGGCAATGGCAGCCAGCACCACCTCACCATGGAAATGCTCAAGCAGCGCGCCGGCCTCAACCTGCTGCACGTGCCCTACAAGGGCGGCGCGCCGGCGGCCACTGCCACCGTGGCGGGCGAAACCATGGCGATGTGGTCGGGGAGCTCGAACGCGCCGCAGATCAAGGCCGGCCGGCTGCGGCCGCTCGCGGTGTCGGGCGGGCAGCGCTCGGCGCAGTATCCGGAGCTGCCGACGATCGGCGAGTTCTACCCGGGGCTGGAGAACTCGATCTGGCTCGGGTTATTTGGGCCCGCGAACCTGCCCGAAGGGGTTCTCCAGCGTTTGAGAACCGAGTTACGGCGGGTGCTGGAATCGCCGGACGTCAAGCAGAAGCTGAACGCGGCAGGCGGACTCGATCCCTACATCGCGTCGCCGGAGGAGTTCGCCGCGCTGATCCAGCGCGACTATGCGAAGTACGCCAAGGTGGTCAAAGACATCGGGATAAAGCTGGACTAGATCTTCGCGCGCTCGAGCGTTTCCGGCGCGAACAGCTCCTCCACCTTCAGGCGCCGTTTGCACACGCCTTGTTCAAAGCCGTACTGGACGAACGCTTCGAGCGTGCGCCGGTTCGGCTCGACGCCGTAGGGCCAGAAGTCCGCACCCGCAATTGCCTGCCATTGCCGCGCGTGGTCGGAGATCCACGCCATCGGTCCCTGCGAAGCGCCGATGTCGGCGAAGCGCTCGAGGCTGCGCTGCTTCGCTTCCTCGAAAGCCTTGAGGAGGTTCATCGCGATCCAGCGGTCGCGCTCGTAAGCATCGCGGCGCAGCGCGACCACGTGCATGATCGGGAAGATGCCGGTCTTGCGGAAGTGCGCCGCCTCGAGCTCGCGATGCTCGGCGAACAGGCGTTTGCCCCCAGGGTCGCGCGCCGAGATCGCGGCATCGATCTCGCCGGCTGCGAGCATGCCGGCGAGGGTGTGCTCGGGCATCGGCTGCACGCGTACCCCCGGCGGCAGCCGCAGCTGGATCTTCTCCACCCGGCCGGGCTGGCGCACGCCGGCCTGGCGCCAGTCGATCGATGCGAGGTCGACGCCGTAATCGTGCTGCAGGAAGCCGCGCACGTAGATCCCGGCGGTCTGTCCCCACTCCGGGATGCCGACGCGCCTGCCCTCGAGATCCTTGGGGGTCTTGATGCCCGAGGAGTCGCCCACGTAGATCGCGGAATGGCGGAACACGCGCGAGACGAACACCGGGATGGCGATGATCTCCGGGCGCTCCTCGGCCATGATCGAGATCACCTTGCCGAACGACATCTCCGATACCTGCCATTCGCGGAACTTGGTGAAGCGGAAGAAGATCTCCTCCACCGATAGCTCGAGGAGGTTGAGGTCGATGCCCTGCGGGCGCAGGTCGCGCACGTGGTCGTACGGGCCAAGCGCGGCGCAGAGGCGAAGGTTCATCGTGATAGTATGCATGCTCGCAGAAATGCCCACGCAGTGATCACTCTCCGTCTCCCCGACGGCTCGTCGAAGTCGTTTCCCGGACCCGTCACCGTAGCCGAGATCGCCGCGTCGATCGGCGCCGGCCTCGCGCGCGCCGCGCTTGCGGCCAAGGTGAACGGAAAGCTCGTCGACACTGGTTATCTGGTTCAATCAGATTCAGAAATCCAAATCATTACCGAGCGCGACCCTGAAGGGGTCGACGTCATCCGGCACTCGACCGCGCACCTGCTCGCGCACGCGGTGAAGGAGCTGTTTCCCGAGGCGCAGGTCACCATCGGCCCGGTGATCGAGAACGGCTTCTACTACGACTTCTCGTACAAGCGGCCTTTCACGCCGGAGGATCTCGCGGCGATCGAGAAGCGCATGAGCGAGATCGCGAAGAAGGACTTGCCCGTGGTGCGCCGGGAAATGCCGCGGGACGAAGCGGTGGAGTTCTTCAGGAGCCAGGGGGAAAAATACAAAGCCGAGATCATCGCTTCGATCCCGGAGAAGGACACCATCTCGCTCTACGGCCAGGGCAACTGGATCGACCTGTGCCGCGGGCCGCACGTGCCTTCGACCGGCAAGCTGAAGACCTTCAAGCTGATGCGCGTTGCCGGGGCGTACTGGCGCGGCGACTCGAAGAACGAGATGCTCCAGCGCATCTACGGCACGGCCTGGGGGAAGAAAGAGGACCAGGAGGCCTACCTCAAGATGCTCGAGGAGGCGGAGAAGCGCGACCACCGGACCCTGGGTACGCAGCTCGACCTCTTCCACATGCAGCCGGAAGCGCCGGGCCTGGTCTTCTGGCACCCGAAAGGCTGGTCGCTGTGGCAGGCGGTCGAGCAGTACATGCGCCGCGTGTACCGCGACAACGGCTACCAGGAAGTGCGGGGTCCGCAGATCCTCGACCGCAGCCTGTGGGAGCGCACCGGCCACTGGGAGAACTTCCGCGACAACATGTTCACCACCTCGTCGGAGAACCGCGATTACGCGGTAAAGCCGATGAACTGCCCGGGCCACATCCTGATCTACAACAAGGGCGTGCGCAGCTACCGGGACCTGCCGCTGCGCTACGGCGAGTTCGGCTCGTGCCACCGCAACGAGCCCTCCGGCTCGCTCCACGGCCTGATGCGCGTTAGGGGTTTCGTGCAGGACGACGGCCACATCTTCTGCACCGAGGAGCAGATCCTCGGCGAGTGCGTGGCCTATACCGTGCTCTTGCAGAAGGTGTACCGCGATTTCGGCTTCAGCGACATCATCTACAAGGTGGCGACGCGGCCGGCGAAGCGCATCGGCTCGGATGAAAGCTGGGATAAGGCCGAGGAAGCCTTGAAAGAATCATTACGTCGTTCGAATGTGAACTTCTCGGTGAGTGCAGGGGAGGGTGCCTTCTATGGCCCGAAGATCGAGTACTCCCTGAAGGACGGCATCGGGCGCGTCTGGCAATGCGGCACCATGCAGGTCGATTTCAGCATGCCCGGCCGCCTCGGCGCGGAGTACGTCGGCGAGGACAATGCGCGCCACACCCCGGTCATGCTCCACCGCGCGATCGTCGGCTCCTTCGAGCGCTTCATCGGCATCCTGATCGAGCACTACGCCGGCGCGTTCCCCCTGTGGCTAGCGCCGCAGCAGCTGGTGGTCATGAACATCACCGAGCGGCAGGCCGAGTACTGCACGCGCGTGAGAAATGAACTAGCGAATCAAGGATTTAGGGTGATTTTGGATTTGCGGAACGAGAAGATTTCTTATAAGATTCGCGAACATAGCCTGCAGAAGCTGCCCTACCAGGTGGTGGTCGGCGACAAGGAAGTGCAGGCTGGAACGGTGGCCGTGCGCACGCGCAGCGGCGAAGATCTCGGCGCAATGCCGCTCGAGGCCTTCATCGCCCGCCTAGACTCGGAAATGCGAGCTCTGGCGAAAGCGTCGTAAGCACGGCCAATTTTTTCAACGAACGAAGGAGCTTTTCACACATCGCACTCGAAAGATCGCAGCGCATCAACCGGGAAATCACCGCCCCGGAGGTGCGCCTGGTAGCGGAAAACGGTGACCAGCTCGGCATCAAGACGACCGTGGAGGCCCTGCGGCTGGCCGAGGAGCAGAACGTGGACCTGGTGGAGATCGCGCCGCTGGCGGTACCGCCGGTCTGCAAGCTGATGGACTACGGCAAGTTCCGCTATCGCGAGCAGAAGAAGGCGCACGAGGCGAAGCTCAAGCAGAAGCAGATCCAGGTCAAGGAAATCAAGTTCCGGCCCGGCACCGACGAGGGCGACTACAAGATCAAGCTCGGCAAGCTGATCCAGTTCCTCGACGAAGGCGACAAGGCGAAAGTGACGCTGCGCTTCCGCGGCCGGGAGATGGCGCACAAGGAGTTCGGCGAGCGGCTGCTCGAGCGGGTGCGCAAGGACCTCGATGCGGTCGGCGTGGTGGAGCAGTTCCCGAAGCTCGAAGGCCGCCAGATGGTGATGGTGCTGGCGCCGAAGAAGAAGGGCCCGCCGCCGCCGAAGGCGAAGGCGGAGAAGGTAAAGCCGGACAAGCCCAAGGCGCCGGCAGCTAAAGTTGCAGCAAAGCCCGCTTAATGAAGTAAAGAGCAGGGCCTACAAGTGATGGCCGTGGCTTAAAGCGTCCGCGCAGCGGGCCGCCCGGCGTCATACGAGAAGAGAGAGACGTATGCCTAAGATGAAATCCAAGCGGGGCGCGGCGAAGCGCTTCAAAGTGCGCGCGAGCGGCAGTATCAAGCGCGGCGGCGCCTACAAGCGCCACATCCTTACCAAGAAGACCACCAAGCGCAAGCGCCAGATGCGGCGTCGCAGCGCGGTGAACTCCACCAACACGGCAGCGGTGCGGGCCATGCTGCCTTACTCGGCATAGCGGAGCCGCCATGCCAAGAGTCAAGCGTGGAGTCACGGCGCGCGCGCGCCACAAGAAGGTCCTGAAACAGGCCAAAGGCTTCCGCGGCCGCCGCAAGAACGTCTACCGCATCGCCAAGCAGGCGGTGATGAAGGCCGGGCAGTACGCCTATCGCGACCGCCGCAACAAGAAGCGCACCTTCCGCGCGCTGTGGATCGCGCGCATCAACGCCGCGGTGCGCGAGCACGGCATGAGCTACAGCGCGTTCATGTCGGGCCT